>NZ_JBQXYB010000010.1:0-147428 GCF_052645315.1 Salinicola sp. V024
GATACCGCTCCTATCGAGGAACCGTAGGGCGAATCGCGCCCAATCTGCTCGACCGCCAGTTCCAGGCACAATGGCCTAATCAGAAGTGGGTCACCGATATCACGGAGTTCAGCGTCAACGGCCAGAAACTGTATCTGTCGCCGGTCATGGACCTCTACAATGGTGAGATCGTGGCCTACCAGACAGGCAAGCGGCCGGCCCTATCACTGGTGAGTGGCATGCTGCATAAGGCGTTGGCTCGACTGAATCCAGCGGACAAGCCGCAGCTGCACTCCGATCAAGGATGGCATTATCAACATCCCGCTTACCGGCGTTTGCTGGCGGAGAGATCCCTGGTCCAGAGCATGTCGCGGAAAGGCAACTGTCTGGACAACGCGGCGATGGAGAGTTTCTTCGGCACCCTCAAGGCCGAGTACTTCCACCTGAATCGGTTCGAGACGCTCGAGCAGCTGCAGCGAGGGATCGATCACTATATCCACTACTACAATCACGAACGCATCAAACTGACACTAAAAGGCCTGAGCCCTGTGCAGTACAGGACCCAGGCCTTGAGAGCCGACTAATTGAACCGTCCAACTTTATGGGGTCAGTTCAGTGTTGGCGGTGTTGGTGAACTGCAGCGCGTTGAGACCGGGGAACGAGATCGCGTGCTCGACGCCGTCGGTCTTCATGGCGATATCCACCACCTGGCGCAGCAGGTCATCGGTGCGATCCAGCGAGGCGCCCTTCGGCAACTTCACTCCGGCGATCAGGTACATTTTGTCCTGCACCGGAATGAATCCCGGCGGCACCAGTTGGAACAGATAACCGGTGGATCCCAGTAGGACCAGGTAGATCACGAACACCGCGCCGCGACGGCGCAGGCTGCTCGACACCACGCCCTGATAGCGCCTGGAACTGGCGTTGAAGAAACGGTTGAACGGTCGGAACAGCCAGCCGAACAGGAAATCGATCACTCGGGTCAGGCGGTCCTTGGGCGCGTCGTGGGGCTTGAGCAGCATCGCGGCCAGTGCCGGTGACAGCGTCAGCGAGTTGATCGTCGAGATCACCGTGGAGATGGCGATGGTGACCGCAAACTGGCGGTAGAACTGGCCGGTGACGCCGGAGAGGAATGCCATCGGCACGAACACCGCGCACAACACCAGGCCGATGGCGACGATCGGCCCTGACACCTCGCGCATCGCCTGGTGGGCGGCGGCGCGTGGCGCCAGCCCCTGGCCGATGTTGCGCTCCACGTTCTCCACCACCACGATGGCGTCGTCGACGACGATGCCGATCGCCAGCACCAGCCCGAACAGCGTCAGGGTGTTGATCGAATACCCCAGCAGCAACAGCACCGCGAAGGTCCCCACCACCGAGACCGGGACCGCCAGCAGCGGAATGAGCGACGCACGCCAGGTCTGCAGAAACAGCGTCACCACCAGCACCACCAGCAGTATCGCCTCCAGCAGGGTCTGGATCACCGAGCGGATCGAGTCGCTGACGAACAGGGTGGTGTCGTAGACGGTGCGATACTCCACCCCCGGCGGAAACTGGGTGGCCAGTGCGTCCATGGTCCGGACTACCCGCTCGCGGATTTCCAGGGCGTTGGCGCCGGGCGACTGAAAGATGCCGATCGCCACCGCCTCCTTGCCGTCCAGCCGGGAGCGCAGGGTGTAGTCGCCCGCGCCCATCTCGAGCCGAGCGACATCACGGAGTCGCAGGACTTCGCCATCCTTGCCGACCTTGAGCACGATGTTGCCGAACTCCTGCTCGGTGGCCAGGCGGCCCTTGGCGTTGATCAGGGTGAGAAAATCGCTGTCCGGCATCGGCTCGGCGCCGATCTGCCCGGCGGAGACCTGGACGTTCTGTTCGCGCATGGCCTCGACCACGTCGCCGGCGGTCAAGCCATGGGAGGCGATGCGGTCGGGGTCCAGCCAGGCGCGCATGGCGTAATCGCCGCCGCCGAACAGCTGCGCCTCGCCGACGCCGGAAATCTTCGCCAGCTGGTCGCGCACGTGCAGGCGCGCGTAGTTGCGCAGGTAGAGGGTATCGTAGCTGTCATCCGGCGAGACCAGGTGCACCACCATCAGGAAGGTGGGGGACTGCTTCTGGGTGGTCACGCCCTGCCGCCTCACTGCTTCCGGCAACCGCGCTAGCGCCTGGCTGACCCGGTTCTGGACACGCACGGTGGCCTGTTCGGGATCGGTCCCGGGCTGGAAGGTGATGGTCATCTGCAGCACGCCATCGGAACCGGCCACGGACTTGTAGTACATCATGTCCTCGACGCCGGTGATCGCCTCCTCCAGCGGCGTCGCCACGGTTTCCGCGATTTCCTTGGGGTTAGCGCCGGGATAGACGGTGCGCACCAGCACCGAGGGCGGCGCCACCTCCGGGTACTCACTGATCGGCAGGTTGGGTATCGAGATCGCCCCCACGGCGAAAATAATGATGGACAGCACCGCGGCGAAAATCGGCCGGTCCACGAAGAAACGGGAGAAATTCATGACGACTGGCTCCTGGGCGGCGGGGACGATGCCCGCCGCGTCTTGTCGTTCCGAGGGAGAGGCGCTTGGGAGAGGCGCGTTCGAGAGTGAAACGCCGGGAAGCGCTAGGGCAGGTTGACGGCGACGTCGTTGCCGACGGCCGCCCCGCGCATGGCGATCGGGTTGGGCGCGACGGGCATGCCGGGGGCGAACACCTTCTGGGTGCCGTTGACGATTACCCGCTCGCCGGCCCGGAGGCCTTCGCGGACCACCACCAGATCACCCACCTCGCGGCCGAGCTGCACCTGACGGGGCATCACGGTGTCGTCGTCGCCGACCACGTAGACGAAGCGACGGTCCTGATTGGCGAGCACCGCCTTGCGATTCACCAGCATCGCCTCGTCGAGCTGAGCCACGGGCATCTCCACGCGCGCAAACTGGCCGGGCCTGAAGGCGCCATTCGGGTTGGGTAGAACGGCGCGGTAGCGCAGCGTGCCGGTATCCGCGTTGATCTGGTTGTCCACGAAATCCAGCTTTCCCTGATGAGGGAAGCCCGTCTCTCCGGTCAGGCCGATGCGCAGCGTGGCGGCGGCCTTGCCCTGGGCCAGGAGCGTCTGCGCGCTCAGCGCCTCGGCTTCGTTACTGTCGAAGTAGACGTACAAGGGATCCATCGACACCAGCGTGGTCAGTACCGACTGATCGGCACTGGCGAGGTTGCCCTTGGTGATCATGGCGCGACCGGTGCGCCCGGCCACTGGCGCGGTAATACGCGTATATTGCAGATCCAGTTCGGCACTGCTCAGCGTGGCCTCGGCTTCCGCTTGCTGCGCCCGAGCGTTGAGTGCCGCCGCCTGGCGCTGATCGTGCTGTTCTCGGGAGATCATGTTTTTCTGGATCAACTGGCGGGATCGGTCGGCCTCGACTTCGGTAAGCTGGCGCTGACTCTGTGCCTGAGCCAACGATGCCTTGGCGGCCTGGACGCGAGCCTCGTAGGGGCGGGGGTCGATACGGAATAGCAGATCGCCCGCCTCGACCAGCTCGCCTTCCTCGAAGGCGACCTCGTCGATATAGCCGCTCACCCGTGGCCGGACCTGTACGGTCTGCGGGGACGCCACGCGACCGGTGAAGGTTTCGCGCAGCGTGACCGGTTCCACCAGGACCGTGGCCACGTCGACTTCCGGAGGCGGCGGCGCAATGGCGGTTTCCGCCTCGCCACGGGCATCACAGCCAGCCATCAGCGCTATGAATAGCACCACGCCCAGACCACGGCACAGGCTCGGCTTCGAGACGCGTTTCTTGTCGAGCTTGTTCATTTTTTGACTCCGCGTTGACTGTTCCCGGTCGCGATCCGCCAGAAGGATTTCGCGAGCAAAGCCCGAGAAAGGTTTCACCGTCGGGAGGGGAGCATGGGCACCGGGTATGGACGACCACTGTAGGATTTCGCCACGCACAGGCGTTATCGGGTTACTCGTCGTTGATTGCCCAATCCTGTAGAAATCGTTGATTGGCAGTAAGAGCGACGTTCGCTCTGCCGGCAGATCGATAGCCGCTTGCCTGTTTCTTCAGAGAGTTTGCCCGATCCTGCAGGGATCGATTTTTGTCATCAAAATGCCGGTTAACTGGCCTATACTCGCGCTTTATCGAAAAACAATAATCAGTCGCCCAACGAGGAGGTGAGACGTGAGTATCATTCAACCTGTTTTCGAAACACTGGATGATGAGATTGGCCAATTGGCGAATACTCTGTCTCGCCAGATTCAGAAATGGGCACCGGAAGAGGGGCTGACCACCACGGCGGTGCCCGGACTCGAGCTGATACGCGCCAATTCTTCCGTCAATAACTGCATCGGCTCGACGGTCTACGACCCTTCTCTCTGCCTGATCGCGCAGGGGAGCAAGACGGTATGGCTGGGAGATCGCGAGATCCATTACGGGCCGTTGAGCTGCATGGTGTCGGCAGTGCATCTGCCGGTGCTGGGCAAGGTCACCGAAGCGTCACCGGAGAAACCCTATCTGGGTTTGAAGATTGCCGTCGAAGCCCAGGAAATCACCGATCTGGTGCTGGAGCTGGAAGAAGGTTCGGTCGGAGTCGAACCGCAGGAATGCCCCGACAATGCTTGTGGTCTCAGCCGGGTGCAGGCGGAAAAGGGATTGGTGGAGGCAGTGTTGCGGTTGGTGAATCTGCTCGACTCACCCCAGGACATTCGCGTTCTCGCGCCGCTGGTGCGACGCGAGATCTTCTATCGTGCGCTGGTCGGCAAGATCGGTCTGCACATGCGCAAGTTCGCGGTGGCCGATACCCAGACGCATCGCATTTCCAAAGTGATCGCGGTGCTCAAGGATCGCTTCACCGAGCCGCTGCGCGTTCGCGAGCTGGCGGACATGGTCAACATGAGCGAGTCATCGCTGTTCCACAGCTTCAAGCAGGTCACGCGGATGTCGCCGGTGCAGTTTCAGAAGAAACTTCGGCTGCATGAAGCGCGCAGATTGATGCTATCCGAAGGGATGGAAGCGGCCACCGCCAGCTTCCGCGTGGGGTACGGAAGTCCATCCCATTTCAGTCGCGAATACAGCCGAATGTTCGGCGTGCCGCCGCGCACGGACGTGAGCAAGCTGCGCGGCGAGCTACCGGAGCCCGCTCGCGTCTGAGCGCCCTTGCGACATGGCCTGCGGTGTCTGAATCGTCCGGGCTCAGTCGCCGATGACCATGACTGCTTCGGCTTCCACCTGGCTACCCTTGGGCAACTGCTTGACGCCGACGGCGGCGCGGGCTGGAAATGGCGGCTGGAAGAACTCTTCCATCACCTTGTTGACCACGGCGAAGTTGTCGAGCTCGGTCAGGTAGAGGTTGAGCTTGACGATATCTTGCAGCGAGCCTGCGGCTTCCTGGCACACGGCGGCCATATTGGTGAACACCTGACGCGCCTGGGCCTCGAACTCCTGGGAAACCAGTTCCATGGTCTTCGGATCGAGCGGAATCTGGCCCGAAAGGTAAACGGTATTGCCCGACTTGATGGCCTGGGAATAAGGACCGATGGCGGCCGGGGCGTTATCGGTGTTGATGACGGCTTTGTTGCTCATGGCGTACCCTCCAGTTTCTTTATTTAGAGCCTTTTCATAAATGCTTTGCTGATGGCATGGCGTTCTTGAAAAAACGCTGCCCCGCCGCGCATGACGCGGCGGGGCAGCTTTTATCGATTAGTTTCGGGCGCGAACGATGCGGCCGATATGATTCAGGTTACGCAGGCGCTTGATGATCCGCGCCAGATGGATACGACCCTTGACCAGAATGGTCAGATTGACGATCGAGAGCCTGGCATCGCGCTCCTCGATGCCGATGCGTTCGATATTGGCCTCGGCATCGGTGATCAGGCTGGCCAGCTCGGCGATCAGGCCGCGCCGGGTCTCGACCTCTATCCGCAGCGGAACCGGGAAATCCTGATCGATCTGCTTCGACCAGGTCAACGTCACCAGCTTGTCAGGGTCGTCGCGCAACTCATCGAGGTTACCACACTCGTGGCGGTGGACGACGATCCCCTTGCCGATCGACAGATGGCCGATCACCGGGTCACCGGGGAGCGGATGGCAGCAGCGCGCGAAGCTGATCGCCATGCTCTCGGAACCATTGATGACGATCGGGCCGTTGTGCGGCGCCTCTTCCAATAGCCGTTCCAGGTTGCGTTCGCCGCTGCTGGTGTCGGTGGCCGAATCATCCGCGACCAAGCGCCGTGCTGTGGCGTGAGCCAGTCGAGTGCCGAGACCGATGGTCTCGAGCAGGTCGTCCTCGGTCTTGAGGTCCAGTTCTTCCAGCAGGGCGGCAAGACGTCCTGGTGGCAGCTTCTCGAGGCTGGTCTCGAAGCTGGTGAGCGCGCGGTTGAGCAGGCGGCGGCCGAGCTGGACCGCCTCGCTGCGCTGCTGGCTCTTCAAGGCGTGACGAATCGCCGAGCGTGCCTTGGCGGTAATGACGAAATTGAGCCAGGCCAGATTGGGCCGCGCGCCGGGGGCGGTGATGATCTCTAGGGTCTGTCCGCTCTCCAGCGGGGTCGACAGTGGCGCCAGATGCCGATCGATGCGACAGGCGATGCAGCTGTTGCCGATATCGGTGTGCACGGTATAGGCGAAATCGACCGCCGTCGCTCCCTGAGGAAGCTCCATGATGTCGCCTTTCGGCGTAAAAACGTAGACATCGTCCGGGAAAAGATCGTTTTTGACGTGCTCGATGAACTCCAGCGAATCACCGGCGTGGCGCTGCATCTCGAGC
Source organism: Salinicola sp. V024 (assembly GCF_052645315.1). Classification (NCBI taxonomy): domain Bacteria; kingdom Pseudomonadati; phylum Pseudomonadota; class Gammaproteobacteria; order Oceanospirillales; family Halomonadaceae; genus Salinicola; species Salinicola sp. V024. Next base: position 6,727 of record NZ_JBQXYB010000010.1, read on the forward strand.
AGGCCGCGGACCCATTCGCGGGCACGGGCGTGGCTGCCGGCCGCGATCGGCCGCTCGGTCTGGCCGGCCTTGTAGAGCCAGTGCGCAGCGATACCGTTATTGGCCATCGCTTCCATTTCGCGGGTGCGGATCTGCACCTCGATCGGCATGCCGCTGGGGCCGAACAGCGTGGTGTGCAGGCTCTGGTAGCCGTTGGCCTTGGGGATCGCGATGTAGTCCTTGAAGCGCCCCGGCACCGGCTTGTAGAGATTGTGTACCGCACCCAGCACTCGATAGCAGTTGTCGACGCTGTCGGTGATGATGCGGAAGCCGAACACGTCCATGATCTCGGCGAACGGTTTGCGCTGATCGTGCATCTTGCGATAGATCGACAGCAGGTGCTTCTGACGCCCGACCACGCTGCCGGTGAGGTCGTCCTCGTCGAGCCGGCGCTGCAGACTGGTCTGGATCTGACGCATGGTCGAACGGCGATTGCCGCGGGCGCTGGCGACCGCGCGCTTGATACGCTCGGAGCGCATCGGATGAATCGCCTGAAACGACAGATCCTCGAGCTCGACCCGAATGGTGTTGATACCCAGGCGCCCGGCGATACGCGCGTAGATCTCCAGCGTCTCGCGGGCGATGCGGCGTTTCTTGTCGGGGCGCAGGGCACCGAGCGTGCGCATGTTGTGCAGACGGTCGGCGAGTTTGACGATGATGACCCGGATATCCCGGGACATCGCCATGACCATCTTCTGGAAGTTCTCGGCCTGGGCGACCGCCTTGTCCTCGAAGGTGATCTGGGTCAGCTTCGAAACGCCATCGACCAGTTCCGCCACCGCCTCGCCGAACTGCGCTTCGAGGGCTTCCCGGGAGACGCTAGTATCCTCGATGACATCGTGCAGCATGGCGGCCATCAGGCTCTGATGGTCCATGTGCATGTTGGCGAGGATATTGGCGACGGCGAGCGGATGGGTGACGTAGGGCTCGCCGGAGCGGCGCTGCTGGCCGTCGTGGGCCTGCTCGGCGTAGTAGAAGGCGCGCTTGACCTGCTGAATCTCGTCGTCGGGGAGATAGCCGCCGAGACGATCGGCCAGGTCATCGATGGTGAACATGCGCGCGCCTATTTTGACTGCTCGTTTAACTACCCGTTATGGACACCGATTGATCAACATCCCGGACCGCAACCGGTCCGTGGACGTCATGGGACGCCACAGACGACCGGAGATCATGCCGGAAGCGCGACTCAGATGTCGTATTCCTGGGTCGGCTCGGGACGCGGGCGCGGCGGCGCGGCTTCGACCGGTTCGTCGAGAATGCTGTCGCCGATCTGGCCGGTGGCGATTTCACGCAGAGCCATCACGGTCGGCTTGTCGTTTTCCCACGGCAGCAGCGCATCGCGGGAGCCGCGCGCGAGCTGACGGGCGCGCTGGGACGAGATCATTACCAGCTTGAAACGGTTCTCGATGTGGTCCAGACAATCTTCGACGGTCACTCGTGCCATGAGGGTAGCCCTGTTACCAGAAAATGAGGGAACGCGCCCCATGCTGCGGGGTCTGCGGGACCGAGCAGTCTACTGGAGTTGCGCAGCGCCTGACAAGAGAGCCCGGTCGGGCACGACAAGCGCGTTGGCCGCTCGCTCGTCGGTGCACGCGAGGTTGCGCCATGAGGGTGCTCTAAAGAGGGCGACGCGGCCCATCCGTAATCAGTCGGCGTCGTTCAACAGGTCGGCGAGCAGGGTGGCGTGGCGTACCTGCATCTTGTCGCGGCGCGAACGGCGCGCATGGACGATGCATTCGAGCTCGGTCAGCGCGTGTTCGAAAGTGTCGTTGATGACGACGTGCTCATACTCGGTGTAATGCGACATTTCGCTGACCGCATCGCGCATGCGCCGTTCGATGACCGCGTCATCGTCGGTGCCGCGTCCGGAAAGCCGCTCACGGAGCGCATCCCGCGATGGCGGCAGGATGAAGATCGATTCGGCGTCCGGCGACTGCTCGAGGACCTGCTGGGCGCCCTGCCAGTCGATCTCCAGAATCACGTCCTCGCCCACGGCAAGACGCTTTTCGACTTCGACTCTAGAGGTGCCGTAATGGCGATCGAAGACCCAGGCATGCTCGAAGAATTCACCCCGTTCGACCATCGCCTCGAACTCGGGCTGGGTGACGAAGTGGTAGTTGACGCCATCCTGCTCGCCCGGACGCATGGCGCGCGTGGTATGAGACACGGACACGCCGATACCCGCGTTACGTTCGAGCAGGGCGCGAACCAGGCTGGTCTTGCCGGCACCGGAGGGCGCGGAAATGATATACAGCGTGCCCAGTGCGCTGGTGCCGAGTGCGTCGGCATGGGTAGAGGGCGTCGAGAGAGCGTGCGACATGACAGAACGGCCGTCCGGAAGTGCGTGAAGCCCCATAGTATGCCACGTAAACGTCATCTCATGGGCAGGTGAAGCTCGCGGCGGCTGGGCCTCCGACCAGCAGGGCAGCGAGACTTCGACGCCGTCTCTATCGGCTACAATGCGTTTTCTCATTCGTCACGTTCGGCTCTTTTCGCCAAGGGACTTTCTGCTTCGGACTTTCCGCTTCGGACTTTCCGCTTCGCCAAGGGCTTTCCCGCAAGGGCCATTCTGATTAGCAAAGGTATTCATGAACTCCTCGACCGCAACCGAGACCCGCCGAGTCGGCCCCTTTCTGGGCGTCGCCCTGGCGTTCGCGGCAACGATGATCGGCACCACGCTGCCGACGCCGCTCTATCCGATCTACCAGCAGCAGCTGGGCTTCTCGCAACTGATGATCACGGTCATTTTCGCGGTCTATGCGGCCGGGGTGATCGCGGCGCTGCTGATTACCGGACGCTGGTCCGATCAGCTCGGGCGACGGCCATTGCTGTTCGCCGGCCTGGCGGCATCGATCGTCAGCGATCTGGTGTTCTGGCACGCGGATGGCCTCGGCATGATTCTCACGGGGCGGGTGTTGTCGGGTATCTCGGCGGGCATCTTCACCGGTACGGCGACCGTGGCGGTGATGGAGCTGGTGCCTGCCGAGTGGAAGCGCGCCGGTACGCTGGTGGCCACCGCCGCCAACATGGGCGGTCTGGGCCTGGGGCCGATGCTCGCCGGGGTGCTGGCAGTGCTCTTTCCCATGCCGTTGGCGCTGCCCTATATCGTGCATCTGGTGCTCGCGCTGGTCGCGGTGATCTGCATCTGGCGTGCGCCGGAGACCGTGAGCCGGCCCGAGCGGATTCGTCTGCGGGTGCAGAAACTCAAGGTGCCCGCCGAGGTGCGCGGGGTCTTCGTGCCAGCAGCGATTGCCGCCTTTGCCGGTTTCATGGTGTGCGGTTTCTTCACCGCCGTGACCCCGGCGTTTCTGGGCAAGGTGCTGGGTCATACCAATCACGCGTTGATCGGGTTCGTGGCGGGGCTGCTGTTCATCGCCTCCACGGTCGGGCAGATGCTTCAGGGGCGTCTACCCGAATCGCGGCGCTTGCCAGTGGGCTGCGGGATACTGCTCGCCGGCGTCCTGTTCGTCGCCTGGGGCATCGGCGCGGCGCAGCTGGCCGGTTTCATCATCGGCGCGATCGTCGCCGGCATCGGTCAGGGCATCGCCTTCCGTGCCGGACTGGGCGCGGTGGCGGCCGCGAGTGCCAGCGAGAACAAGGCGGCGGTGGTCTCCACCTTCTTCGTGGTGGCCTATGTCGCGATCTCCCTGCCTGTCATCGGGATTGGTCTGGTCGCCTCGGTGATCAGCCTGCAGCTGACCGGGCTGCTGTTCGCTCTGCTGGTGGCGCTGCTCTGCTGCCTGGCGCTGGTCTTGCTGCTGCGCCGTAACAAGCGACAAGAGGCCGCCTAGGCATGTCGCGAGTCGCGTTGCAGTCAGACGGTCTCTGGTATCATGAGCGCCGATTCGTTCCCCCGACAGCCAGGAGTTACCGATGACCGCTTCGCCCGACACGCTTCGCATTCGCCGCCCCGACGACTGGCACCTGCATCTGCGTGACGGCGAGGTGTTGAAGACGGTGCTTCCCTACACCAGCCGGACGTTTGCCCGGGCCATCGTCATGCCCAATCTGGTGCCCCCGCTGACCACGATCGAGGCGGCCGACGCGTATCGCGAGCGCATCCTGGCGGCGACTCCCGCCGATCACGACTTCACCCCGCTGATGACCTGCTACCTCAACGAGAGCGTCTCCCGGGAGACGCTGGAGCGTGGCCACGCCGAGGGGCTGTTCACCGCCGCCAAGCTCTACCCGGCCAATGCCACCACCAACTCCCAGCACGGCGTCAAGCGGATTCAGGACGTCTATCCGCTGCTGGAAGTGATGCAGCGCATCGGCATGCCGCTACTGATTCACGGCGAGGTGACGCGCGGCGAGATCGATATCTTCGATCGCGAGAAGTATTTCATCGACGAGGTGATGATCGATATCCGCCGTCAGTTCCCGGCACTCAAGGTGGTTTTCGAGCACATCACCACCCGGGATGCCGCCCAGTTCGTGCTCGACGGTGACGAGACCCTTGGCGCCACGCTGACGCCGCAGCATCTGGCCCAGAACCGCAACGACATGCTGGTCGGCGGCATTCGCCCGCATCTCTATTGTCTGCCGATCCTCAAGCGTCAGGAGCATCAGCAGGCGCTGCGCCAGGCCGTCGCCAGCGGCCATCCGCGGTTCTTCCTGGGTACCGACTCCGCTCCCCACGTCACCGCCGCCAAGGAAACCGCGTGTGGCTGTGCCGGCGTGTTCAATGCCGAAGCCGCGCTTTCGGTTTACGCCGACGTCTTCGAGCAGGAAGGCGCGCTCGAACACTTCGAAGCGTTCTGTTCCGAGAACGGCCCGCGCTTTTACGGCCTGCCGCTCAACGAAAGTTTCGTCACCCTGACGCGCCAGCCGACCCCGGTCGCCGAATCGGTGGGCGAAGGCGACAACACCTTCGTCCCCTACCAGGCTGGCGAATCTCTGACCTGGTCGGTGAAGCGGGATTAAGCGCAGGATGGGTCAATCTCGAGTGCTACGGCGAGGCGGGATGCACCGGCGCGCTTAGTTCGAGGCGCGAGATAAGATCCGACATTATTCTTGCGGTTATATCAAATTAGATATAATTTGATGGCGCTGGTTAAGGGTTCATCATGGCAAGAGAAGAAAAGCCGATTGAATTCTGCGGAGACTCGCTGGATCGGCTACGAGCTTTTCCTCAGGCAGTGAAGCAAGATATGGGTTACCAGATTGGACTGGTCCAAGCTGGCTTGGAGCCCGAAGACTCCAGACCCATGAAAACCGTAGGTAACGGGGTTTATGAAATCAGGGTAAAGGACGAAACCGGAGCCTATAGAACGTTCTATATCGCGAAGCGACAGGAGGCTATCTACATCCTTCACTGCTTCCAGAAGAAAACCGAGAAGACGGCTCCCAAGGATCTGGCGCTAGGCAAGCAGCGATTCAAAGAGCTGCCGCCCGAGCCCTCGAAAAGCCGACAGTAGAGACCACGTCTTCCGATGTGCCTTTCTCCAACCGGCATATGGCAGTATGAGAGTGAGGATAGAGAGATGGCTAACGAGCGTTTCGCAAGCATCTGGGATGCTGTCGAAGATACCCCGGAGGAAGCGGCAAACATGCGGCTGCGGTCCAAGCTGATGATGATTCTTGGCGAGCGGGTAAAAAGCTGGAACGTAAGTCAGGCTGAAGCTGGCCGCCGCCTGGGGCTGACTCAGCCTCGCGTCAATGATTTGCTGAAGGGTCGAGTCAGCAAGTTCAGTCTTGATGCGCTGGTCAACCTTTCCACGCATGCGCATTACCGGATCGATATCAGCGCCGTGGAAGACGAAACCGCACCAGCATGAGGCGAATGCCAGGCTCATGGCTGGCGCCGGAATGAATCGAAAGCCCCTGAGTCGAGCATCGGACACGGATTCCAGTGAGCTTCTCTAATCCGTGCAATCAGGCGCGCTTCAGACGCGCCCCGACCAAAGGCAAGACAACGTCGGATCAGCACGGCAAGTGAAAGGTTTCCAGCCTGTGTCGGGATCGCCCAGCGGATCTCCCCACTCCGTGTAACTGCCGCGATCCCACCGATTAAAACGACACGCCGGCCTGCAGCGTGACTTCCAGCGGTTCGCCGACCACCACCCGGGTATCGCCGCCGCTGGAGGGGTAGTAGGTGGTGTCGAACAGGTTGTGAACGTTGAGCTGGAGATGGGTGTTGTCGCCCAGCCAGCGGTTGTCCCAGGCGACGAAGGCGTCCGCTACGGTGTAGTCGTCGAGGCTGAAGCTGTTGTTGCTGTCGCCCTCGCGGCTGCCGACGTAGCGCACGCCGCCGCCGACTCGCCAACGACCGTAATCGGGGTTTACCGCTAGCGCCTGCGATAGCAGCAGCGACGCGGTGTGACGCGCCACGTTGGGCAGCGCGTTGCCTTCGGTGCCGCCGCCTGTATTCTCCGAGCCATCGTCGCGCACTTCGGCATCGGTGTAGGCATAGTTGGCGAGGACCGATAGCCGCTCGGTCAATTCGCCCTGGGCGGAAAGCTCGACCCCTTTCGAACCGCTCTTGCCCACCGCCCGCGACACGCCGTTGTCGCTGACGACGACGTTCTCCTTGGTGATATCGAAATAGGCCAGTGAAGCCTGCAGCCGATCGCCGAGGAAACGTTGCTTGATCCCGGCTTCCCAGCCATGACCCTCTTCCGGATCGAAGCGCTGTCCGGTGTCGGCATCGGGTTGGTTGGGAACGAACGATTCGCTGTAACTGGCGTAGAGCGAGGTCTGTGGCGTCAGCTTGTAGAGCAGGCTGGCGTGGGGCAGGAAGACGTCATCCTGGGTGTCGGTTTCGACCACGAACGGCCGGCCCTGGCCGCCATACTGCTCGCTATGCTGATAACGCCCGCCCAGGCCGAGAATCCAGCGTTCGCCCAGATGCAGATTGTCGTCGACATAGGCGCCGGTGGTGTCGATCTCGTCGAGCCGATGGCTGGTGCTGTCGAGATAGGTGGCGCCATCCAGGTTTAGATCGCCGTAGTCGGGGGCGTAGATCGAGATCGTGTCGGTAGCGCCGCGATAGCGGTCGGCCAGATAGTCGCGGCGTCGCTCATGATCGATGCCGACGGTCATTTCGTGGCGAATGCCGGCAAGGTTTACGTCGCCGAGCAGCTCGGCGGCGGTATAGATCACGCGCCGGTCGAAGCCGTGATTGGCATCGGCGCGCCGGATGGCGGTGCCATCCTCGGCAACGCTCAATACCCGCGGCTGGCCATCGTCGTACTGGCGCCGGTTCCAGCCGTAGGTCAGGCGACTGGTCCAGTCCGGGTTCAGATCCTGCTCCCAGCGCGCCGTGAACGACTGATCGTGGCCCGTTACGCGGGACCAGTCTTCGTCGAATCGCCGCTTGCGTGGCACGTCGACTGCCTTGCCATCTACGAAGGCGGTGCCCCGATCCAGGGTCAGGTCGTAGTCGCGGTACTCGTAGGCGAACCACAGTCGGGTATCGTCGTCTTCCCAGCTCAGCGACGGCGCCACCACGGTCTGACGATTGCTGCCGAAGTCGCGCCAGTAGTCCTCGTCCTGCTGCCCGACGATGAAGCGAAACGCCGCACCGCTGTCGCCCAGCGGCCCGGTGACGTCGACGCTGGCATTGCCGCCGCCGAAGGAAGTGCCCTCGCCACTGATGGTGCGCTGCCATTCATATTGCGGCTTCTTGCCGACGATATTGATGACCCCGCCAGGCTCCTGGATGCCGTAGCGAAACGAACTCGGGCCCTTAAGCACTTCGACCCGCTCGGTGGTGAAGGTCGAGAAGGTATTGCGTGGCTGGCGGATGCCGTCGCGCAGAATCGAGCCGTCGCTGTTGCTGCCGAAGCCGCGCTTGATGAAGCCGGCTTCGGTGCCGCCCATGGTGTTGCCCAGAGTCACGCCGTTGACGTAGGCCATGGCATCGGTCAACGAATCGGCGCCGCTATCCTCGAGCATCTGCGAGCTGACCTGGTCGACCGTGCGCGCCTGGCTCAGGAAGTCGGTTGGGCGGCCATTGACCAGGTTTGAGCGCGTCGCTTGATAGCCTTCTGCTTGTGGTGCGACGGCGGCGGCAGTCACCACCAGCGGCGTGAGAGCGTCATCCGCGAAACTAGCGCGGGCGGCTATCAGCAGCACCGCCAAGGTGGCGGCGCTGGAGAGGCGGCGTGGGGGCATGGCGTGGGTTCCCTGGTTCGAATTATCGTTTTTCTGACTGACGTTTTGGCCGTGGCCCGCGACGAAGGCGAGCGTTCAATGTGGTGATGAGTGTGGTGATGAGTGTGGTGATGAAAGGCCAGCGCGATAGGTAGCCTCGAACGTGCCATCGACGGTAATCGGCATGAAGTCTCGATAGAGCTCGCGTCGTGTCGCCGCTGGATCGAGGGCGCCGCACTGCTGCGGATGCAGCCAGCCGGCGATGGCCTGCAGCGCGACCACCGAGAACGGCCCCTGGTGATAACCATGCCAGAGTGCGTGGAAGCCGCCGTCGTTGACCGCCGACAGCGCCGGCCAACCCGGGCGGCGGGCCACGACATCGGCCATGTCGCCTTGGGTATCGCTTTCCGCGACGCCGAAGCCGGCGCGAATCGAGCCGCTCTTGGCCCACTGGGCGGCGGTGGCGATGATCACGTCGGGATCGCGCGCGAGGATGGTCTCGGGGCTGAGCACGTTTTCGGTGCCCGGGCTCATGCCGGCGGCAATGTTGTCGCCCCGGGCATGGTCCACCAGGTCAGCAAGACCCGAATCGAAGTTGCTGCGACAGCAGTCGACCTTGAGCCCCGGGGCGATATCGATCAGCACGCTGGGCCGCCGGGTGACGGCATCGAGACAGTCGTCGACAGCGGCGGTCGCCGACTGCAGTCGCGTGATCAGGGCGAAGGCGCGCGGTTCTGCATCCAGCGCCTGACCCAGCAGCTCGAGCGAGGGCAGCGTGTCGCCGAGAGGATGCTCGCGGAAATCGATGAACAGGATCGGAATCTGCAGCGCCGCCAGTTGATCCAGCAGCGGTGTCTGGCGCAGCTCGGCATGGCGCGAGACATCGGCGACGATCAGACCCGGATCGAGGGTGATCAGCGCTTCGGCGCTGGGCATGGCATTGCCGTTGTTGCCCAGCGTCGGCAGATCGGACAGCTCGGGAAAGGCCGCTGCGAAGCGCGCCTGCGCCACGGGGTCGAAGCTCTCCAGCGAACCGCGCCAGCCGCTCATGCGTGATACGGGATCGGGCAACAGTGCCGCCAGGGCAAAGAGGTGTCGCGGATTATCGAGAAACAGGCGCTCGGGTGCGGCGGCAAGGGTCACCTCGCGCCCGGCGAGATCGGTCACTGTCACCGGATACTCTGTCGCCTGCGCCGTGCTCGTCAGCCAGCCGGTACCGAGCCAGATTCCGAGCCAGAGCCGGAGCCAAACCCTGAGCCAGAGCCCGAGTGTGTCCCACGCGTTTCGGCGGCCCAGTGATAACCCCATGATCGCTTTTCTTCTAGTTGATTAAAGCGAATCATTATCATTTGTATCGGGACAGGGGTCAATGCTAATGGTCATTCAGCGCCAAGCCGATAACCCGTCAGCCGGCTCGAAGGGGCGAATGATCCAGTTTTCTGTGCCTTCCGGTGCAATCCACAGCGGGATCGCATTGGCCGACCGCGGTCCGGCCGGGCTGCCGTGGGTCAGGCCACGCACGGCACGGACCAGCCCCGAATGGCCGACGATCAGCGGCGTTTCGGCTTCCTCGAGCAGCGCGTTGAGCGTGGCGGCGATGCGCTCGACGAACGCGTCCCAGGATTCGCCACCTGGCGGCGTGCTCATGTAAGGGATCGTCGCGGGAATCGGCTGGCCTTCGAGCTCGCCCCAGTGGCGTTCCATCAGCCCATCGACGATCCGGTCCGGCGCGCGGCCCAGCGCCAGTTCGGCGGTGCGGTAGGCGCGTTGCAGCGGGCTCGACACCGCCAGCGACCAGTCGATGTCCCCCAGCAGCTCGCCTGCGCGCTTCGCTTCGTCTTCGCCCTGCGGCGTCAATGCCACGTCATGCTGACCGCCGATGCGACGTTCGAGATTGCGGGTGCTCTGGCCGTGGCGAAGGAAGACAAAGGGGCGGCGGATCAGAGCAGGCATGGCGGGTCCTTGGCAACAAGTCGGGTGTGAACGCAGTGATGCGATTCTAATCGATTCGGCGAGTGACGATTTGCCGGCTACGGGATTTTGCGGTAACCCTTGGTGATGATCCGGCGATCCGCCCGATTGTCATACAATGCCCGAACAGACGTGAACCGCATAAGGAATGCCCATGTCCACCGCTCTCGATATCCATATCTACACCGACCCTGATTTTCGGCAATCGAAGGACTTCGCCGACGAGCGCGTCCTCGGCATTCTGGCGGAGTTCGAGGGTCTGGGATCGCGTATCGCGCTGAGTTTCAGTCATGACGAGACTGAGCTGAATGCGGCGCTGGCCGATGCCGAGGTGCTGATTCTGGTGGGCAAGCTGGATATCGCCGACGTGGCGGCACGGGCACCGAAACTGCGCTGGATCCATATCACCAGTGCCGGGGTCGATCGAATTCCCCTGGACCGCCTGCCCGCCGAGGTACTGGTGACCAATGCCAAGGGCAATCATGAGGTGCGGGCCCGGGAGTTCTCGATGACCGCGCTGTTGATGCTCAACAACCGGCTGCCGGATTTCATTACCCAACAGCGCGAGAAGCACTGGGCGCAGAGCGCGCTCGAACCCATCGACGGCAAGACGGTAGTGATCCTGGGCATGGGGGCGCTGGGCAGCGCCGCGGCCGAGGCGGCCAAGCGGCTGAATCTGAAAGTGATCGGCGTCAGCCGTTCGGGCCGGGATCACGCCCTCGCCGATGTCAGTCTGCCGCAAAGCCGGCTGAAGGAAGCGCTGGCGGACGCCGATTTTCTGCTGATCACGCTGCCGTTGACCACCGATACTCGCGATATCGTCGGCGAGGCGGAACTGGCGGCCATGCCGGCGCGCGCGGGGGTGATCAATATCGGTCGCGGCCCGGTGCTGGATGTGGCCGCGCTGGCGAAACGGCTGGAAGCGGGTCAACTGCGCGGCGCGGTACTCGACGTGTTCCCGGAGGAGCCGCTGCCGGCGGATTCGCCCTACTGGACCACGCGCAACCTGATCGTCACGCCGCACAGCGGACTCTACGACGCCGATTACGTGCCGCGCTGCCTGCGCTTCTTCTTCGCCAACGTCGAGCGTTATCTTGACGACCGGCCGCTCGAGAATCGAGTCGATACGAGCTTAGGCTACTGATCTACACGGTCTGCCACAGCATCGGATCCGGATCGCCCAGCGTGGTGGCGATGATCTGCAGCGCGCGCTCCAGCGCTTCGCGACTGTCGGCGGCACTGATACAGACACGAATCGCCTGGGGGGCGCTGACACTACCCAGGCAGAAGCTTTCGGCCGTGCTGACGTTGACCTGCTGCGCCTGGAGTTGAGCCACCACATGGCTGGTGCGCAGCTCGCCCGGCAGCGCCAGCCACAGATAGAATCCGCCGCGGCGGCCGCGGGGGGAAAACTCTCCCAGTATCTGCATGGCGCGATCGAAGCGCCAGTCGAGCTCTTCGCGCTGCCAGTGCAACAGCGTCGCGGCGTCACCGCTCTCGATCCAGCGACAGACGAGCGAGGCCATCAGCGGCGGTGGCATCCAGTTCTGGGCCCGCAGCGCGGCGATCAGCCGCCCGTGCAACGCTTGCGGCGCGCGCATGGCGCCGACACGCAGCCCCCCGCCAAGCACCTTGGCGACCGAGAACAGTGTCACCGTGCATTCGGGCGCCAGCCGGTAGAGCGGTGTCACCGGCTCGGCATCGAGCTGAGGATGAATGTCGTCCTCGATCAGCCAGAACTGACGCTCCCGCGCCAGCGCCACCAGCGCCCGCCGGCGTGCCTCGCTAAGACGCGCGGTGGTCGGATTGTGGCAGTCGGGCATGACGTAGAGTGCGCGGAACGGCTGCTGTTCGAAGGCGCGAGCCAGCGCGTCGATATCGATGCCTTCCTCGTCGTGCGCGACCGCCACGCTCTTGAGCGAGAGCTGTTGTAGACCGCTGATCAGCCCGGGATAGGTCAGGCGTTCGGCGGCGAGGCGTTCGCCGGGCGACAGCAGGGCACTCAGGCTCAGAAAGATGCCATGCATGCCGCCCTGATTGATCAACAACTCCTCGGCGGGCACCGCGCGGCCCAGTGTCGCCAGCCAATCCGAAATGACTGTCCGCTGCCAGCTCTGGCCCGCCTCTGGTTGATAATCGATCGCCGCGCGCAGTAACGCCGGATCCTGCTGGATGGAGTGCATCGCGCGGGCCAGCGATGCCTCGCGCTGTGGGTGGGGAGGCGGCAGCGACAGGCTGAGATCGACGATGCCGCTGTCCGGCGCGACGCGACGGACGTGGTCGAACGCCTGGTGGGGCGCACCGGCGTCGCGCACGTAGGTACCGCTGCCGACGCGTGCACTGACCACGCCGCGCTGTTCGGCGAGCGCGTAGGCGCGAGTGACCGTACCGACGGTGACACCAAGCGCATCCGCCAGCCGCCGCTGAGGAGGCAGCTTGGCACCTGTCGCCAGCTCGCCACTGGCAGCGGCGGCGGCAATGGCGTCGGCCAGCTCGCGATAGCGGGGGCCATGTCCGGGGAGTAAAGGGATCCAGATTGTCATGGTGACAATAATCGAGTTGACCAAGGAAATAAGGCGTTTATGCTCGAATTGTTCGGCTTTAAAGCTACAAAGTCAACAAATTGTACCCATACGATTTATGAAAAACGATTCCCGGGTACAGATTGATTCTCTGAAGAGGTGTCCGATGTCTACCGCACTGACGTTCCGCGAACTGCCCTACGCTCGGGAAAGCCTGGCGACCGTGTTGTCAACGACAGGGTCAACGACAGGGACAATTGGGGATGACGGTGTCGTGGTAACCGACGCCACGCTGTTCTATCCCCATGGCGGCGGCCAGCCGGGTGATCAGGGCGTCTTCATCACCGCCGACGGCCGTACGTTGAAGGTTCTCGATACGCGCAAGGGCGACAATGGCGAGGTGCATCACCTGCTCGATCCGACTCATGGACTGGAGCCGGGTCAGAGCGTCACCCAGCAGATCGACTGGCAACGACGCCACGCCCACATGCGCATGCACACCGCGTTGCATCTGCTTTCCGTGATCGTGCCCCATGGCGTCACCGGTGGCAGTATCGGCGCTGATCGCGGCCGGCTGGATTTTGATCTGGGCGAGGCCAGCTTCGACAAGGACGAGCTCAGCGAACGCCTCAACCGGCTGATTGCCGACGACTATCCGGTAACCAGCGAGTGGATCAGCGAAGCCGAGCTCGACGCGCATCCCGAGCTGGTGAAGACGATGTCGGTGGCACCGCTGCGCGGCGCCGGCGAGATTCGCATGGTGCGTATCGGCGACATCGACTATCAGCCCTGCGGCGGCACCCACGTCGCCTCGACCGCGGAGATCGGCGCCGTGCAGGTCGCCAGCATCAAGAATCGTGGCGCGCGCAATCGCCGCTTCACGCTCACCTGGGCGGCGTCGGATATGCCCAATCCGGGCGGAAATGCCGGGGGTGGCCAATGATGTCGCTTGGCTGGTGGTTCTCGGTAGCGCTGTTTTCGATCTCGATGACCGGCACGCCCGGACCCAATAACATGATGCTGACCGCCTCCGGCGCCCTCTACGGCTATCGCCGCACGTTGCCGCATATCTTCGGCATCATGGCGGGCTGTTTCGTGCTGTTCATGGCCGTGGCGCTGGGGCTGGGCGTGCTGTTCGAGCGTTTTCCGGTGCTGCAGCAGACGCTCAGGATCGTCGGCGCCGTCTATCTGCTCTATCTGGCGTGGAAGATCGCCACCGCGCCGCCGCCGGACCTGACCGCTAAAGAAGGGGCGCGCCCGCTGACCGCCTGGCAGGCGGCGGTGTTCCAGTTCGTCAATCCCAAGGCGTGGGTGATGGGCATTGCGCTGATCGCCGGCTTCATGCCGCACGAAGGATCGCTGCTGCTGAACGCGACCGTGCTGTCGCTGTTCATGGAGTTCGTCGGGTTTTTCTGCATTTCCTGCTGGGCCGGCTTCGGCATGGCGATCGGCAGGCTGTTGAAGACACCGCGGGCCTGGCGGATCTTCAACGGCGTGATGGGCCTGGCGACCGCTGCCTGCGTGGGCTTCATCGTGACTTAATGCCAGGTATAGGTTTTAACGCGTGGCCCAGCCCTGCTTGTGCAGATATTCGAGAATGAACGGCCGGGTTTCCTTGATGATCAGGCGCTGGATCATAGCGCTCCAGGTTTCGGCCCGCTGCTGGCTGTCGCGCTGCTGATAGTAGCGCGTGATCTGACCATCGTAATCGGCCAGCACGGCGGGATCGACCGGCTGGTAGCGGTTTTCGTGGACCAGCATCGCCTGCGGCATGCGCGGTTTGAGATCGGGCTCGGCATCCGGCCAGCCGACGCAGAAGCCGAACAGCGGCAGCACGAACTTCGGCAGTTCCAGAAGCTCGGTCACGCTGGCGATATTGTTACGCAGCCCGCCGATGAACACCCCGCCCATGCCCAGTGACTCCGCCGAGATCATGGCGTTCTGTGCCATCAACGCCGTATCCACACAGCCCAGTAGCAGTTGCTCGGCGCGACCCAGCTGGGCGTCGGGACAGATCTGCTGGTGTCGGTTGAAGTCGGCGCAGAACACCCAGAACTCGGCCGCCTGCGCGACCCATTGCTGACCACCGGTCAGTTCGACGAGCTTGTCGCGCAGGGCGGTATCGGTAACGCGCACGATCGAAGAGCACTGCAGGAAGCTGGAGGTCGAGGCGGATTGCGCGGCGGCAATGATCGCCTCGCGCTGGTCATCGCTGATCGGCCGGTCGGTGAAGGCACGAATCGAACGATGACTGCGCAACAGGTCGATGGTCGGCGTCATGGATTGGCTCCTGATGAATGTCAGCGCCGCATGATCGCGCGTTTGAAGACCGAAAAGAAAGTTCGCCTGCTCAAGGCCGGTTAAAAGGCCGATCCCGGCTGGCTCAGAAACTCGGTCTCGTCTGGTGTCGACGCTCGCCTCAGAATCGCGTTGCGATGCGGGTAGCGCCCGAAGCGCTCGATGATCTCGCGGTGGCGTCGCTCGAAACGGACCTGCTCTTCCATGCCGGGTTGATCGAACAGCATCGCCGCCTGGGCGTGAATGACGAGCGATTCGCTATGCATGAACGGCATGTAAACGAAGATACGCTGCTGCGTGGGCAGCCGGGCGTCATCGCCGGCGGCGATCGCTTCCTGCGCCAGAGCGAGCGCCAGCGGGTCCTGGGCGAAAGCTTGCGGGGTATCGCGATGAACGTTGCGCGAGAACTGGTCGAGCACCAGGATCTCCGCCAGTCGGCCGGAAGGCGTCTCGCGCCACGGCCAGCATTCGCAACGCGCGGCGGCGGCCAGGGTGTCGCCGAAGCGCTCGGCGATGGTGCGGTCGAGGTCGGTGTCCTTGCGGAACCAGTCCTTGGGGGTCAGTTCCTCGAACCAGAAGTCGAGAACCTGTTGAGGGTGAACAAGGGTAGCGGTCACGGCAGTCACCTGATCGTCGGGTCGGCAGGGGCAGCATAGTCGGTCAGCGCGCGGTCGCGACGGCGGATCTGCCAGGCGAAGCCGAAGCCGACCGGCAGCACCCCGACGGCAGCGAACGCCAGCGTCGGTGCGGTACCGGACAGCGCAATGATCCCGCCGCCGATGGCGGTACCCAGCGACTGCCCGGTGAAGAAGGCGGTGGCGAACAGTGACACCGCCGCGCCACGCCGCTCCGGCGCCATCTGGGTGGCGGTGGTCTGCAGCGTGTTGTGCAGCATGTAGAACCCCAGCCCGAACAGATAGCAGCCGACGATAGCGACGCCGGGGGTTGGCCTCAGGCAGATGGCGGCCAGCGCGATCGCGATCAGCACGCAGCCCGCTTGGCACAGTCCGCTCTCGCCCAGCTTTGGCACCAGCCGTCGGGCCAGCAGCGCGAAGCTCAACCCTCCCAGCGCGAACACCGCCAGGATCAGCCCGGCTTCTGTCAACGGCAGCCCGCCGGCGATGTGCAGATGGCTCGCCACGAACGCGAACCCGCAGAAGACCGCCGCACCCTCGAAGAACACGGTAATCAAAACCACCTGCGGCCACGGCTTCTGCATTACGTGACGCAGGCTCACGCCGAGCGATTCCCGTTCCCGCTTCTGGGGCCGTTCGTGACGGCCGGCGCGGTACCACAGCAAGCCGCTGGCGGCGGCGAACAGCAGGGTATAGACCAGAAACGGCCACTGCCACCAATCCTGCTCCGCGGCCAGCCCGCCGAAGGTTTGACCGCAGGCCAGCCCGCCGATCTGCCCGATCAGAAACCGCGCCAGCACCGCCTGACGTTGCTCGTAGGGGACGTTATCGCCGATCCAGGCCATCGCCAGCGGGATCACCGCGGCACAACCCACGCCGGTCAGCATGCGCGCCGCGATCAAGGTCGCCAGGCTGCCCGATAGCGCGCACAGCAGGCTGGCCACGGCGGCGAGCAGGGAAAACAGCGAGATCACTCGCAGCTTGCCGTAGCGGTCCCCGCTCGGTCCCAGCACCAGCTGCAGACAACCGTAGACGATGGCGAAGGCGGTGATCGCCCAGGACGCGGCGCTCAGCGTGGTGGTGTAGACCTCGGCCAGGCGCGGCAGCATCGGGTCGAGAATTCGCTGGGTGGCGGCGGCGCAGAACGCGGTCATCGCCAGCAGCACGATGGTGGGCCAGGGCGTGGGTGCTGCGGTTTGAGCGGGGATGGCTGACACGGGCGGCGAGTCCGGGCGAAGGAAGAGGTGCTTGCGATCTTAGCACGCTAAGTGGGAACCGCTGCGGTCCATGCGCCGACTTTTCCGGCGGGCACCGCCCATCGGCATGGGACAGGCGCGAGTTGCACAATTCGTGAACGCTGTTTTCTTATTGCCGAGTCAAGCTGGGTGCATTCCCCGGACTCACTCGCTGTTCGTTTAGTGAAGACGGCGACGTAAGGAGGTTTCCATGAAACATCGTGCATTGACGATTGGCGTCATGATTGCCGCACTGAGCACCGGCGGCCTCGCCCAGGCCAATCCCGGACAGGGTAACGGACACGGTCCTGGTAATGGGCCCGGCCCCGGTCATGATCGCGGCCGCGACCACGGGCCCCATGGTCATGATCACGGCGGCCCCCATGGTCGAGACGATCATCACGATCACGGCCGGCACGATCACGGCCGCTACCGCGATCACCATCATGATTGGCGTGAAGGAGGTCATATTGCCAGCCGCTATTACCGCGACGATCGCTACTGGGTGCGTGACTGGCATTCGCGTCACCTGCCGCAACCGCCCCACGGCCACCGCTGGATGCGGATCGACGGCGACTATGTGCTGGCAGCCGTCGCCACCGGGGTGATCACGGCCATCGTGCTGGGACGCTGATTTCGGCGCCGCGATCATATTCATAATTGATGAGCATTGTTTCCTGCTTTTTACGTCATGCTGGCGCCAACTTGTCGATCTCTTCACGCATGTCCTTCAACCGGCGCGGCGCAAGGAACTCTCCATGAAATCGTCCAGGAAATTATCCATGAAATACCGTGCAGTGATGACAGGTCTCTTGATTGCCACCATGGGTCTGGCAGCCGTTGCCCAGGCTAATCCCGGCAATGGCAATTCAGGCCGCGGCAATCCGATCCAGGGTAACCCCGGCAATGGCCAAGACCATGGAAACTCGCATGGCAATGGTCAGGGCAATCCTGGGCAGGCGGGCCATCAGGGCCAAGCAAATCAACGCGACTGGCATGAAGGCGGACACGTTCCTGATCGTTATCGCGACGATAGCCATTGGGTCCAGAACTGGCACGACCGTGATCTGCCCGAGCCGCCGCGTGGCCATCGCTGGCTGGAAATCGACGGCGACTACGTACTGGCGGCCGTCGCCACCGGTGTGATCACTTCTATCATTCTGGGGCACTGATCTCCGCGCTGCCGCCTTGTGGGTAAGCATGCTTTCGGCGCCTTACACCAAAGCGGCAGTGTCTCTTTCCCGGCTTCTGGTAGGCTCGTCGCTTCGCTCCATTGGCGACGTTGACCCGCATGAATCTCAAGGCTCTCAGACTCTTCCGCCTGACCGTATTGCACGGCTCGCTATCGGCGGCCGCGCAGGCGGCCAATCTGAGCCAGCCCGCCGCCAGCCGGCTGATCGCCACGCTCGAAGCGGAGCTCAAGCTGACGCTGTTCGAGCGTACCCACCAGAAATTGCTGCTGACCCTGGAAGGCGAACGCTTCTACCGCGAGGCCGAGCACATTCTCAATGGCGTCGAGGAGATTCCCACCATCGCCGGCGAGATCCGCCAGCAGACGGTCGAAAGCCTGCGCATCATCACTTCCGCACCGATCGGTGCCACGCTGCTGCCGGCGGCGATCGCCCGGTTGCGCGAGGGCTGTCGCGAGCTCAGTTGCAAGATCGATATCGGCAGTCGCTTCGACGTCGAGCGCCAGGTAGGGTCGCGACGCTACAACATCGGCCTGCTCTCGCTGCCGGTGGAGAACGCCATCGTCGAGCTGGCAGTGGAGCCTTTGCTGCAGGCGACGACTCAGGTGCTGATGCCGGCGAATCATCCGTTGGCGGCGCTCGACCGGGTACCGGTCGAGGCGCTGGCGGACTCGCCTTTCGTCACCCTCAAGCCGCAACAGATCTGGCGCCAGCGCCTGGAGCGGCTGTTCGACGGGATCGGGCGCAAGCCCCGCATCGCGCTGGAGGTCGGCTCGACGCAACTGGTGCCGCGCTTCGTCGAGGCCGGCTTCGGGCTGGGGCTGCTCGATCTGGCCTGCTGTGGTGCCACGAGGGGTTCTGGCGGTGAGGGCGGCGGCACGGTGATGCGGCCGATCACCCCCGCCACCGATCTGACCTACGCCTGCATCCTGCCGCCGGCGGGTCAGCGTCCCATCGCGCGCCGCTTCATTGACGCATTGCGCGAGACGCTCGAAACGCGCGGCCGGCAAGACCGTGCCTTCCATGACGGCGTCACGCTGCTGCCGTGAGCCGGATCGGAGCGTTTTTTACCGTGCATTTTTCTTATCGGTTTTCTTCGGCGAGCGTACCCGTGTCCTTGAAATCCCGGTTCAGGCGCCCGGCGAGTTCGCGGGCGGAGGCCGCCATCGCCAGGGCAATCTGGCGGCTCTGTCCGGTGTAGTGCTCGGGGGCGAGGGCCTGGTCGAGCGCGGCCCGGTCGCCGTAGTGGCGGCGCACGGTATCGTTCCCGAACAGCGCCTCGGCAAAGGAGAGATCGCCATCGCGACTGGCGACGATGGCCTCATGGACGAGATCGTGGGCACGTTGGCGGCCGATCTCTTCGCTCAGTTCGAGCATGATGTGCTCGGACATCAGCGGCGCGGCGTTAGCCATCAGGATCTCGCGCATCCGCTCGGGGCGGGGAACCAGCCGGTTCAGCAGCGTGTGTTGGGTGGCAGCGACCCGATAGGCGAGCGTGCCGGCCTGATCGAGCAGCTTGTAGAGGCGGAAATTGCACGACGCATCGCCCTCGTGGGAGGGACGCGCGGTTTCCAGCGCCGGCGCCACCAGGCTGCGCAGCTCGCCGGCCTCGGCCAGCAGATTGACGGCATACTTGGGATTGAACTTGTGCGGCATGGTACTGCTGCCAACCACTTCATCCCCCTGGTTTTCGCTGACCTCCTCGAACTCGTTGGCCATCAGCGTGTAGAGCTCCTGGCCCAGGCGTTCGCAGCCGGCGGCGTAGAGCCCCAGCGTGGTGATGTACTCGACCAGACCGTCGACGGCGGCGCGGGAGTGAACCCGGGAGACGCCGAGACCGAGCCGTGCGGCCAGCGCTTCCGCCAGCGGCTGGCCTTCGTCGGCGTAGCTGTGCATGGCGCCGCTGGCGCCGCCGAAAGTCAGCACGAAGGTGCGCGCTTCGACCGCTTCAAGCCGCTCGACGTTACGCTCCAGCTCCTCGATCCAGCCGGCGACCTTGTAGCCGAAGGTGATCGGCAGGGCGTGGCGACGATTGGTGCGCGAGACGCACGGCCATTCGGCGCCGCGTTCGGCGAGATCCGCCAGACACTGTAGCTGCGCGGCGAGCTGAGCCTTGAGCCAGCGATGCGAACGCTTCAGCTGCAGCATCTTGCCGGTGAGAATGATGTTCTGCGTGGTGGCGCCGAGGTGGACGTAGCCGCCGGCGTCGCCGTCGCAGCGTTCGGCCAGCGCCCGCACCAGTGACATTACCGGCGACATCGTGCGTTCGATGTCCGTGGCCAGCGCCTCGCGATCGAGCTGATCGAGCGTCGCGCAGCGCTCGATTTCCGCCGCGGCGGCAGCGGGAATCATGCCGCGTTCGGCCAGGGTCAGCGCCAGCGCACGTTCGACCTCCAGCCACGCCTGCCAGGTGGCATCGCGAGAAAAGAGGTGGTCGGTCGAATCGGGAAGCTGATCAATATTCATGGTCGGTTCTCGCCAAAGGTGTGCAGAGTCGTTCGACGTTGCAGGTTCAGACCATCGGTTCGCGGAAGATCGCGGCTCATTTCACGCCCACGAACAGCGCGGTATAGACGAACAGCACGATCAGCCCGCCGATCAGCGGGATCGCGGTGCGCTTGACGATATCGATGGGCGAGCAGCCGGCGGCCTCGCTGACGGCGATGATCACCCCGGAAACCGGCGACAGCGAGCGCGCGATCCCGGCGGTGAACTGCAGCGGCAGCAGCAGGGCGACCGGGCCGGCGGCCGTGGCGGCGGCGACGTTGGGTGCCAGCCCGGCGAAGGAGAAGAACGCCGCGTTGCCGGAACCGGTCAGGATGGCGGTCACCGCGACCAGCAGACAGGTGACCAGGGTCATCCCGAACAGGCCGAATCCCGCGCCCTGAGCCGCGCCGATCATGAAGTCGATGGCCCCGATCGCAGTGAGGCCGGCGGCGAAGAACTCGGCGCAGATGATCAGCGAGATGATCGAGGAGAACATCTGGCCCATGCCCTGGAAGAAGGTCATGAAGCCCTTGAATACCGCCTGCAGCTCACGGCGCTTGCGCACCATCTCGCAGAACAGGCCCAGCACGGCGCCGATGATCATCGCCGTCACCACGCCGATTTCGATCTGATGGATCAGTAGCTTGCTGAAGATCAGAATCAGCGTCAGCGGCAGGATCGGCAGCAGCGCATAGAAGCCGGGCACGCGCTGGGCCTCCGACTCGCCATCGGCGACGGCATGGGCGGTGGGGTCGGGGTCGACCACGTGGCCGCTGCGGCGATCGAAATACTTGGCGCTGAAGTAGGTCAGCACGCAGATGACCGGCACGATGAACAGCGACGCCGGGATCTGGTACTGGGCGAAGTAGATCGCTACGTCCATGTTGGCGGTATGCGCGGCCAGGTTGGCGGTGCCGGAGGCCGGCCCCAGATCGAGGACCGAGGTCATGCCGATCATCGCGGCGGCGGACGCCTTGCTGACGCCCAGGCGTACCAGAGTCGGATAGAGCGTGACCAGCAGCAGCATGGCCAGCCCCGCTGCGCTGGGGATGAAGATGTTCAACACCTGCCCCACGGCATAGCCGAGCGCCAGCACCAGGTAGGGCGCGCGCATCCGCGCCAGCGGGCGGGTGCCGATATTGACCATCGCCTGGGTGGCGCCGATATGGTCCATGTACTTGGCGAAGCCGCCGGCGGCCATGATGATCAGCCCCAGTCCGGCCAGGCGGTAGGACATGATCTGGTGGATGAACTCGAATATATCGAAGCCGGCCCAGCCGCTGGTTTCGGTCTCCTTGAACAGGATCGACTGGGCGGGGAAGAACAGCGCGGTGGCGACGAACAGCGCAAGCCCGGCGAGCAGCAGCACGGTCTGCGGTTGGTATTTCTTGATGACCAGCGTGCCGGCGAACGCCGTCACCGCCATGGCTATGAGAAACGCGACCATGATCGAACCCCTAAGTTATTGGAGTCGATACGGTAGACAGCGTCGGCGGAGCGAGGCTATTGCGTTATCGCTATGCCCGCATCGCGTTTTTGCATGTCACGATAACTTTTTGAAATTAAATCGATAAATATCCGGTGAAAGTCTTATTTCGACCCGTGTTGCGACCAAAGATGTAACGGCCCGAGCCATCTTTCGATGACCCGGGCCGTCAATTTTCAGCCAAAGATGGGCGATGCTTACACTTCGACGTTCAGGGTCACGTCGATGTTGCCGCGGGTGGCGTTGGAGTACGGGCAGACCTGATGGGCCTTCTCGACCAGCGCTTCGGCTTGTTCCCGATCCATGCCCGGGAGCTTCACGGTCAGCGTCGCTTCGATGCCGAAACCCTCGCCCTTGGGGCCGATGCCGACTTCACCCTGGATCCGGGTATCGTCGGGTAGCTTGGCCTTCTCTTTCGAGGCGACCAGTTTCAGCGCGCCGATGAAGCAGGCGGAATAACCGGCCGCGAACAGCTGCTCGGGGTTGGTGCCGTCGCCGCCGGCGCCCCCCAGCTCCTTGGGCGTCGACAGTTTGAGATCGATGGCACCGTCGGCGGCGGTGGCCCGGCCGTCGCGGCCGCCAGTGACAGTTGCTTCGGCGCGGTAGAGGACTTTATCGAGTGACATGGTGGATCTCCTTGCGAGTTAAAGATCGCGGTCTATTGAACCGTGCGCGATCTATTGGGGTAAAAAGCTGGTTGAAAATAGTCTTCTATTAAACGCGCCAACGCTTCACTGAGTGTCAAGTCGCTGACGCAGCCCATGCAACGCGTCGCGCAGCTCGGCGGCTTCCTCGGGCGTGCACTGGCCCGCACAGCCGGCGGCATGGGGGATCGCCTTGGCCTGCTCGCGCAGCGAACGGCCCTTCTCGGTCAAGGCGATCTCGACCTGGCGTTCATCCTGGCGTGAGCGCTGCCGGGTGATGAGCGCCGCCACTTCCAGCCGTTTCAACAGCGGCGTCAGCGTGGCCGAATCCAGATAGAGCTGCTCGCCTATCTCCGATACTGTCTGCCGGTCCCGCTGCCACAGCACCAGCATGGTCAGGTACTGGGGATAGGTCAGATCGAGCTCGCGCAGCAGGCCGCGGTAGAGCTTGTTCATCGCCAGCTGGGTCGAATAGAGCGCGAAACAGAGCTGCGATTCCAGGGCCAGCGTGTCGTCGGTATCGTTGCGTGTCGTCATGCGGTCAATTTATATCGCGCACGATTCAATCGCTAATTAGGTTTTGCTATGAAGGTGATCACGATGAGGATCGCGTCAACAGACGCTGGCGGGTCGACCGATCACGCGGGAGCAACCCCACGCTGAGCCCGAAAGGGCGAAAGGCGCGATTGAGAGAACCCAGCGATTGGGTCCCGCTGTCGTTCTCGATGGCCGAGAGCGTCCGGCGGCTGATCGACGCCAACGCGGCATAGCGGGTCTGGTTCATCTCCAGAACCTCCCGGCGCAGTCGTTTCAGCAGCGCTCCCGTGGTGATTTTTTCCTCGAACAGCTGGTCGAGCAGATCGAACAGCAGCGCTTCGCGTTCCTGGGGAGAAAGACGGCTCATATCAGCCCCCAGGCATCGAGTTTTTCGTCGAGATAATCGAACCCTAGCGCGGGCAGATCGAGAATCGAATTCGGAACGCCTCGCTGCCGCAGGCGAGCCTTCAGGCCTTTCAATCGTCTTCCCAGCTGGCGAAGCTCGGCGAGCAGGTCGTCGGCGGGAACCAGCGGATCGAGCCGTTGAGCGATCCCTTGCCAGTCGAAACGGCCGCCTTCTTCGTATGGCGCGCCCCATTGCGTGGTGCGCATGATGCCTTCGGGGTCCGCCTTCATGGGCGCGAAATCATAGACTGGCGCCAGCCACAGGCCATCGGGCCGCTTGATCATCGCGGTATTGCGGCCGTGATTGTCGGAGTTGCCGAAAACGACGTTGAGGAGATCCCGCTTGACCCACTCCACGACGAAACGGGAAACGTCGAAGGTCTCGCCCATTTCTCTGACGCGATATTGCTGCTGACACTTGGCAACCAGCGTGTCGATCGCTTCGAAATGATTGAGGAAAGTGCCCGGAGGCTTCTCCAGCAGCGAATAGAGCGACTCCAGACCGTAAAGCGTGCGCTCTCCTTTGATGAAATCCACATCGAATCGAGGCAGCCAAAGGCTGGGGTAGCGTCCCCCTTCGATGAGTTCCATACCGCGGATGGCGATGGTATCGACGCCCAGCGCCTGCAGCTCGTGATAGTAGTGGTACTCCGCGCGCAGAATGTCGCAATCCATCTCCGAGCGTGGCCCACGGGGGAATTTCACCAGGTAATGCGCATCGGTATTGCGGGGATCGTCCTGCCAGGTATCGATCCAGATCTCATCCTGCGGGCTGCGACGCAGCAGCAGTTTGGGGGCTTCGCCGCCCGCGCCGGTCGCACCACCGCCGGCAGCGCCCACCTGCTGGGCATATTCCAGGAAGTCGGTATGGCGTTCCACGACATCGTCCAGCGTGAATCGATGGTGTTTCAGCTGGCTACCCGCCGGCAGTTGGGGCAGTGCCTGCTTGATGCGCAGGTTGCCGACGGGCGCTATCGTGCCTTGGGCCAGCAATGCGTGGTCCTGTTCGTGCGGGGGCAGCGACTGAAGCCCCAGTCGATTGACCCAGTAACGACGGCTGGCCCCCGACGGCATGATGTCGTCGAGCATGGCGAACCAGTTCGTCCGGCGATACAGGAGCATCAGCTCGACCGGCAAGTTCAGACTGCAGGCGTGCTCGTCGTCCCGGCCCATCCAGTCGATGGCGTAATCGGTCGAGTAGCCCAGCGCAATCGTGCCGCGTCGACCCGCCTTCGGATCGTCGATCTGAAGTTCTGCGGCATCGTGCCATTGGCCATGATGGAACAGCTGTATCGTCAGTGACATATCGATTGTACTGGGTAAATTATTGCTCAAATTTATCATGTCCGACTGTGGGTGAGCTATTTTTTGCTCATAAAATGCTTTTCTCGTCATTAGTGAGAAATAAATTGCTCAAAATGGCGCTGTCATCGCCACCGATCCCAGGCCGGCTGTGGCTCCAGCGATTCCCGCAGATAGTCTAGAAACGCCCGCACCTTGCGCGTTCGCAGGCGGCGTTCGGTGGTCAATACGTGAATGTCGCGGCGGCCGGGCATGACCTCGCCGCGCCACGCTTCGAGCAGCGGGACCAAATCGCCCCGCGAAAGCGCATCGCCGATCAGCCAAGTTGGAAACAGCACCAGACCCTGGCCCAGCAGCGCGGCGCGTAGCAGGCTCTCGGCATCGTTGCTGTAGAGGTTGCCGGCGACCTCGAACGGGATCGAACCGCTCTGGTCCGGCGCCTGGAAATACCAGCGCTGGCGGCCCATCTCACCCTGATAGAGCAGGCAGTTGTGATCGCTCAGCGCCTCGGGCGTCCGCGGCTCGCCGTTCGCGGTCAGGTAGCTCGGTGCCGCGGCCACCACGTAATTCATCGGTGCCAGGCGCCTTGCGACCAACGAAGAGTCGGCCAGATCGCCGACGTCGTGACCCTCGCGCACCGGATCGACGACGTGATCGCTCAGCTGCAGTTCGGCGGTGATACCTGAATGTTGGCGCTGGAAAGCATGCAGCAGCGGCACGATCTGGCGCTGGCCGAAGGCGACCGGCGCATTGATCCGTAGCACGCCGCTCGGCTCGGGGTAGGGATAGGTCAGCGCTTCGGTGGCAAGATCGAGCCGCTCCAGAATCTCGCGCACTTCCTCGTAGTAGCGCTCTCCCGCCTCGGTCAGGGTGACCGCACGGGTATGTCGATACAGCAGCGGTTGCCCGACCGCCTCTTCCAGCCCGCGAATTTGGCGGGATACCGAGGAGACCGCACGGTGGAAGTGATGTGCGGCCGCGGTGAAACTGCCGGTCGCCGCGACCCGTTCGAACACGCGCAGGGCGTTGAGATCCAGCGAATTGAGATTCACGACGTTGAAACCCATGGCTTTGAAATGTCTGAGGTTGCGTCTGGCGCAATAAAGATTTGCGACGCTTTCGATTGTAGCAACGATCGGAGCCTACCAGACTGCGTTCATCGATCCGGCGAGATACCGGATCTTCCTGAACTCGGAAGGAGGATATCGATCATGCGTAAAGGGACTGCACTCGTGGTTGGCGCGACCGGCATTACCGGCGGCAATCTGGCGTCTTATCTGGTGTCCAGCGGCTGGACCGTCTACGGCCTTTCTCGTCGTGCCACCGAACAGAGCGGCGTGATTCCCGTCGCCGCCGACCTGCTGGACAAGCCGGCGACCGAGCAGGCGCTCGCCGACTTGCCGATCACTCACGTCTTCTACTGCACCTGGATTCGTCGCGACAACGAGAAGGCCAACGTCGAGGCCAACAGCCAGATGATGCGCAATCTGTTCGAAGCGCTCGACAGCGACAAGTTCGATCACGCTTCACTGGTCACCGGCACCAAGCAATATCTGGGCTCGTTCGAGGCTTATGGCAGCGGGCGCATCGAGACGCCGTTCCGCGAATCCGAGCCGCGCGTGCCGGGCGACAACTTCTACTACGCGCTGGAAGACGTGCTGTTCGAAGCCGCCGAGCGTCACGGTTTCGCCTGGAACGTGCACCGCCCGCACACCGTGATCGGCTACGCCCGCGGCAACGCCATGAACATGGGCACGACGATCGCCGTCTACGCCTCGATCTGCCAGGCGACCGGCCAGCCGTTCGTGTTCCCGGGTTCGCAGACGCAGTGGAATGCGCTCACCGACATGACCGATGCGCTAGTGCTGGCGCGCCAGATGGAGTGGGCCGCCACCACGCCGGGCGCCGCCAATCAGGCCTTCAACACCGTCAATGGCGATGTCTTCCGCTGGCGCCGGATGTGGCGCGAGATCGGTGAGTACTTTGGTCTAGAAAGTCAGGGGCCCGAAGCCTCGGACGACCCGGAGTCGATGCAGCCGTTGGAAACGCAGATGGCCGGTGCCGAATCGACCTGGCGCGAGATTGCCGAAAAGCACGATCTGGTCGAGCCGGATGTCGCCAAGCTGGCCTCCTGGTGGCACACCGATGCGGATCTCGGCCGCGATCAGGAGTGCGTCAACGACACCACCAAGTCTCGCGACTTCGGCTTCGATCACTTCCGCGAAACGCGAGCGGCGTTCTTCGATCTGTTCGATCGCCTGCGCGCCGAGAAGATCATTCCCTGATTCGGTCTGTCTGAGCGGTTCGTCCCGATCGGCTACAGAAAAGAAAACCGGCGCCTTCTCGGCGCCGGTTTTCGTCGTCTTGGTGGTCAATGATGATGGCCAGTGCCCTGCGTAAAAAGTCGACGAGCGAAGGCCAGGCAAGGCAAAAATTGGCGAAAACGCGGAGTTTACGGGGTGTAAATGAGCATTTTGAACCAATTTTTAACGCCGCATGGGCGAGCGCAGGCACTTTTTAGCCCAGAAAGCTGAACTTCTCGCGCAGCTGCTCCCAATGCGCCCGCGAGCTGGCGGCCAGCACCGTGCCCTGATGGATCGTCGGCTGGTAGGGCGTGCCGTCGAGCAGCGCCGAATAGCCACCGGCTTCCTGATGGATCATCAGCCCCGCGGCGTGATCCCACGGCATCAGCTTGCCGGTGAGCATGAAGTCGACGAAGCCGAACGCCATGGTGCGATATTCGTGGCAGGCGCAGCCGAAGGCCATCATGCGCTGGAAGTCGGGGAAGGTCGCCGCCAGCTGATACTGCTGCGGCTTGGCAAACAGCCGGATCGAGGTCGAGCCGACCATCTCGTTGAACTTGTCGGTATCCGACACCTGCAGCTGGCGCTGGGTGCCGTCGGGGCGGCCGAACCAGGCGCCTTCGCCGTGACGGGCAACGATCCAATCATCCGACAGCGGATCGTAGAGCAGGCCGAAGATCGTCTCGCCGAAACTGGTCGCCGCCAGAATCACCCCGAACTGATTGAGCCCGCGGGCGAAGTTCCAGGTACCGTCGACCGGATCGATGATCAGTGCCAGCTCGGCGCTGGCGATATCGTCGAGGTTGGCGCTGCCATCGGCGACCGCTTCCTCGCCGATCACCGTCGCGTCTGGCATTAACTCGCGGATCGCCGCCGTCATCATCCGTTCCGCGCCCTGATCGGCGTCGGTCACCAGATCGTCCGGCGCGCTCTTCGAGCGGATCGCGTCTTCGGAGAGATTACGAAAGCGCGGCAGGATCTCGGTCTTCGCGGCATCGCGCACGATCTCGATCAAGCGTTGCTGTTGCTCGAGAGTGATGGCTCTTGCAGGCATGCGGGGCTCCTGATTCGTTGGGTTTCCATCCTAGAGTATCCGATTCTGTCCTCTGGCGGTTCGAGCACGGTTGAGTGGCGCTCATCGTTCAATAACGTGGGAGGGGTGGCCGTCGAAAAATTGCCTGGAAGCGACTTCGCACCCTGGCAATATCGTTTCAGCTTCAATCGGTCTGTCTCGACCCGCGGAAGCTGGTCGAGACCATCGCTCAAGGAAAGTGTCAATGCAGAAAGGCGACATCGCCAGCCTACATAGGCTGGCGATGTCGTGGCCTCATTTGGCTACGCTGGCCCGGCGGGAGGTGGTGTGCGCTGTCGGAGAGCGAGGTTTTCGGCGGCTTTTCATCCAGACCGTAGCCGCAACGAAATAGAGCAGTGTGGGCAGGATGATCAGTGCCTGGAAGGTATCCAGGCGGGCCGCGCCCTCGTTGTTAATGCCACCCCAGACTGCCAGGCCAAGAATCGCGACCAGGCAGACCACGGCGATAGCGTACCAGGGATTGCGACGGTTGACGGGTTGGTATCCGGCGTGGGCGGTTTCCGTGGAGCCGTATTCGAGTACCGGGCCGTAGGCAGCTTCATAGGGGTCACTGGTGTCGTTGCGCCTGGCCGCACCGGCAAGACGACACATCAGCGGATAGCCAAGGAAGCTGACGAACCAGACGGGAATGAACAGGGCGAACAGATGGATGGCATCGAGCGACAACAGCACGATTCCCAACGCGATACCGAGCCCCCAGGCGCCAAAGGCGGGCAGGTTGGTGGCATATCCTTGCTGCTCGCGCCAGAAAGGGCGGATGCCCAGCCGGGGCAGTAGAAAATGCTCTGCGGCGATGATCGCACCGACCGGGGCGATGAGCATGATGAAATAGGACAGCACGTTCAGCCACTGGGTGAAGACGAACGGGAAACAGGCGATCACTGTCGTGACCGCACCGGTGGCCACGGTGACTTGCGTGCGCGAGAAGCGGTCAAACACCGCCTGAAAGGCGAGGCCTGCGCGATAGAGGCTGGGAATTGAAGTGGTCCAGCCCGCGACCACGACGGCAATCAGCCCCATGGCGCCGAGGATACGAAATGCGACGCCGCCCGGGTCCATTTCGATGAGCGAGGATTTCGCCAGCAGGGCAGCGGTGGCGCCCATCAAGCCGGCGCAGATCCAGGCCATGAAATGGCCGATATACATGCCAGCCGCGGAGAAGTAGCCATAGCTGGACTTGCGCGCGAAGCGCAGGATGCTCATGTCGCTCATCCCGAGGTGCATGGGCAGGTTCGCGCCCCATGCCCAGGCGGCGATGACCCATACGGAGATTCCGGCGGCACCGTCGGGGGTAGAGCCGGTCCAGACGAAAGTATCCAGCACGCCATTGAGCGAGGTGATGCCACCGAGCTGGCCAGTGTGCATCAGTATGGGCACGGTGACGATGCCGCTGGCCAGGAACATCGTAGCCATCCAGGGCGAGCACACCGACGAGAAGTTGGCGATTAGCTTGAAGCCCTTGACCGTCATCCAGACGGTGATGGCTCCGACGAATATCGCCAGTGCGATGAAGCTGATGCTTTGGGGATACCAGGCGGTCTGCGGTGGAATATCGGTCATCACGCGGAAGGCGGAGGCCGATACTGTCACCATGGCGCCGGAAACCACTGCGAAGATCAGGCCGTTGAGCAGGTTGTAGGCGATCGAGAAATGCTTGCCGGCCAGCCGCTCCAGATACCAGTAGATGGTCATGCGCGAGCGGGTCGCGATCGGGCTGCACAGCCAAGCCCAGGACAGGACTGCTAACAGGTTGCC
Organism: Salinicola sp. V024; assembly: GCF_052645315.1. Classification (NCBI taxonomy): domain Bacteria; kingdom Pseudomonadati; phylum Pseudomonadota; class Gammaproteobacteria; order Oceanospirillales; family Halomonadaceae; genus Salinicola; species Salinicola sp. V024. The sequence goes on from NZ_JBQXYB010000010.1 coordinate 36,723, forward strand.
GATCAGCAGGCCCCAGATCAGATCGCTGGTGCTGACGCCCAGGGCGACCAGCGAGGCGCCGATGACGAACTCGGTGCCAGCAACGTGCTCGCCGGCATAGGAGCCGAGAAAGTAGGTGCCGCTGAGTTGCTTGTCGGCGGGAATGCGCTGGCGTTCGAACTCACCGTTACCGAGTTCGCTGGCTTTCCTTTTGCTTGAAGTCGATTTCATTGTGTTTTCCTCTCCGGGCCATTGCCGTCAGACCCGGTGGGCGATGATGTTTTGAAGGCGTTTTTTGAATCTATATACCGAAATAGACACTTTCAAACTTTTAATTCAATACTTTGGTATTATTGGAATTTTTATTCCAAAAAAAGAGGTGACCGTCTCGCCGCGGCAGTTGGCTCCTTGCGGTTTCGGGGTGAGAAAAAGAGGGGGTCAGTCGAATTTCTGTCGAGCGACGAGAAACTGCGCCTTGCCATCACCGAAGGACCAGTCGGCATCCCGGTTCTCGGTGATTACGATCATGAGATTGGAGGGATCGAGGCCGACCTCCTGCTCCAGGGTGTCGGCCACTCTTCGGTAGAAATGCTGTTTGGCTGTATCGAGGCGGCCCGAGCGCATGGTTAGCTGCAGGATGAGTACGTCGCCGCTGCGCGCCTGAAGCTCGATGCGTTCTGCCGGCAGGGCCTGGAGGATCTGATAGCGATCATCTTCAGGGAAGTCGAGTGTCTCGATGACCACTTTATTGACGATGTCGGCCACCTGACGATACCACTCTCGAGAGTGGTGGTCGGCAGCCGTGATGGTAACCAGAGGCATGGTCCTGTCCTTGTCGAAAAAATGCCGGTGCTTGCGGCACCGGCGTCAGGAGCTTAGTGCGTCGGCATGGTGAAACTGTTGGTCTCTTCACGAATACCGCTCGGCCAGCGCTGGGTTATCGTCTTCATGCGGGTGTAGAAGCGAACGCCATCGTTGCCGTGCATGTGCAGCGGTCCGAACAGCGAACGTTTCCAGCCACCGAAGCTGTGGAAGGCCATCGGTACCGGAATCGGCACGTTGACGCCCACCATGCCGACCTGGATCTGTTCGCAGTACTGGCGCGCGGCATCACCATCGCGGGTGAAGATGGCCGTGCCGTTGCCGAACTCGTGACCGTTGATCATGGCCACGGCGTCGTCGAAGCTTTCCGCACGGCTGATCGCCAGCACCGGGCCGAAAATTTCCTCGACGTGGATGCGCATGCCGGGTTTGACGTGATCGAACAGGGTGCCGCCGATGAAGTAGCCGTCGGCTGCGCCATCGATACTGATATTGCGGCCGTCCACGACCAGCTCGGCTCCTTCCTGCTCCCCAATGCCGATGTAGTCCCGCACCTTGGCGAGATGGTCGGCCGTGATCAACGGGCCCATGTCGTTGTCGGGACCATCGACCAGGCCTGGACCGACGCGCAGGCTGCTCAGCTTCTCGATCAGCTTCTCGCGTAAACGATCGGCCGTCTCTTCGCCGATCGGCACCGCTACCGAGATGGCCATGCAGCGCTCCCCGGCGCTGCCGTAGGCTGCGCCCATCAGGGCGTCCACGGCTTGATCCAGGTCGGCATCTGGCATGATGACCATGTGGTTCTTGGCGCCGCCCAGGGCTTGAACGCGCTTGCCGTGTTTGGAGGCGGTGGCGTAGATGTATTCGGCGATCGGTGTGGAGCCGACAAAGCTGACCGCTTGGATGCGCTCATCGCTGAGCAGCACGTCCACGGATTCCTTGTCACCGTTGACCACGTTGAATACGCCGTCCGGAAGGCCGGCTTCGGTCAGCAGTTCCGCCAGACGCATCGGAGTGGATGGATCTTTCTCGGAGGGTTTCATGATGAAGGTGTTACCGCAGGCCAGGGCGATCGGAAACATCCACATCGGTACCATGGCTGGGAAGTTGAACGGTGAAATACCGGCGCAGACGCCCAGCGGCTGCATCATGGAGTAGCTGTCGACACCGGTGCCGACATTCAATGAATGCTCGCCCTTCTGCAGGTGCGGAATGCCGCAGGCGAATTCGACCACCTCCAGGCCTCGGGTCAGCTCACCCTTGGCGTCGGAGAACACCTTGCCATGCTCGCTGGAAATCAGGCGTGCCAGTTCATCGGCATGCTCCTCGACCAGCGCCTTGAATTTGAACAGGATGCGCGAGCGCTTGAGCGGTGTGACCTTCGACCAGCGTTGAAAGGCGTCATCGGCAATTTCGATCGCCTGGCGGGTCTCTTCGGCAGAGGCGAGTGCGACCTGGGCGGACTGCTCGCCGGTGGCCGGGTTGTAGACGGCGGCAAAATGGCCGCTCCGGCCCTCTGTCAGGGTGGCGTTGATGTAATGCGGGATCGTGTTCATGTGCTTACCTGTCTATCGCGAAATGAGTGTCATGTCGGTTCGGGCGAGAGATGCGTGGCGGCCCGAGGGCGTTACTCGGTGATCTGAAATCCGGCCTGTTCGGCGATGGCTCTCAGTCCTCGGTAGCCCAGACGTGCCTGCGTCAGCGGATGCGCCACGCTAGGATCCTGCTCGGCTTCGACCACCAGCCAGCCTTCATAACCCTGATCGCTCAAGTGGCTCAGGGCTGGAACGAAGTCGATGTCGCCATCGCCGGTGACGGCAAACAGTCCATCGAGCACACCATCGAGGAAGCTCTTGTCCCGGTTGCGGGTCTCCCTGAGAACGTCAAAGCGCACGTCCTTGCAATGGATGTGATGAATGCGTGAGCTGTAGCGCTGGGCGATAGCCAATGGGTCCCCCTCGGCCACGACCAGGTGGCCGAAGTCGAGCAGCAGACCCACGGCATCGCTGGTGTTGTCCATCAGCCGCTCGACATCGGCCTGGCTCTCGACCACGGTGCCCAGGTGGTGGTGATAGACCAGTTGTACGCCGTGCTCGCGCAAATAGGCGCCGACACGATCAAGGCCCTCTGTCAGGCGCGGCCAGTCAACCTCCTGAAGATGCGGACGCTGAGAGACTGGGCGTACCTGGTCGCCATGCACACAGTGACTGACTTCACAGAACACCATGACCTTCGAACCACACTGCTTCAGAAGCTGCAGGTGGGACTCGACCGCTTCCAGTTCCTCCTCGACGCTGCGTTCCAACAGCTGTGAGGAGTACCAGCCAGAAACCAGGGACAGGTCGTGATCCTTCAGAACCCTGTTAAGCGCGTCGGCGGTGCGCGGAAACTTGTGACCCAACTCGAAACCGCTGAAGCCGGCTTCACGGCCCTCGGTCAGGCAGGTCTCGAGCGGTGTGTCACCGCCCAGACTGGGCAGATCGTCGTTGGTCCAGGTCAACGGGTTGATGCCAAGGCGTACTGACATGGGAATGCTCCTGAAATATCGATACCCCGAGGGCGGCAGGACGCTGTCGCCTCGGAACGGGTTAAGGGTCAGAGATTCTTACCCTGGCGTGCCTTGTGCTCGTCGTAACGTCTGCGGGCTTCCTCCACTTCGGAGCGCACCGAGACTTCAGGCACTGCCACATCCCACCAGGAACCTCCTTCCTCCGTATCCACCAGTCCATCCGTGTCCAGTGTGACGACATAGCTGATGGACGATGCCTTGGCGCGTTCCAGCGCGGCTTCGAGTTCCTGGATGTTCCCGACCTTCTCCGAGCGGGCGCCTAGCGCGGCGGCATGGGCGGCAAAGTCAGTCTTGGGTGCACCGCCTTCGACGGTCAGACAGTCATCGAGCATATTGTTGAAGCCCGGCTCGCCACACATCTGCTGCAGGCGATGGATGCAGCCGTAGCCCCGGTTATCCAGCACCACGGCGATGATCTTGTGGCCCAGCATGACCGAGGTGGCGATCTCGGAGTTGAGCATCAGATAGGAGCCATCACCGACCATGACAAACACTTCGGAGTCGGGTTTGGCCATCTTGGTGCCTACGCCGCCAGCCAGCTCATAGCCCATGCAGGAGTAGCCGTACTCCATGTGGTAGCCCTTGGCATAACGGGTGCGCCAGAGCTTTTGCAGCTCGCCGGGCAGGCCACCGGCGGCGCAGACCACGATGTCCTGCTCGCCGGCCGCTCGATTGACCGCGCCGACAACCTCGGCATCGGTCGGCAGATTGGTGCCGCGATCGGTGGTCGCGACATCGACGCTGCGATGCCACTGACGACGCAGTTCGTCGGCCCGATCAATCCAGGCGCTGTCGGGACGCCAGTCGCTCAAACAGCGCTCGAGTTCCGGCAGTGTCAGCAGGGCATCCCCCACCAGCGGCTGGCTCTTGTGCTTGATGGCGTCGAAGGACGCCACGTTGATACTCAGGATGCGAGCCTCCGGGTTGATCATGGCACGCGAGCCGGAGGCGAAATCTCCCAGACGTGTACCCACGGCAATGATCAGGTCGGCTTCGGCGGCCAACGTGTTGGTCGATTCCGCGCCGGTGACTCCGATGGAGCCCATGTTCTGTGCGTGATCCCAGGGCAAGGCACCCTTGCCGGCCTGGGTTTCCCCCACCGGGAGCTGGTAGCGTGAAACCAGGGCGTCCAGGGCCTCACGGGCCTGAGCGTAGTGAACGCCGCCACCCGCCACGACCAGCGGTTTTCTGGCGGTGCTGATCAGCTCGATGGCCCGGGACAGTTCATCCCGGTCTGCGGCCTGGCGACGCGGATGATGAATCCGCTCGTCAAAGAAGTGTTCGGGATAGTCGAAGGCCATGGTCTGCACGTCCTGCGGCAGGGCCAGAGTGACCGGCCCACACTCGACCGGGTCGGTCAGCACGCGCATCGCCTGCGGCAGAGAGGTCAGCAACTGCTCCGGACGCGTGATGCGATCGAAGAAGCGGCTGACGGGCCGGAAGCAGTCATTGCTGGTCAGCGTATGGTCGTGAAAGTTCTCGACCTGTTGCAGTACCGGGTCCGGCATGCGCGTGGCAAAGGTATCGCCGGGCAGAAACAGTACCGGCAGACGATTGACGTGAGCGACCGCGGCGGCCGTGACCATGTTGGTGGAGCCGGGGCCGGCGGAGGCCGTGCAGGCCATCATCCGACGGCGATCCAACGTCTTGGTGTAGGCGATGGCGGCGTGGCTCATGGCCTGCTCATTGTGTGCACGCCAGGTCGGCAGCTGATCTCTGACCTGATAGAGCGCTTCGCCCAGGCCGGCCACGTTGCCATGACCGAAGATGGCCCAGCAGCCAGCGAACATGGGCTCGAGTTCGCCGTCGATCTCGACCTTCTGAGCAGTCAGATAGCGGATGACGGCCTGTGCCATGGTCAGGCGAACGGTTTTCATGACGGCATTTCCTCTGCAAGGGGCTGGCTTTCGCGAAGGCGTTGCCACTCTTCGATCAGTTCGGCGTAATTGCCGGCCACCCGGTCAATCAGCGTCTGATCACTGATTTCACCTGCCAGCCAGTCGCGACTAGGTGCGGCAAACAGGGTGCGGCCAACGGTGAAGCCCTTGCATTGGCTGTGACGGGCCGCCGCGGCGAAGCCCTTTTTCATGTCAGCCATGGGGGCATCAAGGCCCAGTAGCACAACGCCGCGGCAATGGCTGTCCTGTGCGTCTATCACATCGCTCACGCCTTGCCAGGCGGCATCATTCATCGACGGCAGCTTCCACCAGTCCGGACGAATGCCCAGGTTGTAAAGACGCTTCAGCGAGCGTGCGAGCACCCGATCGTCGTCGCCATCCCGCGCGGGCGGGATGATTTCAATCAGCAGTTCAAGCTCCATGCGGCAGGCGGCCTGATACAGCTGCAGCAAGTGCGCTTCCTGATCCAGGCGCAGGGACATCTCGTCGTCAGGGTGATAGAACACCAGGCACTTGATGACGTGCTCGCGCGGCCACTGGCGCAGGCGAGAGCCCAGATCGTCGCCATGCTGGAAGCGCAATGGACGTGAGCCGGGTAGCTCGACCGGGCGCCCGATCCACCAGTGCCGGCCGGTGGCGTCGTTGAGCGCGTCCTGACCGAGGACGTCATCCACCAGAATGGCGGGGTGGGAAAGTCCGACCTGCTGTGATCCCTGTTCAGCGGCCTTGACCAGCAGCTGCTTGAGATGCGGCAGGCGGGACTGATCGGCACCGACGTCGCGGGCCATGTCGGTCAGCTGGCGGCGATGATCGAAGGCCAGACCACACACTTCAGGCCAGGATTTGGGTACCCGGGTGGTGGCCCGGTGCAGGTGATTGAGCCGGTTGTCGCGATCGGGTCGCTTGACTGTCTCTCGGCGGCTCAGATAATCGAAAAGTTCTTCTTCGGTCGGCATGGCCGGCGCACAGCCGTGACGGGAGACGACCAGGGCGCCGCAGGCATTGGCGTAGGTGGCGCTGGTGGCCCAGTCTTCCTCCCTGAGCCAGCCGCGCAGCAGCCCGCTCATGAAAGCATCACCGGCCCCCAGCACGTTAAGCACCTCTACCTTGACGCCTTCGACCAGAATGCCGTCTTCGATACGTGCAGGAATCTCGTGTTCGAACACGACACAGCCCAGAGCCCCGAGCTTGCAGACCAGGGTGGCGTCCGTCTTCTCGCGTACGGCACGAAGCGCCGCGAGTGTGTCGGTATCGCCGCCGGCAATATGGAACTCTTCCTCGGTACCCACGATCAGGTCGAAATCGCTCAACCATGGCTGCAGGTGGCGAGTGACCTTTTCATCGGCCACGAAACGAGTTTCACCGTCACCCGGCTCTGTCAGGCCCCAGAGCACCGGACGATAATCGATATCCAGCGCTCGCTTGATGCCATGGCTGGCGGCGGCGTCCAGCGCCTTGCGGCAGGCACGCTGAGTGGTATCGGTCGAAAGATGCGTGCCGGTGATTACCAGTGCGCCGGCGCGGGCGATGAAATCCGGGTCGATAGCGTCGGCGTCGACCGCCATATCGGCGCAGTCGCGGCGGTAGAACAGCAAGGGGAAACTGTCGCGATTCTTGAGTGCGAGAATGGCCAGGCCTGTGTAGCGTTCCGGGTCGGTCTGCAGGGCGCTGACATCGACGCCGGCACCAGCCAGCTCTTCGCGTACGAAATTGCCGAACTGCTCGTTGCCGACCCGTGAGAGCATGGCCGAGCGAAGCCCGAGACGAGCGGTGCCATAGGCCATGTTGCCGGAGCTGCCGCCCAGATACTTGGCAAAGCTGGCAACATCTTCCAGGCGGCTGCCGACCTGTTCGGCATAGAGATCCACCGCGACCCTTCCGAGACAGATCAGATCCAGCGATTTGGTGTCATTCATGATGTTTTCCTGCATGTGACTGAGTACCGGACAGCCGCTGAAGGGGATATCCGGCCCAGACGGGGGTTGGGCGACATCGATTCATGGGTTCCGATCATAAAGCCTTTGGAATATACGTTCCTATTGAACAATAGTTGAAAAATAAATTCCTTTTTTCATCTTATGGAGCCACCGCCACCACGAGCAGATGGCTGGTGCGTCGGTTCATGGCATCGGTTCATGGCATCGGCTCATGAAAAAGCCCCACGCCCTGCGGTGAGCAAGAACAGCGGGGCCTGGCAAGGGTCCTGAAAACCGCGCTTAGCGGTAGAAATCGGGGCGCTTTGGCATGTCGACCGGTTCGATCTGGCCGCTTTCCTGCGCCTTGACGCAGGCATCGCCAGCGACCGCTGCCGCAAAACCGTCCCAGGATGAGGGCCCCTGGAGCGTGCCGGCCTGGGCGTCGTGTATGAAACTCTGCAACTCGGTATCGAAAGCGTCGTTGAAACGCTTTTTCCAGTCCATGAGGATTTCATTGTGACGCTTGCCATCCTGTCGAAGCGTCAAGCTCTGCGGTTCGGGAAGATGGGCGACGCCTTCTTCGCCCACCACGGTGCACTGGATTTCATAGCCGTATTGGCAGTTGACGAAGACTTCGACATCGATACGCGTACCGCGCGCCATTTCCAGCAACACCAGCTGGGGATCGCTGACTTCGCTGTGTGCATGGCGGGTCTTTTTCGAGAAGACCACCTGAGCGCTGGCGTATTCGTCATCGAGCAGCCAGCGAAATGTATCGAGCTCATGGATCAGCGTGTCGTGAATGGCCATCGGGGTGATGTAGCGTTCGGGCACGGAGGGATTGCGGTGCGCAGCGTGAATCATCAGTGCCTGCCCGAGACGGTCGTCGTCGATGGTGTCCTTGAGCAGGTTGTAGCCCCGGTCATAGCGCCGCATGAAGCCGACCTGTACGAGTCGTCGCCCGGCGGCGATCTCGGCTTCCATGATGCGCTGGCAGCCCTCGGCCGTGGTGGCCAGCGGTTTCTCGCAGAACACGTACTTGCCGGCGTTGATCGCGGCCAGTACGTACTCTTCGTGTGTCTGGCCCCAGGAGGTAACCAGCACGGCATCCACGTTGTCGGCATCGATCAGCTTCTGGCCGGTTTCGTAGACCTCTGCCTCGAGGCCAAGGCGATCGACCATGGCTCGCGCCTGATCGAGGTTGACGTCACTAACCGCCACGATGTCGGCGCCGGTCAGTGTGTTGGTGATGCGATGAGAGTGCTCTTCGCCGATCATGCCGGTACCGATCACACCAATACGTAATGTCATGTGCTTGCTCTCCAAAACGTGTTCAGTTTATTTCCAGTGCTTGTCGACGTAGCTCTGGATCTCGTTACGCATGAAGCGGGAGGATTCCTCGGCCTTTTCTTCCCAGGCAAAGACGCACGCCGTCATGATGCCGTCAAAGCCCACATCCGCCAGTGTCTTGAAGAACAGGTCCCAGTTAACTTCCCCTTCACCAATGTTCAGATGCTGATGGACGCGCGCGGTGGACCCCGGCGGATTGATGATGTAACGCAGGCCGGAAGAGGCCTTGTGATTGAAGGTGTCGGCTATATGCACGTGAGCCAGTACCGGCGCGCAGTCACGAATCATCTGTTCCATGTCGTCACCGAAATGGAAGGTATGCGGTGCGCAGTAGAGGAACTTGACGTTGTCGGAGTTGACGGTGCGAATCATGTCGACGGCCGGATGCAGTGTTTCGACAAAGTCGTCCGGGTGAGGCTCGACATTGAGCTGAATGCCTTCACGCTCAAAGATCGGGACCAGTTCTTCCATGGAGCGCCACCAGGCCGCTTCGCTGGATTCCGTGGTAATGCCACCCTGGCAGCAGCTCGAACAGCTTCCACGCTCGGGATGCGGGCCACGGCCGAACTCGGAATTCATGGTGTCAACGCCTAGCTCGATCGCGACTTCGATGGCCTTCTTCCAGTACTTGACTGCGGCCTGTCGCTCTTCTTCATGCGGGCTGGCCCAGCGGTACATGGGCAGCAGCGAGGCCAGTTGAACGCCGTGATCCTTGAGCGACTTCTTGAAGGACGCCAGACGCTCCGGGTAGACGCGCGGATGAACGAACCAGTCTAGGAAATCGGCACGTGGCGACAGCTCGATGTGTTCGTAACCGAGGTCTGCAGCCAGACGTGGCAGGTCATCAAGGGGGACATGGCGATGCATGTAAGGATCGAGTGCGATTTTCATGGCAAGGGACTCTTTTGAATAAGGGCTGTAACGGTCAGCGGTGTTTTCAGCGCTTCAGTTCCTGACGGATATAATCAATGCTCTCGCCGGTTGCCTTGAGCGGATCTTCCAGATCCCAGACCGGGCTGGAAAACGGCTCGACGGAGAAATAGCCGGTGTACCCTTCATTGAGCAGGTCACGAATCTGTTCGACGTTGCCCAGATGATCGTTCGGACCGATCAGAATGCGATGGTCATCCAGCATGTCGGTAAAGGAGATCGTCTTGTCCTCAACGCCGGAAATGTGCACGAGGCCGGTCGCTTCGGGAAAGTAGGTCTGCTCGTCCGCGCCGCGATGGTGGAAGGTGTCGTGAACTACGCTGAAGCGGTGCTGGAGCCCCGTTTTCTTGATCGCCTCGATGGCGGCCTGCTTGGTGCGCAGGCTCGAGATCGGGAAGCCCAGCGGCTCGATGAATCCACGAATGCCGTGGCGCTCGAAAATCGGATCAAGACCCTCGAGGGACTTGATGACGTGGGTCTGACTGTCACGAGCGTTCAGGCCATGGTCGGCATCGACCAGCGGACAGAGCACTAGCGCCTCGGCCCCACAGGCCTGGGCCAACCGGGCCAGACTTTCTGCTTGTTCGGCGCGCTCGTCATTCCAGATGTTGAAGGGATAGAGTGCGTTGATGGTCAGGATGCGAATGCCGCGCTCTCGGGCCAGTTCTCCGGCCTCGCGGGCCTGCTCCAGTGTCAGTAGGCTGTTTTCCTGTACATCGTTGCGAAGCTCCACGGCATCCAGGCCGAGATCGACAGCCCCGTCAAGCAGTTCGCGTACGCTCAGAGACGGGCAGATCATGTGATTCAGGGCGAAACGTGGTGTCTGGCCGGACATGTCGGATTTCCTTGGCTGTTGAACGCGATATCACCCGCCTTGTTTCCGGATGATCGAAGAATGGATCGAGGTTAGAATTTATATTCCATATGTTCAACAACTAGAAAATGTAATCTATTGTTTCATTCCAATTCGCGACCATGTCTTGTAAATACAATAATTTCATTGGCTTACGGGTAAAATTTGGCGTTTTAGCGACGGGCTTTTCACCACTTCAAGCCATTACATGAGACCAAAGGTGTAGTGCCCCAGCGCCTGAACCGCTTTTGGAGCGCAAGAAGACTGCAGGCCCGCGTGCCCGTTTCGGGAGTCGATCAAAGTTCCGTGTTCTATATGCATTGTTAATGGAATTTTTATTTCGCATGCCCTACGCTGCGCGTCATGCGGATCCGTTGTCAGCGAGCATTCGGGCAATGCAAAACAAGAGAGAGAGGACCATGAGCCAGTTACCGCAGAGTTTTGCCGAGCTTGAAGAGCGGATTACTGCCCAGCACGCAAGCCTGAGCCGGCGTTTGCAGCAGACCGCCCGCTTTCTGCTCGATCATCCCCAGGAAGTGGCCTTTGCCACTATCGCCCAACTGGCACAGCGGGCTGGAGTTACCCCCTCTACCTTGATCCGGTTTGCCAACAGCTTCGGGTTCAAGGGCTTTTCCGAAATGCAGAAGCTCTTCCGCTCACGTCTGGTCGACGAGCTGCCCAACTATGCCGAGCGAATTCATGCGAGCCGCACCGCAACGGGTGAGACGCCTGACAGCACGCAACTGCTCTGGGAGTTTGCCGAAGCCAATCGCGAGGTACTCGAAGCGCTGCCTGGGCGCATCGATCCCGCCCAGCTCGAGCGCGCCCTGGATGTGCTCGACGGGGCCGAAGTCGTACACGTCCTGGGTGCCAGACGTAGCTTCGTGGTTGCCAGCTATTTCACCTATGCACTGCACCACATCGGCAAGCGGGCGTTTTTGATGGATGGTTTGGGTGGCATGCATGAAGAGCAGACGAAGGCCGTGGGGCCAAAGGACGCCATGCTGATCATCAGCTTTTCGCCCTATGCCCGGGAAACGCGCGATGCGGTGGCGGAAGCCTGCGAACGCGGCATTCCACATATCGTTATCACCGATTCGAGCCTGAGCCCGTTGGCCCCCACGGCTGATGTCGCATTGATCGTGCATGAAGCCGAAGTCAGAAGTTTTCGAGGCCTCACGGCTTCGTTGTGCCTGAGTCAGACACTAGCCATTGCACTGGGCGTGCGTCAGGACAAACGGCGCGACAGTGCGCAGCAGGAAAACCCCCGACAGGGCGCTAGCTGAGCGCCCTGCTTATATCGTCATCGACGACTGCATCCATGGAGGCTTCACGATGAGTTCACTTCTTGTTCGCCCTCAAGAGCCCGATAGCCAGGGCAGGATTCTCGAGGTTACGCCGGAGTCGGCCGGCTGGGGACACGTCGGTTTTCGTGTCCACAAGCTGGCGAAGGGAGAGAAGATCTCCTGGCAGACAGGGGACCGGGAAGAGTGCGTGGTACTGTTGACCGGGCGAGCCACGATTGCCAGCGGGAAAGAGCAGTGGGAGAACATCGGTGACCGGATGGATGTTTTCGAGAAAAAGCGTCCTTATGCTGTCTATCTGCCCAATGACGTCTCCTGCGGTGTCGAGGCGTTGACCGATCTCGAAGTCGCCGTGTGCAGTGCGCCTGGCAAGGGCAGCTACAAAGCGCGTTTGATCGGCCCCGATCAGATCGCCAGCACGACGCGCGGCGAGGGCAGCAATGTACGCCATGTGCACGATATTCTGCCGGAGACAGAAGATGCCGATGGTCTGCTGGTCGTCGAGGTCTATACGCCGGCGGGCAATTGGTCGAGCTATCCGCCGCACAAGCATGACGAGGATAATCTTCCCCACGAGTCGCAGCTCGAGGAAACCTATTACCACCTTCTCAATCCTGCCCAGGGCTTTGCGCTGCATCGGGTGTATACCGATGATCGTTCGCTGGACGAGACCATGGCTGTCGAGCATGGCAACTGTGTCCTGGTGCCCAGGGGCTATCACCCCGTTGGTGCGCCGCACGGCTACGAACTCTACTATCTCAATGTGATGGCGGGCCCCAAAAGGGTCTGGAAATTCCACAACGATCCCGACCATGAGTGGATGCTCGACGCCAGGTAGTTCGGTTGTGCAAGGCATGTCGCAAGCAACGCGAAAAGCAAGCATCGGTTTTTCGCGGTTTCCCCTGGCGGTCAAAAGGAGTGGATATGAGCAAGAGAAAGGTTGGCATTCTGGGCGCGGGAGCCATCGCCGCAGTACACGCAGCGATCCTGCAACGAGACGAGCGGGTCGAGATCGTGGCCGTGGCGGACATGATCGAGGCTGCGGCCGCGAAACTCGCCGCCTCGATCGGCGATGGCGTCACCTGTGTCGACAGCGTCGAGGCGCTGATCGAGGCGGGAGTGGACGTCGTCTATGTGACGACACCCAACAATACTCACCTGCAGCCCGTACTGACTTGCCTGAAAAACGGTATCGACGTCTTCTGCGAAAAGCCGATGGCTATCTCGGTCGAGGATGGCGAGAAAATCCTGAAGGCCGCTCAGGCCTCGAGTGCCGTCTACAATCTCGGCATGAGTCGGCGGTACGCGCCCGCGCATCAGTACATCAAGAAGCTGATCGACGAAGGACAGCTGGAGCCTTTTTCCGCCCACGTTCGACTCAATCGCGGCGAATTGCTCAACCCACCGTGGACGGCGGATCCCGACAAGACAGGTGGCTTTCTCTACGAAACCACCATCCACCAGTTGGACCTTCTCGAATACCTGTTTGGTCCGATCAGTACGCTGCGCTGCGAGGGGCGGCAGGCGATTTCCACCAGCGAAATCGACAACTTCGCGATCCTGCTCGTGTTCGAGTCCGGCATGGTCTGCACCATGATGTCGAGCGCGCACTCCGGCTGGAGCTTTCCTTTCGAGCGCGTGGAAATCTTCGGACGATACGCGACGCTGGAAACCCGCGAGATCGAGAGCATACGTTTTTCACCGGGCCTGGGTGAGAAGATCCAGAGTGAGGAGTATCGCCTGCTGCCGCAGGAAGAGAAGGGCGGCTATGTGCGCCACAACCAGCTCTTTATCGATGCATTGATCAACGGAGATAAGCCGCCGGTATCGGTGAAGGAGGCACAACGACTGAACCTGTTGATCGCTGCTGTCTACGAGAGTGCCCGGACTCATCAGGAAATCGACTTCGCCGAGCGCACACGCCAGCTGGCTTGAAACACAGAGGCGGCGCCTGTTTTGTCGCTGCGCGGTCAGGCGCCGTGAAACGGCCGAACAGAGGAAATGCCGGACGACTGATCTGGCCGCGAAGATGCCCTCTGGATCGGTCATCAGGTGCCTCGTTTGTAGATCGTTTCGGCTGCAGATCGTTTCGTTCGTATCAGTGCCTGCCCGTTTGCTAGCCTTTCAGGTTTTCTCTGCGTGGGTTGCTGGCTCAAATATCACGTTGAGCGGAAGCCACCTGCCGATCGCGACCGGCGCCCAATGCCATGATCAGCGCGCCGAGGGCGATCGCCGTCACCAGAATGCCCACCACGTTCCAGCCGCCGCTCCAGTCGTGGAGCACGCCGACGAGCAGCGGCCCCATCGCCGCCAGGGTATAGCCGATGCCCTGGGCCATCGCCGAAAGGCTGGCGGCGGTCGTGGCGTCCGGCGCGCGCAGCGCCAGCAGCGTCAACGCCATGCTGAAGGTGCCGCCCTGGCCCAGACCCAGGATCACGATCCACAGCCAGAGACTGCCGATCGGAGCATATAGACAGCCCAGCAGGCCGATCAGCGTGAGTGCCATCACACCAACCAGCACCGCCCGCTGATCGCGCATGCGACTGCCGAGCCACGGCGCCAGAATCGCCGTGATCACCTGAATCAGGATCGACACCGACAGCGCCAGCCCCGCGGTGACCGCCGCCAAGCCGCGATCCTGCAGGATCGTCGGCAGCCAGCCGAACACGATGTAAGCCAGCGACGACTGCAGCCCCATGAACAGCGACACCTGCCACGCCAGCCGATCATGACGCAGGCGCGCACCGCGACGCGCAGCAACACGGGCGGGCTGGGTGCCCTTGAGCTGCGGCAGCCAGAACAGCGCGGCGAGCACCGCCGGCAGCAGCCAGAACGCCAGCGCGCCCTGCCAGGGGTTTTGCCAGGCACCGCCGAAGAGCTGACGCAACGGCTCGGTGGTGCCTGCGGCAGTGGAGGCACCGAGATTGAGCGCGACGGTATAAAGGCCGGTCATGATGCTGACCCGACGCGGGAAGTCCCGTTTGACGATGCCCGGCAGCAGCACTCCGATGACCCCGATACAGCCACCGGCAATCGCCGTGCCCACAAACAGCCCCGCCGTGCCGACCGTTGTCACGACATAGGGGCGCGCGAGCAGCGCCAACGCCAGCACCAGCAGGGCGGCGAACACGCTGCGTTCCGGCCCGATACGCCGTACCAGCCTGGGAGCCAGCGGCGCGGCCAGGCCCAGAAACAGCACCGGCAGCGTGGTCAGAATGCCCTGCAGACTGGGCGACAGCGCCAATGCCTCGCTGATGCTGCCGAGCACGGGCGATACGCTGGTCAGCGCCGGGCGAAGATTCAGCGCGACCAGCAGCAGCGCGACGAGGGTGAGAACGCCCCGGCGGGGCATCGCGGAAGTCGACAAGAGAGCCATCCTTGGAGATCGAAAGGTGCTATATCGGCGGCAAAGCCAAGGACGCAAGGGTAGCCGATCACGGCGACAACGGGGATGGTTCTACGCCAATGGTCGGGGGTAGGTAGTGGTTTTGACTTCAGTAACGAGGTTTGGGCGTCGTGAAGTTCTGTTGCTTGGGGAAACCTGTGGCCGGCAATGGCGAGCTTAAGAGTATTGAAGCCGGCACCCGACTCTCCGGCGGCCAGGCGCGACGCGTCGCTATCGCCCGTGCCTTCCTTAGAGATGCCCGCGTCCTCCTGCTCGACGAACCCTCCGAAGGCCTCGATGCCGATAATGAAGCGCGGGTGCTTGAGGCACTCGCGAAACTGATGCAAGGCAAGACCACGCTGCTGGTCTCGCATCGGCCCAGGGCGTTGGAGATCGTGGGGAGAGTGGTGCGGGGAGTAGGGAGCTTTTCCGACATCCCCTTGAGTGATGCGCAGGAACTCTCCTGCTACGAGCGCGCTCAATCTCGGCTTGTCGCGTTTTGCAGAGAGCTTTCAAAGAGAAAAATAGAGCGATGCAGAAAGAGACTTCATAAAGTTATTTATAATCAGCGCTTTAATTCTCTCTACAGTAGAGAAATGCAGATAGTTTGCAGAAAGAAGTCCAGTAAAGCAGGGCCACGCTGCTTCCCCGGGCAGGCGAGCAACGACGCCCTGGCGTTTATCGGTGGCGCCCATTGGTTGGATAAATTGCTCGACGACTAGCTGAACGCCGTATTGAAAGGCGTGAATCAGGTGCTTAGGGCCGGGCAATAGATATAGAAAATCGACTTTTCTATATCTGTGACGACATCCATGTCGAAATTTCGGCTTTTTCTCTATACGACGCGCAGACGTGTCGATAGCATCGACATGACCGATGTGTCATGTCGATTTTTTTGAATACCGTGAACATGACCTGTCGAGTGAGTCGATAGCATCGGCCCAAGTGGACTTGAAACTATTTCGAGATTTCCCCATGCCCTGGCAGCCCGACACGCCGTTCAACGACATTCCACGCTTACCGCCAGAAGCCGGCGATATCGAGACTAGGGCTACCCTCAAAGCCTGTATCGAAGCGCGCGCGGCGCTAGCCGAACTGAAACAGGCTGGCGAGCTATTGCCGGATCAGGGGCTTTTGATCAATCTGCTGCCGATGCTCGAGGCGCAGGACAGCTCCGAAATCGAGAACATCGTCACCACCACCGACAAGCTGTTCCAGTTTGCCGAAGAAGATACACTCGCCGACCCTGCGACCAGGGAAGCGTTACGCTATCGGACGGCGCTCCATGATGGCGTCCGCCAGATTCAATCCCGCCCACTGACCGTCGGCACGGCAGAAATCATTTGCACAATGCTCAAGGGCATCGAGATGAGTGTCCGCAAGGTGCCGGGTACGACGTTCAGCAATCAGCGCACGGGCGAAGTCATCTATACGCCTCCCGTCGGCGAGCCGTTGCTTCGTGAGCTGCTGGGGAACTGGGAGCAGTTTCTGCATGCCGAAGACGATCTCGATCCGTTGATCAGGATGGCTATTGCTCACTATCAGTTCGAGGCCATCCACCCGTTTCTGGATGGCAACGGCCGCACCGGGCGTATCCTCAATATTCTATTTCTCATCGAACGCAATCTGCTGACGCTGCCCAGCCTCTACCTGAGCCGCTACATTGTGCGTCACAAGAGCGACTACTACCGCCTGTTGCTGGCCGTATCCGCCGGCGACGATTGGGAACCGTGGATTCTGTTCATGTTGAAGGCAGTCGAGCAGACGGCACGCTGGACGACGGCAAAAATCGCGGCGATTCGGCGCCTGATGGGCGAGACGCGAGATCATATTCAGCAGGCGCTGCCCAAGCTCTACAGCCACGAGCTGGTACAGCTGATTTTCGAACAGCCGTATTGCCGCATCGGCAACCTCGTCGAGCGCGACATCGCCAAGCGCCAGACCGCGTCTGTTTATCTCAAGCAGTTGGTGGAAATCGGCGTGCTGGAGGCGAGGCAGGCGGGTAAAGAACGGCTTTTTATCAATGCAGCGCTTATGGCCCTATTGCGGGATGAAGGTTAGAGGTTGCGGTGGGGCTCAGTACCCCCGGCCACCTGACAGCGCATCAGCCTCTTAGGCACACTACGAATACAGAACAGTAAGGCAAATCATGATTACCGGTGAACTGAAATCCAAGGTCGACCGCATTTGGGACACGATGTGGTCGGGCGGTGTATCCAACCCACTGACTGTTATCGAGCAGCTAACCTACCTGCTCTTTATCAAGCGGTTGGATGAGCTGCACACGCTCAAGGAGCGCAAAGCATCGCGTTCGAAGACGGAGATCGAAGAACCCATTTTCGAAGCGGGGGAGGAACACTTGCGCTGGTCGCATTTCAGAGAGCGCGCGCCAGAGCCGATGTTCGCGACCGTACGCGATGAGGTGTTCCCCTTCATCAAGACGCTCGGCCGGAAAGGCGAAGAGGATGGCGAGGGCGGTTCGACCTACACCCACCATATGCGGGATGCGCTCTTTTTAATGCCGAATCCGAGGGTGCTGGCCAACGTGGTGGACCAACTCGACGCCATCGATATGGACGATGCCGATACCAAGGGCGATCTCTACGAATACATGCTTGGCAAGATCGCCAGCGCCGGGCAGAACGGTCAGTTCCGCACGCCGCGGCACATCATCAAGCTGATGGTGGAGATGACCGCGCCGACGCCGAGCGATGTGATCTGCGACCCGGCCTGCGGCACGGCGGGATTCTTGAACGCCGCTTCCGAGTATCTACGTGAGCACCACAGCGGAGAAATCTACCGCGACGATACCGCCCGTCGGCGCTTCAACGACGAGACCTTCCACGGCTACGACTTCGATTCCACCATGCTGCGCATTGGCAGTATGAACATGCTGCTGCACGGCGTGGAGAACCCGGATATTCGCTACAAGGATTCGCTGGCTCAGGCGGACGAGAGCGATGCCGAAAAATACTCCCTGATACTCGCCAACCCGCCCTTCGCCGGCAGCCTGGATTACGAATCGACGGCGAAGGATCTACTGCAGATCGTCAAGACCAAGAAGACCGAACTGCTGTTTCTGACGCTGTTTCTGCGTCTGCTGAAGACCGGCGGCCGCGCCGCGGTGATCGTGCCGGATGGCGTACTGTTCGGCTCCAGCAAGGCGCACAAATCGCTGCGTAAGATTTTGGTCGAAGATCAGAAGCTCGATGCCATCATCTCGATGCCCTCCGGCGTGTTCAAACCGTACGCCGGGGTCTCCACTGCGATTCTGCTCTTCACCAAGACCAACTCCGGCGGCACGGACCGGGTCTGGTTTTACGACATGCAGGCCGATGGCTTCTCGCTGGACGACAGGCGCACCCCTCAGCCTGACAAGAGCGACCTGCCCGACATCATCGCCCGCTGGCAAAACCCCGCGCAGGAGATGGGCCGCAAGCGCACCGAAAAGAGCTTTCTCGTGCCCAAGGAGGAGATCGCCAGCCACGACTACGACCTCTCCATCAATCGCTACAAGGAAGTCGAATACGAAGCGGTTGAGCATGAAGCGCCGCAAGAGATTCTAAAGCGCCTGGCGGCGTTGGAGGATGAGATTACCGAAGGGCGGAAGGCACTGGAAGGGATGCTGAACTGATCATGCATACTTCCAAGTTAAGCGATGTGGCTCGCATTGATAGAGCCTCTCTCAGCTCCGAAAAGATACAAGCTGGAACTTTGTACCTCGGCCTCGAAAATATCGAGTCAGGCGGCAATATTGTCAAAGTCCAAGTCGTCGAGAATGGAGAGCTAAAGAGTTCTAAATTTCGCTTCACTCCCGAGCACATTCTCTATGGAAAGTTGCGCCCTTATCTGGCTAAGATTACCGCCCCAGATTTTTATGGAATTTGTAGCACAGATATTATTCCAATTCTGCCAGGATCCAAGGTTGACCGTAGATATCTGCTCCATCTCTTACGCCAAGACTCGATGGTGAAATTTGCTACCTCTCGCTCATCGGGGGCCAACCTTCCGAGGTTAAGCCCTAAAGAACTGGCGAATTTCCAAATCCCCCTTCCACTCCTCGCTGAACAAAAACGCATCGCGGCCATTCTCGATGCGGCCGATGAGTTGCGCGCCAAGCGCCGTGAGGCGATTGTCCAACTGGACGCTCTCCTACATTCAACCTTTATCGATATGTTTGGTGACCCTGTTACAAATCCGATGGGGTGGAAAGTTGCTTCTCTCGGAGAAGCCTTTAATCTAAAACATGGCTTTGCGTTTAAAAGCGAAAATTTTGTGCCCGAAGGAGATTATATACTCCTTACGCCAGGCAACTTCTTCGAACAGGGTGGCTTTAGGGATCGAGGGCATAAGCAGAGGTACCACAACGCTCCCGTACCTCAAGATTATGTACTGGATAGAGGGGATATATTGATAGCGATGACTGAACAAGCACCAGGACTGCTTGGAAGCCCGATACTCGTACCAGAGTCTCGGAAATTTCTGCATAACCAGCGTCTAGGGAAAGTGGTTAAAAAAACTGACATTCACTCGCATTTTATCATTGAGTTGATGAATACAGTGTCAGTTCGAAATCGCATCCAGAAAGACTCTACTGGTACGAAAGTTAAGCACACATCGCCAGCTAAAATTTCATCGATAGAAATTGGTGTTCCTCCACTCGATCTTCAGCACCGCTTCGCCACCATCGTCGAATCGGTCGAGCAGCAAAAAACCAAAATGCGTGCCCACCTTGCCGAGCTGGATGCGCTATTCGCCTCACTCCAACACCGCGCCTTTAACGGGGAGCTGTAACCCATGACCAACTTTGCCTTCCTGCCACGCGAATTCAGTACCGTCGCCGAGTCCGCTATTCGGGCGGAGGGCCATATCGTGGGTGATCCGCGGGCATCCTGCTTTCACGCCCGCTTCGCGCTGGAGGCGGCCGTGCACTGGCTCTACCGGCACGACGCTGCGCTGCATATGCCTTATGACCGCAATCTGGGCGCACTTCTCCACGAGCCGAGCTTTCAGAATCTGCTGCCGCAGCCAGTGTTTCAGAAGGCGCGAGTGATTCAGAAGATGGGCAACCAGGCCGTTCACGAGACACGTCCGGTGAAGGAGAGCGACGCGCGGCAGGTCGTCAAAGAGCTGCATCACCTCTGCTACTGGTTGACGCGTACCTACGTGCCAGAGGCGTCTCGCGAAGGTGCCGCGTGGCAGGATTCGCGAATCCCGCAGCCTGTTAGTTCTGAGGACGTTGTCCCGCGTCAGGAGTTGGAGGCGCTGGAAAAACAGCTGGCCGATCAGAACAAGGCCGCGCTCAAGCAGCAGCAGGCGCGAGACGCGCTGGACGTTGAAGTTCAGCAGCTGCGCGAACAGATCGCCGAGGCGCGAGAGGCGGCTGAGCAGCAGCCGGATACGCATGACTACTCCGAAGCCGAGACGCGGGATTATCTGATCGATGTCGAGCTGCGCCGTGCCGGCTGGCCGCTGGAGAACCCCGAAGACCGGGAGTACAAGGTCAGCGGGATGCCCAACAACCAGGGCGTTGGCTACATCGACTATGTGCTGTGGGGAAGCGACGGCAAGCCGCTAGCCGTCGTGGAGGCGAAGAAAACCACGGCCGACCCGAAAAACGGCCGTCAGCAGGCCAAGCTCTACGCCGACTGTCTGGAGAACCTGCACGGCCAGCGCCCGCTGATTTTCTATACCAACGGCTACCAGACTTGGCTCTGGGATGACGATTTCTATACCCCGCGCAGCGTTGCGGGTTTTTACAAGCAGAGTGAATTGGCGAGCCTGATTCGGCGGCGTGATCAGCGCGCCACCCCGGGCGCTCTTGCGGTAAAGGATGAGATCGCCGGGCGCTATTATCAGAAACGCGCCATCGCCAGCATCTTCGAGCAGTTTGCCAAGGCGCGTCGTAAGGCGCTGCTGGTGATGGCCACGGGTACCGGCAAGACCCGTACCGCCGTCGCGCTGGTGGATGTGCTGCAACGGGCCGGCTGGGTAAAACGCGCGCTGTTTCTGGCCGACCGCGTCTCTCTGGTCAATCAGGCGGCCAATGCCTTCAAGGCGCATCTACCGGAATCCAGCCCCGTCAATTTGGTGACCGAGAAGCACAAAGAGGGACGGGTCTATGTTTGCACCTACCCGACCATGATGGGGCTGATCGATGACACCCAAGGCGATGAGGCTCGCTTCGGTGTGGGGCACTTCGATCTGGTGATCATCGATGAGGCTCACCGCTCGGTGTATCAGAAGTACGGCGCGATCTTTCGCTACTTCGATTCCCTGTTGGTCGGTCTGACCGCTACACCGCGGGAGCAGGTGGATAAAAATACCTACGACCTGTTCGAACTCGAACCCGGCGTACCCACCGATGCCTATGAGCTGGATCGTGCGGTAAAGGATGGCTTTCTGGTCCCGCCCAAGGTTCAGCAGGTGGACCTCAAGTTCCCGCGGGAAGGAATCGACTATGAAGATCTCAGCGAGGACGAAAAAGCCGAGTGGGAGAGTCTCGACTGGGGAGACGAGGCGGAAGAGGTGGGCATGCCGACGGAAGTGAATGCCTCCGCCATCAATAACTGGCTGTTCAATACGGATACCGTGGACAAGGTGCTGAAGCACCTGATGGAGAACGGGTATCGCGTGAAAGGTGGTGACCGCCTGGCCAAGACCATCATCTTCGCTCGTAACCATAAGCATGCCGCATTCATCGAGGAGCGCTTCGATCATCACTACCCGCACTACGCCGGCCACTTCGCTAGAGTCATTGATAATCAGGCCAAGTATCCGCAGAGCCTGATCGATGACTTCTCCCAGCCTGAAAAGCCGCCGCATATCGCCATTTCGGTCGACATGCTGGATACCGGCATCGACGTACCGGAAGTCGCCAATCTGGTGTTCTTCAAGCCAGTCTTTTCGAAGATCAAATTCTGGCAGATGATCGGTCGCGGTACGCGGCTCTGCCCCGGTCTCTTCGGCCCCGGTGGTGAAGAAGACGACAAGCGGGATTTCCGGGTCTTCGATTTCTGCTTCAACTTCGACTTTTTCCGCGAGAACCCGGAAGGCATCGAGGCGAGCGGTAATGTGTCGCTGGGTACGCGGCTGTTCCGCTCGCGCGTACAACTACTGAGTCATCTTCAATCGACGCCTGGCCTCGACCCCGACGGGTCTCTGGCTCCCGAACTCACATCGGAACTTCATGGCGAAGTCGCCACCATGAACCCGGAAAACTTCATTGTGCGATTGCATCTCGAAGCCGTGGAGCGCTTCCAGGATCGCAAGACATGGGATCGACTGGACCTAGAAGCTCAGGAGGCGTTAATCAATGAGGTCGCCGAGCTGCCAAGCGAGAAGAAAACCGATGACATCGAGTCACGCATGTTCGATCTCACCGCGCTGCGCATGCAGTTGGCGTTGATCGAAGTCGACGCCGGCAACTTCGATAGGCTGCGCGCTCGGGTGATGGACATAGCAGCGATGCTGGAGGAAAAGACCAGTATTCCTCTGGTAAAGGAGCAGCTCGGCTATCTGCAGGCCATACAAGAGCCCGGCTTCTGGGAGGATATTAACGTTCCGATGCTGGAGGAGATGCGCCTGCGTCTGCGCGCGCTCGTGCCGTTTATCGATAAGAAGAGCCGCGAGATCGTCTATACCCACTTCAAGGACGAGGTGCTGGGCGTGCGAGAAGAGACTGTCTTTGAGATGCCGAAGATGACTGGCGTGCAATATGCCAAGAAGGTCGAGGCCTATCTGAACAGCCACTGGAACAACATCGTAATTCACAAACTTCGCACTAATCAGCCACTGACGGCGACCGACCTGGAGAGTCTGGAAGCCACCCTAAAACAGATCGGAGAGGAGGATGGCGAGACGTTGCTGGCGAATCTCTTGGAGCAGCGTCAGGCGCCATCGCTTGTGCATTTCATCCGCGGTTTGGTGGGTATGGATCGCGAGGCTGCTCAGGTTGAGTTTTCCGAGTTTCTCTCCGATCGCACGCTGACATCCGCTCAGATGCGATTCATCGAGCTGATCATCGACCAACTGACGTTTCGAGGCGTCATGGATGCCAATGCTCTGTACGAGCCGCCATTTAGCCATCTGCATTCCGGTGGGCCTGATGGGCTATTTGCAGGGCGAGAGAACGTCATTGATGGGATCTTTGGTGCGCTGGAAGCCACGAAGCCGAAAATCGCTACGCAGGCGGGGTAAGAGTCTTTTTTCGCCCTACACACTCATGGTTTGGCTTTGGGTGGTAATTGGCAGAATCAGTTGAGCAACTGGCTCCAAAGGATCGATATGGTAAATACGAGAAGAGGCTATACAGCTATCGGAGGGGATTTTGAAAAAGCGTTCAGATACGAAAGAATTCTAAAGCTCGTCAACGTTAATGATGACATAGCGACCGTTCTCCGGCTGCATCTGGTAATTGAAAATATTCTTGATCTATGGGTTTCCAAGGCCACTCAGCACCCCGAGATTTTGGCGCACGGAAGGTTTAGCTTTGCGCATAAACTGGCGCTAGCTGAGGGGAGCGGCTTACCTAAAGATCTCGCCAAAGCCTATGGTCATATCAACAAGATAAGAAACCAAATTGCTCATGCCAAGACAGAAGAGTTATCCGATTCTCAAGTCGAATCGATGGCCTCTTTGACAGACAATATCAGAACGAAAATCAAAGAAAATGATAGCTTGAAAGTCAAAGAGCTACATCTCGGTGTTGGCGGTACATCACCTTCGGGTGAGAATGTTACTCAGCAGGTGGAATATATAGCCAGTAGTAACAGAATTAAGCTGATTATCGCGGGGTGCATTCTTTTAACAAAAAGCGTTGCGCTATTTACTTCAGAGCTTTCGAAAATGGGTGTTCCACTGACAGTGGGAGAGGCAATGCCTAGCGACTACGAACCGCCCCAATTCAAAGATTTTGAGCCCTAAGTACGTCCTTTCATCTGGGGCATATCGCCTAGAAAGCGAAAAACCCCGGTGCAACTCACCGAGGTTTAGACGCCGACCGGGCACTCCCTGTCCACTTGCTGTGGAATTTGGACTTCGATACGCGATCAGTCAACGGCGTTCGCGCTCTATTGGATACTGGCGTTATTCCGTACCACGCATGCGGGATTAACTGTAAACAGCGTTGCGCCGCACGAGTTCATTGCCGCTAGTGCCTCACGGCCTCAGCCAGCATTTCACGCATCTGCGGTACCGGTGTCTCTTCGGGGATGACGCGAATGTGTCGGGTATTGGACAACTCGGCGATGATCTCCCGATAGCTGCGGGTTTTTCTGGCTTCTTGGTCGCCGGGTGCCTGACAGACGAACACTGTATCCTCCGGCAGTCCGCCATGCTTCTTCAGCCGGTTCATTTGCATGATCCAACGGTCGCCCTTGTCGAGAATGCTCTTTGGATCATCCAGATCGAAGGATAGCGGCCGGATAGCCTGACGCGGGGTGTGCTCGCCACGTCGCCACACAAAGGGAAAATTGACGTGATAGAGCTCATCGCCCAAGCGCTCCTCGCGGTAGGTGCGATCGGCAAAATGTGTTTTTAGCAGGGTGCCAAGACGGCGCTTGATCCGTGTTTCGGCTTCTTCCCGCTGACCGAATTCGTGGTGGACGTAGCGATTGAATAGCTCGTTCAGCGTTTCTTCGGGATTGGCAGAGGCGATGGTTCCCGGTGGCCCGAAGCGGAACATGGTTTCGCTAGGTGCGATCAGATGCTTGAACAAGCCCATTTTTAGCACGAAGTCACCAGTGTGCGCGTTTGCGAGCTCGGCGACGCGTCTAACCTCGTCGGTAAACTCCTGGCGTGCTTGCCGGAAAACGCTGGGTTCGAGCTTGTCGAAGAAGTCGGTAACTCGCTTGCGCCGTTGGGTCTCGACGCGCTGCAGGAACTGGCCGTCGGAGCAGAGCATGACGATTCCCAGGTTCGCGAACTCACCTGTTTCGGGGTAGGGCTGGAATCGAAGCACCGCGTAATTGCAGAAGGTGCTCATGCTAGTCTCCAAAAATCGTCGTCATTGAACCGCTGCAGCAACGCGTACCGTTCCTCGAGCGTTGGTGCTACCTCCGAATCTTCGTCCCAGAGATCGCGATAGACCCACTCCTCTGGCAAAAGGGCGGTGATCCTATCCCAGTCCGCCAAGGCCGTGTCAAGCGCGGCGATGTGCTCGGCGCGGGTCACCATGTCATTGCAGCAGTGACGCTGACTGGCGAAGACATGGTTGGTCAGAATTTCCTGGTCTGGTGTTTCCATGGCAAAAGCCACGTTATGGTCGATCACGCCGAGGCCCTGACCGGGAGACCAAAGGAGATTGACGTTGCCGCCGTTCTCCGTAAGGCAGCGATCACCGTTCTTGACCCACTTATCGAACACTAGCACACGTTGCTGAAGGGCAGTCTCAATATGGTCCAACTGCGAGTAGACCAGTGTCGTGGCGTTTTCGATCAGCCGACTGGCGAAGGCAGGGCCACCTTCCAAATCCCACATGCCGTCAATCGCGCTGAAATCGATCAGCTGCTGGGGTATCTGCATCAACCCATAGGCAGGAATCGGAAGGCCCAGGCATTTACCGAGTTCTGCACAGATAAGTTCCGATGCCAAAGCCGCTTTACCTACGCCATCAACACCTTTGACAACGTAGACACCCCCTTTGTCGTCTCTAATCAGGAAAGGGCGACAAAGTCCTTGCTCGGATCGCCTCAGTATCTCTACCGCCTTTAGCCTTCGTGCTGTCATGACTGCCCTTACAAAATCGAATTCAGCGCTGGCCTTCCAAACGACCGAGTCTTCACTCCAAATTTTGGATTTGTTCCCGCATCTGCTCGATCAGCACCTTCAATTCCACCGCGCAGCGGGTGGTGTCGGCGACGATGGCCTTGGAGGAAAGGGTGTTGGCTTCGCGGTTGAGTTCCTGCATCAGGAAGTCGAGGCGCCGGCCGATCGGGCCTTTTTGCTTGAGCTGACGTTCGACCTCGGTGACGTGGGTTTCCAGCCGGTCGAGTTCTTCGGCGACGTCTGCCTTGTGGGCCATCATCACCATTTCCGCTTCCAGCCGCTGCGGGTCGAGTTCGGTCTTGGCGCTCTCCAGTCGTTCCAGTAGCTGGGTACGCTGGCGCTCGAGAATCGTCGGCAGGTGCTCGCGCACGGTTGCTACCTGTTCGCGAATACCAATCAGACGCTCGCGAATCAGTTCCGCCAGGCGTTCGCCTTCGCGGGCGCGGCCGGTTTCCAGATCCTTCAGCGCGGCGTCGAACAGTTCGAGGCCTGCAGCTTTGACCTGATCGATATCCAGGCGCTGGGTGGCCATCACGCCGGGATGGGCGAGTAGTTCCAGGGCGTTGGGCATCGGCGCTTCCGGCAGTTGGGCGCGAACCTGTTCCAGTGCCTGCGAGAGCGCCTCGAGCTGATCGGCGTTGATGCCGGGGGCGGCGTTGCCTTCAGCCGGGTCGAAGCGCAGCGAGCACTCCACCTTGCCGCGGGCGAGTCGCTGGCGCATCGCTTCGCGAAAGTGCGGTTCGAGATCGCGCAGGGTATCGGGAAGTCGGAAGTGTGGCTCCAGATAGCGCTGATTCACCGAGCGCAGTTCGAGCTGCAGGCTGCCCCAGTCGGCATCACGGGTCTGGCGGGAGAACGCGGTCATGCTATGGGGCATGGGGAATTCCTTGAATCGTCGAGCTGATCGATCGAGTGTAACCCATCCGTGAAGAGGTTGGCCGCCGCTCGTCGGCGGTGAATGTACGGCTGACCCGTGTAGAATGGCCGGCCTGCTGTGAGGCGTCGAAGGTGTGGCGCTTCTGTCATTGATGTTTGGATCGAGAGGCTTTCATGCGCCCGAGTGGACGACAACCCGATCAGCCCCGTGAGGTCACGCTGACCCGCGGTTTTACCCGTCACGCCGAAGGCTCGGTGCTGGTGAGCTTCGGGGATACCCAGGTGCTGTGCAACGCCAGCGTCGAGGCCGGCGTGCCGCGTTGGCTGCGCGGCAAGAACCAGGGCTGGGTGACGGCGGAGTACGGCATGCTGCCGCGCGCGACCCATTCCCGTAGCGGCCGTGAAGCGGCGCGAGGCAAGCAGGGCGGGCGCACGCTGGAAATCCAGCGCCTGATCGGCCGTTCGCTGCGCGCGGCGGTGGATCTGAAGAAGCTCGGCGAATACACCATCACGGTGGATTGCGACGTGCTGCAGGCCGATGGCGGCACGCGCACGGCGTCGATCACCGGGGCCTGCGTGGCGCTGATCGAGGCGCTGCAGTACATGCAGCGCAAGAAGATGATCAAGACCGATCCGTTCCGTCAGCTGGTCAGCTCGATCTCGGTGGGCGTCTACAAGGGCACGCCGGTGCTCGATCTGGACTACCCGGAAGACAGCGCCGCCGACACCGACATGAACGTGGTGATGACCGAAGACGGCAAGCTGATCGAGGTACAGGGCACCGCGGAAGCCGAGGCGTTCTCCCGCGCCGAACTCAACGGCATGCTCGACCTGGCCGAGAGCGGGTGCCAGGCGCTGTTTGCCAAGCAGCATGAGGCGCTGGGCATTCGCCGCTAGTTCGCGAAGTGATGGCGGCCACCATGGCCGCCATCTCGGGTTTTCTTATCTTCTTCATTCCCTCTAATTTCCCTTCTCCCTTCTCCCTTCTCCCTTCTCCCTTCTCACCGTCGTTCCCGCAAGATCGCGTCCGGCTGCAGGGTCGGTCACGTCGACTAGACTAAAGCCTGAAGCTATCGGGCCAGGGCGGTGAGCTTGGATGCCGTGGCCCGTCGTCCATGTCAGGGAGACAACTGTGTCCGAACCGACTATCGCGGATCTCATCATCGAGACGCTGGACCGCGCCGGCGTGCGTAACATCTGGGGGCTCCCGGGCGATTCGCTCAACGGCCTGACCGAGAGCCTGAGACGTCAGGAACGGATCCGCTGGCGCGGCGTGCGCCATGAAGAGGTCGCGGCGCTGGCCGCCAGCGCCGAGGCGGATGCCACCAGACAGTTATCCGTCTGCGCCGGCTCCTGCGGGCCGGGCAATCTGCATCTGATCAACGGCCTGTATGAAGCCCAGCGCGCCAACGTGCCGATGCTGGCGATCGCGGCGCAGATTCCCTCCAGCGAGATCGGCCTGGGTTACTTCCAGGAGACCCACCCCGAAAACCTGTTCCGCGAGTGCAGCGACTATTGCGAGCTGGTGTCGTCACCCGATCAGATGCCGCGGGTACTGGAAACCGCCATGAACACGGCGATCACCCAGCGCAGCGTGGCGGTGATCGTGATACCGGGGGATGTCGCCTTGCAGCCGGCGCCGGTCAAGGGCTCGAACTGGTCCGAGCCCGTGCGCGCCGTGCCGGTGCCGCCCGCCTCGGCGCTCGACGAGCTGGCCGAATTGATCGATGGCCACCAGCGCGTGACGATTCTCGGCGGTTACGGCTGCGACGGTTACCACGCTCAGGTCGTCGCCCTGGCCGAGCGGTTGAAGGCGCCGGTGATTCATGCGCTGCGCGGCAAGCAGTCGCTGGAGTACGACAATCCTTTCGATGTCGGCATGACCGGGCTGATCGGTTTCAGCTCCGGCTATCACGCACTCAAGGATTGTGACTTCCTGCTGATGCTGGGGACCAACTTTCCCTATCGCGACTTCTTCCCCGAGCACGGCCGGATCGTCCAGATTGACGAGCGCGGCCCGCATCTGGGCCGGCGCAGCCCGCTGTTGAAGGGGCTGGTGGGTGATATCGGTGCCACTATCGATGCGCTGCTGCCGCGTTTGAAAGAGAAGACCGAGCGCGACTTTTTGGACGAAGCGCAGAAGGATTACCGCAAGGCGCGCCAGGGGCTCGACGATCTCGCTGCGCCGCGAGATATCGGCGAACCGCTGCATCCGCAGTATCTGACCGCGCGGGTCAGCGAGCTGGCGGACAGCGATACCGTGTTCACCTGTGATGTCGGCACACCAACGGTATGGGCTGCGCGCTATCTGGCGATGAACGGCCAGCGCCGGCTGACTGGCTCGTTCATGCATGGCTCGATGGCCACGGCGGTGCCGCAGGCGATGGGTTGGCAGGCGGCGTTTCCGGACCGTCAGGTGGTGGCGCTGGCCGGCGATGGCGGCGTCAGCATGCTGATGGGCGACCTGATCACGCTGGTCGAGCACCAGCTGCCGGTGAAGATCGTGGTCTACAACAACCAGACGCTGGGCTTTGTGGCGATGGAGATGAAGGCGGCGGGCTTTGTCGATGAAGTGACCAACCTGCCGGCGGCGGACTTCGCCAAGGTGGCGGAATCGCTGGGCATGTTCAGCGTGCGCGTCGAGTCCTCCGAATCGATCGACGATGCGCTGCGCCAGGCTTTCACCCATGACGGCCCGGCGCTCGTCGATGTGCGCACCGCCAAGCAGGAACTGTCGATTCCGCCGCGCATTCAGGCCGAGCAGGCCAAGGGCTTCAGCCTCTACACCGTGCGCGCGGTGATGAGCGGGCGCGGCGACGAGGTGATGGATCTGGCCAAGACCAACTGGCCGTGGCGGCGCAAGAAGTAGCCGGCCTGATCAAATCGTCGCCCACAAAAACGCCCCGATCCTGCGATCGGGGCGTTCGAGTTTGGGACGATCCTACTTTCGGCCCGCGCTCAGGATTTCTCTTCGATCATCTTTTCGCGTGCCAGGCGCGCCTGTTCTTCCTCGTAGGTGGGGAAGTCGACATAGCCACGCGCATCGCCACCGTAGAAGGTATCCGGATCGAACTCGGCCAGCGGCCAATCGTTCTGCAGGCGCTCGACCAGGTCCGGGTTGGAGGTGAACGGGCGACCGAACACCGGCAGGTCGATGGTGCCGTCGTCGACCAGCTTCTGCGCTTCGGCCTTGTCGAGGTTGCCGGCGAACAGCAGCGTGCCGTGATAGGCATCACGGAACTGACGCAGGAACTCGCGCGGCAGACCGTCCTGACCCTGGGCGCCCTGATCCATGAGGTGGACATAAGCCAGGTTGCGCTTGCTCAACTCCTCGGCGAGATAGAGATAGGTGCCTTCGATGTCGTCATACAGCGGCATGTCGAACAACGTGCCGTAGGGCGTCAGACGCACACCGACACGATGTGCGCCGATCAGCGCGATGGAAGCGTCGATCGCTTCCAGCAGCAGCTGGCAGCGATTCTCCCGCGAGCCGCCGTAGTCGTCGGTGCGATCGTTGAGGCCGGCGTTGACGAACTGCTCGAGCAGATAGCCGTTGGCACCGTGCAGCTCGACGCCATCGAAGCCGGCGTTACGCGCATTCAGCGCCGCCTGGGCGAAATCGTTGACCAGTCGACGGCACTCCTCGGTCGTGGCAGCGCGGGGCGTCGTTGCCGCCATCATGTCGGGCTGACCGTCTTCGTTGTAGCCGAACGCCATGCCGCCCTGCTTGGCGCTGCTGCTGATCGGTGCGGCACCGTTCTGCTGGATCGAGGTGTGCGAGACACGGCCGACGTGCCAGGTCTGACAGAAGATCACGCCGCCGCGCTCGTGCACGGCCTGGGTCGCTTTCTTCCAGCCGGCGATCTGATCCGGGCCGTAGATGCCGGGATTGAACAGATAACCCTGGCCCTCACGAGAAATCGGGCTGCCTTCGGAGACGATCAGTCCGGCGCTGGCACGCTGGCGATAATAGAGCGCGCCCATTTCGTCGGGCACGTCACCCTTGGCGCGGGCGCGGGTCATCGGCGCCATGACGATACGGTTGTTCAGGCGGGTGCCGGCAAGATCGAACGGTTCGAATAGCGATGTCATATCGTGAACTCCTTTTTACGCTGACATTCGGTCGCGATGACGTCAGGCCAAAAATAAGGCGAGCCCTTTCGGGCTCGCTCGAATAGACCATAGTCTAGGAAACGATTAGCCGACCAACAATGAATCCTGACGACTATATCGATGCAGCAAAACTATCGACTGTCGAGATCAGGCCATGGGTTCGTTGGCGTGGCGGCGTTTTCAGACCACCGACGTCATCCCGCCATCGACGGATACATTCTGTCCGGAGACGAAGTTCGACGCGCCGGAGCAGAGATAGACCAGCGTGCCCACCAGCTCCTCGACCTGACCCCAGCGCTGCGCCGGGGTGCGCTTCTCGATCCAGGCGTTGAAGTCGGCGTCCTGCCACAGCGCCTGGTTCATGTCGGTCTGGAAGTAGCCGGGGGAGAGGCAGTTGACCTGGATGCCGTAGCGCGCCAGATCGGCGGCCATGCCCTGAGTCAGCAGTGCCACGCCGCCCTTGGACGCGGCATAGGGCACGATGGTCTCGCGGGCGAGTTTCGACTGCACCGAGCCGATATTGACGATCTTGCCGCTGCCGCGCGCCGACATCGCCGGGCTCACCGCCTTCGAAACGTAAAAGGCGCTGGAGAGGTTGGTGGCGATCACGGCGTCCCAGTCGGCGGGATCGAAGTCGTTGAACGGGCCGCGTTTCTGCAGGCCGGCGTTGTTGACCAGAATATCCGGCACGCCGAGGCGTTCGAGCAGCGGATCGATGGCCGCTTTCACCGCCTCGGCATCGGTCACGTCGAAGGCGACGGCGTCGACCGTGGCGCCGGTTTCCGCCGCCAGTTTCCGGGCGGCTTCCTCGGCCGCTTCCTGGCTACGTCCGTGGATGATCACTCGGGCACCCTGTTCGGCCAGCCCGCGGGCCAGCGCGTTGCCCAGCCCGCGGGTGGAACCGGTGATCAGTGCCAGGCGACCTTGAATATCGAATAGGTTGGTCATCGTTGTCCTCGTATCGGTGAGTGCTCTAGAAGATCAGATAGACGGCGCAGGCCAGCACGAACCCGACCACCGACTCCAGCGCCTGCTGCACGGTCCAGGTCATCAGCGTGGTCTTGACGTCCATGCCCAGCAGGCGCCCCACCAGCCAGAAACCGGAGTCGTTGACGTGGCCGGCGAAGACCGAGCCGGCAGCGGTGGCGAGGGTGATCGCGACGATCTGCATGGCCGAGAAATCACCTCCGGCGACGGCCGGCGCCATTAAACCGGCGGCGGTGACCAGTGCCACGGTAGCGGAGCCCTGCGCCAGTCGCATGACCACCGCGACGAGATACGCAGCGCCGATCACCGGCAGGCCCAGATCGCTCATCGAATCCGACAGCGCATCGCCGATGCCGGAAGCCTGCAGCACACCGCCGAACATGCCGCCGGCGCCGGTGATCAGGATCACCGAGCAGATCGGCCCCAGCGAGGAGTCGACGATCTTCTCCAGCGCGCTGCCGCCTTCACCCCGGCGGCTGCCCAGCACGTAGATCGCCACCAGCACCGAGATCAGCAGTGCGATCGGGGTCTCGCCCAGCGAGGAGAGGAACTGGAACCAGGTGGCGTCGCTGTCGGCCACGCCGGCGGCGCGGGCGAAGTCGAGCCCGGTATTGAGAAAGATCAGCGCCAGCGGCAACAGCAGCAGTGCGATGACCGTGCCCACGCTGGGCGGATTCTCGATTTCGTCGTCGTCCTGGCCGCCGAACAGGCTCACTTCCAGCTTGAAGTCGAAACGGCTGGCGGCGAAGCGCCCCCACAGATAACCCGAGAGATACCACATCGGAAAGGCGATGATGATCCCCACCAGCAGCACCAGACCCAGATTGGCGCCGTAGAGCTCGGTGGCGGTGACCGGGCCGGGGTGCGGCGGTACGAACACGTGCATCACCGAAAACGCCGCCGCTGCCGGCAGCGCGTAGAGCAGTACCGGGCCGCCCAGGCGCTTGGCCACCGCGAAGATGATCGGCAGCATCACGATCAGGCCGGCGTCGAAGAAGATCGGAAAGCCCATGATCAGCGACGCGATGCCCAGCGCGAAGGGCGCCCGGGCCTCGCCGAACAGCGAGACCATCTTCTCGGACAGCACCTGAGCGCCACCGGAGTGCTCCACCAGCTTGCCCAGCATCGCGCCGAAGCCGACCAGCAGTGCCACCGAGCCCAGGGTACCGGCGAAGCTGTCGGTCATGGTATCGACGATGGCGCCCGCGGGGATGCCGGTGGCGAACGCGGTCAGCAGGCTGACCAACACCAGCGTCGGGAAAGCGTGTAGATGAAAGCGAATGATCAGAATCAACAGCAGGGCGATCGCGGCAGCGGCGATACCCAGCAGTGGCCCTGCCGTCAGGGTTTGTGTCCAGTCGTCCATGTGACTCTCTCCTGGAAGTGGTCGGTGCGGTTCCACGGTGGCATAGCGTGATATATCAAGAAATACGACATTGGTGGTTGGCGAAAACGGACCCGATTTGAACAATCCTCGAGCTTATCCAACACTTGAAAGGTCACCCCTCATCGTCGGACAGCCCATCATGTATCGCCAATTTTTTTATCTGCTGACGGCCGCGCTGATCGCGGCCACTCTGGTCATCGGCGTCTTCTGGCACGCTTTTCTGTGGCTACTCATTCTCTGGGTGCCGCTGGCCCTGATCGGCTGGCGGGATCTGCGCTCCCCGCACAACGTGCTCTACAACTATCCGCTGATCGGGCATCTGCGTTATCTGCTCGAGTTCGTGCGCCCGGAGCTACGTCAGTACTTCTTCGAGTCCGAAACCAGCGGTCGCCCGTTCTCCCGCGAACAGCGCAACCTGATCAACGCCCGGGCCGACGGTAGCGGGGATACCTCGCCGTTCGGCACCATTCGCGACGTCGGTGCGCCCGGGTACAATTTTTCGTATCACTCGATCCAGCCCGGCAGCGTGCCGGACGAGGCACGCCGGATCGTCATTGGCGGGCCGCAGTGTTCGCGCCCTTACTCCTCCTCACGGTTGAATATTTCGGCGATGAGCTTCGGCTCGCTCTCCGGCAATGCCGTCGAGGCGATGAATCTGGGCGCCAGCCAGGGCGGGTTCGCCCACGATACCGGTGAGGGCGCGATCAGCCCTTACCACGAAAAGCACGGCGGCGACCTGATCTGGGAGCTGGGCACAGGCTATTTCGGTTGCCGCCAGAAGAACGGCCGTTTCGATGCCGAGACGTTTCGGGACAAGGCGCGAAGCGCGCAGGTCAAGATGGTCGAGATCAAGATATCCCAGGGCGCCAAGCCCTCTCACGGCGGGCTGCTGCCAGGGGCCAAGGTCAATCGTGAGATCGCGAGTACGCGTCAGATCGAGGTAGGCAAGGACTGCGCATCGCCATCGTCGCATCCGGAGTTTTCCACCCCGCGCGAGCTGATGGCGTTCGTCGACCGCCTGCGCGAGCTCAGCGACGGCAAGCCGGTCGGGATCAAGCTCTGCCTGGGTCGGCGCAGCGAATTTCTGAGTATCTGCAAGGCGATGGTCGAGACCGGCACCCTGCTCGATTTCATCGTCATCGATGGCGCCGAGGGCGGTACCGGCGCGGCGCCGCAGGAGTTCTCGGACAGCCTTGGCGTGTTCATCGACGAGGCGCTGCCGTTCGTCGACAGCGCCCTGCGTGGCGTCGGCCTGCGCGACAAGATCCGGCTGGTGGCCAGCGGCAAAGTGGCGCTGGGTTACGACATGGTGGTCAAGACGGCGTTGGGCGCCGACATGTGCAACGCCGCGCGACCGTTCATGTTCGCCGTCGGCTGCATTCAGGCGCGGCGCTGCCACACCAACAAGTGCCCGACCGGGGTGACGACGCAGGATCCCAAGCGCTCGCGGGCGATCGACGTGCCGGAGAAAGCCGAGCGCGTGGCCCGCTACCACAAGGCCACGCTGGACGGCTTCGCGGCGTTGACCGGGGCGATGGGGCTGTCGCATTTCGACGAGCTGACGCCGGATCATATTCGCCACCGCAGCGCCTACGCGCCGGCTCGCGGCTATGCCGATTTCGAGCTGCCGAAGCTCGAAGAGGCGCAACTGCTGGGTGAAGAGATTCCCCCGGAATGGCGCGAGCACTGGCAAGCGGCGGCCGTCGATCGCTTCTAGGCGGATCGGGGCTCCGGCCCCGACTCGCACCGGCGGCGCCACGTGCTAACCTCGATGGCAGTCACTCTGTCATCGCACTCTTTCGTCGCACCCTGTCATCGAGGCACCGCATGTTTCCTTTTCCCGCCTATCGCTATCAATCCGCCACTTCCGATCCCGCTTCCGGTGGGGCCGGCAGCGGCGACCCTCATCGCTGGCTGGAAGCGGTCGACAGCGCCGAGGCGCTGGCCTGGGTCGAGGGTCACAACCGACGCACGCTCGAGCGCTTCGAGGACGCCGATTTCGCCACGTTGCAGACGGGGTTGCGCGAGATTCTCGACGCCGACGACCGCATTCCGTTCGTGGTCAAGCGCGGCGAGCACTACTACAACTTCTGGCAGGACGCCGAGCATCCGCGCGGTCTGTGGCGTCGTACCCGGTGGGAATCCTATCTTCAGGCGCGGCCCGAGTGGGAAGTGCTGATCGATGTCGATGCGCTCAATGCCTCGGAAAACGAGAACTGGGTCTGGCACGGCGCCGATTGTCTCGAACCGGAAAAGCCGGGTGGCCCCTGGGAGCGGGCGCTGGTGTCGCTCTCTCGCGGCGGCGCGGACGCCGACGTGACCCGCGAGTTCGATCTGATCGCCAAGCGCTGGATCGGGGCCGACGATAACGGCGAGTCCGGCTTCGAGCGTCCGGAAGCCAAGGGCGGCATGAGCTGGATCGACCGCGACACGCTGTTCGTCTACACCGATTTCGGTACCACGGACTCGGGTGAAAGCGCTTTGACCAGTTCTGGCTATCCCCGCCTGGTCAAGCGCTGGCGCCGGGGCGAGCCGATGGCGGCGGCAGAGACGATCTTCGAGGCCGCCGAACAGGACCTGATGGCGCTGGCGTTTCACGACAGCACTCGCGGTTTTGAGCGCGATTTCATCCATCACGCAATGGCATTCTACGAGCAGCGACTGATCGAACTCCTGCCCGACGGCGAGGCGTTCCCCATCGAGGTGCCGCTGTCGGCCCAGGCGGTGGTGCATCGGGAGTGGCTGCTGGTGCATCTGCGCGACGACTGGCAGCTCGAAGAAAACGATCTGAACTTCCCAAGCGGCGCGCTGCTGGCGATCGACTACGCGTCGTTCAAGCGTGGCGAACGCGATTTCACCACGCTGTTCACGCCGGATGCGCACCGCTCGCTGGAAGGGTTCGAGTGGACCCGAAACTACCTGGTGCTGGACGTTCTCGAAGACGTCAAACATCGGCTGCAGGTGCTAACGCCGGGGCAGGGCGCCGACTGGTCACCGCGCCCGATCCCGGGTTTGCCGACGGCCGGTGAAATCGGCGTCGCGGCCATCGATGACGAAGAGAGTGACGAGGTCTTCCTGATCGTCACCGACTATCTCACTCCCACCACGCTGGCGCGGATGGATCTCGCCGCGGTGGATCGAGCGCCGGATACGATCAAGCGCGCGCCGAGCTTCTTCGAGACCGACGGCATGCAGGTGACACAGCGTTTTGCCACCAGCGCCGACGGCACGCAGATTCCCTACTTTCTGGTGCTGCCGGCCGGCATGGAAGCGGGAAAGCCGCCCCAGCCGCTGCCGACGCTGCTTTACGGCTACGGCGGCTTCGAGATTTCGCTGACGCCGCACTATATCGCCGGGGCCGGACGCAGCTGGCTCACCCGTGGCGGCGCCTACGTGGTCGCCAACATTCGCGGCGGCGGCGAGTATGGCCCGCGCTGGCATCGCGCCGCGCTCAAGGGCGAGCGCCACAAGGCGTTCGAGGATTTCGCCGCCGTCGCCGAAGATCTGTTCGCTACCGGTATCACCACGCCGCGTCAGTTGGGCATCCAGGGCGGTTCCAACGGCGGTCTGCTGGTCGGCAACATGATCACGCGCTATCCGGACCACTTCGCCGCGGCGGTGTGTGAAGTGTCGCTGCTCGACATGCAGCGTTATCACCAGCTGCTGGCGGGTGCCTCGTGGATGGCGGAGTACGGCGATCCGGACAGCGACGACTGGGAAGCCTTTCTCAAGGACTACTCGCCCTATCACAACCTGCACGAGGGCGTGGACTATCCCGCGGTACTGTTCACCACCTCGACCCGCGACGATCGGGTTCACCCCGGCCACGCCCGCAAGATGATGGCGAAGATGGAAGCGATGAACGCAGGCGAGGTCTATTACTACGAGAACACCGAAGGCGGCCACGGCGGCGCGGCGGACAATGCCCAGCGGGCGAAGCTGAGCGCCCTGGCGTGGCGCTTCCTGTGGGACCGGTTGAGCGCAGCCCCCGACGCCGGCTGAGACATTTCGGCTTCAGGGCTTCAGGGCTTCAGGGCTTCAGGGCTTCAGGGTTCCAAGGTTTCAGGGTTTCGTGAGCTAGCCGGCGGTCTTTTCCTGTACGCCAAGGCGATACCAGTGGACGGCGTTGTCGTGCAGGATCGCCTGGCGCGCGTCCGGCGCGGCATCGGCGATCGCCTGCTCGACCATGCCCAGCCAGGTCGCATAGCTGACATTGAGTCCGGTGACAGGGAAGTTGCTGGCAAACAGGCAGCGCTCGGCACCGAAGATGCCGATCGTTTCGGCGAGCACCGCGATGTTCTGCTGCTCGTCCCAGGCGGCCATGGGGCTCCCCAGTTCCGAAAGCTTGACCGCGACGTTGGGGTTGGCGGCGATGGCACGCATGCCCTCGCGCCAGCGCGTCAGCCCCTGCTCGCTGCGATCCCAGGGCAGGCCGGTATGGTTGAGAATCACGCGCAGGTCCGGAGTGGCTTCCAGCACCCTGGCGGCATCCGCCAGATGCCAGGCCGGCACGCGCAGATCCCAGCACAGATCGCGTTCCTCCAGCAGTCGCAGCCCGCGGGCCCAGTCAGTGTCCTGCAGCGAGCCCGATGCGCCAAGCGTGGCGGCGTACTGATCCGGTCTCGCTGCCGTCACCGGCTTGGCGCGCACACCGCGAAACAGAGGTGAACGCATCTGATCTTCAAGCTGGGATTCACAGGCCGGATCGGCGAACGCCGCCCAGCCGACCAGCGCCGTGGGCAGCCCCTGCTCCTCGGCCAGCTGTGTCAGCCAGCGGGTTTCCACCTCCGGCGCCTGCCGGATCGATTCGGCCTCGCAGTGCACGGTGCCTGCCAAACGATAGCCGGGAGGGATCTGTGAGCGGAGATCCGCCGGCAGGAACGGCTGACGGATGCGCGCGTAATCGCCGAGGAAGAAGTGAGCGTCGATCTCGTCCTCGAGCCAGGGGTAATTCACGCTGCCGTCCAGCGCCCAGAAGTGGTGATGGCTATCGATCAGGGCCTGTTCGTTCATCGGAATGACCTCAGTTTGCCAGCCAGTACAGCGGCACGGTGATGATCTGCGGGAACGCCACGAACAGCAGCAACAGCACGACGTAGGCCATGACGAAGGGCAGCACGCCCATGACCGCCTTCTCGAACTTGAGCTGCCCCACGCTGGCGATGACATTGAGCACGTTGCCCACCGGCGGCGTGATCAGGCCAATGGCGCAGTTGAGCACGAACATGATGCCGAAGTAGACCGGGTCGATACCGGCGATCTGCACGACCGGCATCAGGATCGGGGTCAGCACCAGGATCGTCGGTGTCAGATCCATCACCATGCCAATGATCAACACGATGGCCATGATGGCCAGCATCAAAAGGCGTGGACTATCGGTCAGCGGCGAGAGTAGATCCGCCACCATCATCGGCAGCTGGGCGATGCTGATCAGCCAGGATGCGACGCTGGCCGCGGCGATCAGGAACATCACCACGGCCGTATTGCGCGCCGCCAGTACCAGTACCTCATACAGCTCGACGAGATTGAGCTCGCGATAGATCAGTGTGGATACCAGCATGGCGTAGACGGCCGCCACCACACCGGCCTCAGTGGGCGTGAAGATCCCGGTCTTGATACCGCCGATGATGATCACCGGCAGCAGCATGGCCCAGAAGCTCTTGCGCAGCGCGGTCAGCCGCTCGGCGCCGGTGGCCTTCGCGGCCACCACCAGCGTCTCCTTGCGAGTGATGAACAGCCACATCAGCACCAGGGTCACACCCATGATCAGCCCCGGCACGATCCCGGCCAGGAACAGTTTGCTGATCGAGATGCTGCCCGCCACCCCGATGATGATCAGCGGAATCGACGGCGGAATGATCGGCGCGATGATGCCTCCCGCTGCCATCAGCCCGGCCGAGCGGCCCGGGGGATAACCGGCTTGGCGCATCATCGGCAACAGCATCGAACCCAGTGCGGCGGTATCGGCCACGGCCGATCCGGACAGACTCGCCATGACGATGGCAGCGAAGATGGCCACGAAGCCCAGTCCGCCCTTGCGATGCCCGACCATGCTCATCGCCAGCAGCACGATGCGCTTCGATAGCCCACCCCGCGACATCACCTCACCGGCGACCAGGAAGAAAGGGATCGCCAGCAGCGTGTAGCTGTCGGCGCCGTTGACCAGGTTCTGGGCCAGGATCTGAGAGTCGAACAGCCCCAGATGCAGCATCAGCACCACGGCGCTGACCAGCAGGGCGAAGGCAATCGGCAGGCTGAGGCCGATCGATGCCAGCAGCGAGGCGAGGAACAGGCCGATCGTCATGGCGCGATCTCCTGATGATGCGATATCGGCTGCAGAGAAAACGGCATCAGCAATCGTAATATCAGGATCAGCGCCATCAGGACGCCGGCGACCAGTGCGGCAAGATAGAAAACGCCGACGGGAATGCCACTGATCGGTGACAGATCGCTCCAGTTGAGCCGTGTCTGGGCGTAGCTGCCTTTGATCAGCATCAGGCAGCACCCCAGCATCGCCAGTGTCACCAGGCGTTGCAGCAGACCCTGCAGTTTTTGCGGCAGGCGATCGGATAGAGTCGTCACCCTGAGATGTTCATGCCGCATCAGGCCCACGACCGTGCCGAGGAAAATGACCCACACGAACAAAAACCGGGACAACTCGACGCTGATCGAGATGCCGCTGTTGAAGCCATAGCGCAGGACGACATTGGTGAACACCAGCGCGATCATCGCCACCAGTGCCAGCACCATGAGCAGATTGAGGGTCGACTCGGCAATGCGTGACAGGCGGCACAGCATCGTCTGGAGCGAGCCCTGCGGTGGTCGAACCGTAGCTTGCGCCGGTCTGGACATGGCGGACCTCCCCGGAAGTCGCGATCAGTGGTCGAAGGTTGTGGCTGGAATCTCAGCGCCGATCTACTGAGTTTCAGGCCGAGCGGCCTTGATGGCCTCGATCAACTCGGGGCCGTATTTTTCCTCGAAAGTGGCCTGCACCGGGCCTTCGACGATGTCACGCATCGAAGCACGGTCCGGTTCCTCGACGATCTGCATGCCCTGTTGCTTGAGAAACTCGAGATCGCCCGACAGGCTTTTGGCGGCTTCCTGGCGCTCGAATTGAGCGGAATCGATGGCCGCTTTCACCAGTATCTGCTGCTGTTCCGGACTCAAGCTCTCGAACTTGGCCTTGTTCATGACCAGTGGTGCCGCGGTGTAAGCATGTGCCGTCAGCGACAGGTATTTTTGGACCTCGTAGAATTTGGCCGAGCGGATCAGGCTGATCGGATTCTCCTGACCATCCACCGTGCGCGTTTCCAGGGCCGTGAACAGCTCCGTGAATGGCATTGGTGTCGGGTTGGCTCCCAGTGCTTCAAAGGCCGCGATATGCGCGGGGTTGGGCGTGGTGCGCAGTTTCAGTCCCTTGATATCGGCTGCGGTCTTTACCGGGTGGCGGGAGTTGGTCAGGTTGCGAAAGCCGATTTCCCAGAACGCCAGCCCCTTGAGATCGTGCTCACCCAGCTTGGCGAGCAGCGACTTGCCGATCTCGCCGTCCAGCACGGCGTAGGCATGGGCGTAGTTGTCGAACAGAAACGGCAGGTCGAGCACGTTCAGTTCGCCAACCAGCCCGGTGTAGTAGGGGTTGCCGGTCAGCACGATATCGATCTGACCGCCGCGGACGCTGGATACCAGCGCGGTGTCGCTGCCCAGTTGCCCGCTGGGAAAGACACGAATTTTCAAGTCACCGTTGCTGCGCTCGTCGACGAGCTTGGCAAAGTGTTCCGCGGCAATATTCTGAACGTCCGCCGCCGGCTGGGTATGGGCGAAGTTCAGCGTGGTAGCGGCGTGGGCGCCAGCCATTGGCACGAGAAGCACCGCGGCAGCCAGCAGGCGAGCGAGAAAAGGGTGCGACGTTGAGTTCTGGGCGGTCATGCGGCGATCTCCGAGTGAAGACATCCTTCTGGTTGGCACACCAATGGGAAATCAGCGCGCCAGGGCATTGGGTCGAGGGCTAGTACCGTGAAGACCAGTACCTTGAAACCCGTGCCTTGAAGAAGAGATCGGCTGCGAACCCGAAAGCGCTTTCCCGCCATGATCGAGCGCTGGAAGACGGCCGCCGAGTCGAATAACGCAGACGCCAGGGGCTTTCTCCAGCCAGTCAGTCGA
This sequence comes from Salinicola sp. V024, assembly GCF_052645315.1. Taxonomy (NCBI): domain Bacteria; kingdom Pseudomonadati; phylum Pseudomonadota; class Gammaproteobacteria; order Oceanospirillales; family Halomonadaceae; genus Salinicola; species Salinicola sp. V024. The sequence goes on from NZ_JBQXYB010000010.1 coordinate 78,019, forward strand.
TGCTCTTCAACAGGGAGATTGCGCCTATTGAATCAATGTATACATTATACGTTGGTCGGCTCGACCTCGTTTTTCGCCTAGCCATTAGTCGCGGCAGGCTTCGAGGATCTTGCGCCGCGCTCCGGTTTCACCGGACCCCTACAGATCAGGCGGGAGCTACGTCATACTGCGGCTCATTCAATCCTCTTTCTGGGAAACCCGATCAATGAGCCAGGGCACGTTGAAGACCGGCACGGTGAAGCTCGGCGTGGTGATGGATCCCATCGCCGACATCACCTACAAGAAGGACACCTCCCTGACGCTGCTGTGGGCGGCGGAATCGATGGGCTGGTCGCTCTACTATCTCGAGCAGGAAGACCTTTACCTCTACGAGGGGCGGGCGATGGGCAGTGCGCGTTCGCTCAAGGTCCATCGCGATCCGCAGCACTGGTATGACCTGGGCGAGCGTGAGGCGATGCCGTTGGGCGAGCTCGACGTGATACTGATGCGCAAGGATCCGCCGGTGGACAGCCACTTTCTCAATGCCGTGCATCTGCTGGCCTTCGCCGAGCGCGAGGGCACGCTGGTGGTCAACCCGACCCGGGCGCTGTTCGAGTGCAACGAGAAGCTGTTCGCGCAGCAGTTCGCCCACTGCATACCGCCCACGGTGGTGTCGTGTCGCGACGCGGTGCTGCGCGCCTTCCAGGCCGAGCATGGCGACACCATCTTCAAGCCGCTGGACGGCATGGGCGGCACCGGCATCTTTCATATCGGCCCCGAGGGCCGCAATCTCGGCGCGGTGATCGAGCAGCTTACCGAGCGTGGCCAGCGCCAGATCATGGCCCAGCGCTACCTGCCCGAGATCAAGGATGGCGACACCCGCATCCTGCTGGTCGACGGCGAGCCGGTACCCTACGGTCTGGCGCGCATCCCCAGCGCCGGCGAGACCCGCGGCAACCTGGCCGCCGGCGGCCGCGGCGTCTCCCGCGAGCTGACCGACCGCGACTACTGGCTGGTCGAGCAGGTGCAGCCGATGATCCGCGAGAAGGGGCTGTTGTTCGTCGGCCTCGACGTGATCGGCGACTACATCACCGAGATCAACGTCACCAGCCCCACCTGCGTGCGCGAGATCGACGACCAGCGCGGCACGGACATCGCCGCCCAGTTGATGGCCGCAATCGCCAAACGGCTGAAGTCATAGGGCTGAAATCAGGACTGAAGTTACAGGGCTCGAGTCACAGGGCTGAAGTCATAGGAATTGAGTCACAGCGCTGGGCCGATTGCGCGGATCAAAGGTCATTTGGCAGAAGTGATACAATGGACCTATTTCGTTTACGACTGGCGGCGGCGGCGCGATCGCCGGGCCGCCGCGCGATGTCCGATGGAGTCTTATGCCAACGATCAGGCCAACGCCCCCGATGCAGAGTCTCAAGCACTACTTCCTGATGGCGATGCCGCATATGGAAGATCCCAACTTTGCGGGAACGCTGACGTATCTCTGCGATCACGACGACGACGGCACCCTGGGTGTCGTCGTCAATCGCCCCTCCGACCTGACCCTGGACGGGCTGTTCGAGCAGCTCGATATCGAGTCCGAATCCGGCCCGCACAACGACGTGCTGGTCTACAACGGCGGACCGACCTATCGCGACCGCGGATTCATCCTGCACCGCGGCAACGCCGAAGAGTGGGACTCCAGCATTCAGGTCGCAGACGGACTGGCACTGACCACTTCGGTGGACATCCTGCAGGCGATCGCCCAGCGACGCGGCCCCGAGCAGTACCTGGTGACGCTGGGTTGCGCGGGCTGGAAGTCCGGGCAGCTCGAGGACGAGCTCAAGCAGAACACCTGGCTGATTGCCGAAGGCGACGCCGGGATCCTGTTCGACCGCCCGCCGGAGCAGCGCCTGAGCGCGGCCGCCGGGATTCTCGGTGTTGATCTCAACCTGATGACCCGCGACGCCGGTCACGCCTGATGTCGTCGGCAGTAAGCGATAAAACCGGCCAGCGCCTGGTGATGGCGTTCGACTACGGCACCCGGCGCATCGGCGTCTCGGTCGGCAACGAGATGCTGCGCTCGGCCAGCGGCCTAGAACCGCTGACGGCCCGCGACGGAATCCCCGACTGGGTCAAGGTCGAGAATCTGCTGAAGGAGTGGCAGCCCGACCTGCTGGTGGTCGGGCTACCGATCCACGACGACGGCAGCGAGTCCGACATGAGCGTGCGGGCACGCAAGTTCGGTAATCGCCTGCACGGTCGCTTCGGCAAGCCGGTGGAGATGTTCGACGAGCGCGGGACCACCCGCGCCGCCAAGCTGATCGCCCGGGAGCAGGGCCACAAGGGCAACTACCGTGACCGTGGCGTCGACGGTATTGCTGCCCAGCTGATTCTCGAGAACTGGTTCAACCAGTAGCCGGACAAACGGGGCGTGACCCCGTTTCCTTCCGCAAGATTCCCTTTTTCAGACGACGGTCTTTTCCAGACGTTAATCCCTTCCACACGATGACCTCAGGCGTCGATATGCAGTTCCGGCGTCGGGCGGCGGAAGCCGCGGGTCAGCCACAGCAGCCAGGCCAATCCTGCCAATAGCCATAGCGAGCCGAGCGTGATCGCCCGGTAATCGAGGCTGAACAGCAGCCACACGATCGCGGCGAGGCCGATCGCCGGACACACCAGGAAGCGCAGGGTATCGCCCGGGCCACGACGATTGCCCTTCAGGTAGTAATGAAAGATCACCGCCAGATTGACCAGGGCAAAGGCCAGGAACGCGCCGAAGTTGATGAACGAGGCCGCGGATAGAACATCCATCGTCAGCGCCAGAAGGGCCACCACCGCACTCAGGATCAGGCCGCCCAGTGGCGTGCCATAGCGACCTAGCGTCCCCAGCCAGCGTCGCGGCAACACGTCGTCGCGGCCCATGGCGTAGATCAGTCGTGCGCCGCTGGCCTGGGCGGCGATGCCGGAGGCGAACTGGCCTACGACCAACCCGATCAGAAAGATCGAGACGAAAAGATCGCCGCCGATATTGCGCGCGATGGTGTAGGCGGCGGCGTCCGGGTTGGCGAAGTCGAAGCCCGGCGCCGCGAGCTGTACGCAGTAGGAAACAACGACGAAGATCAGCCCGCCCAGCAGCGTGATCAGCAGGATCGCCCGAGGCAGGGTGCGCTGCGGGTCGCGGGTTTCCTCGGTCAGCGTGGTCACCGCATCGAAACCGAGAAACGAGTAGCAGGCCACGGCGGCACCGGCCATCAGTACCGGTAACGAGCCATGGTCAGCGCCCAGAAACGGCGCCAGGCTGAACAGGGGCTGGTTCGGGTCGCCGAGAATGTAGTGCACGCTGAGACTGACGAAGGCCACCAGCACCAGCATCTGGATCAGCATCATGGCGCTATTGATCAGGCTGGCCAGCTTCAGACCCAGCACGTTGATCACCGTGGTCACGCCGATGAAAGCCAGCAGCCACAGCGCCGTCGGGACGGCCGGGAAGGCGGAATTCAGATAGGCCGCCCCGATCAGCCAGATCACCATCGGCAGGAACAGATAATCGAGCAGAATCGCCCAGCCGGCCAGAAAGCCCAGCCGATCATCGATGGCGTGACGAACGTAGGCATAGGCCGAACCGGCCACCGGGTAGGCGGCGGCCATGCGGCCATAACTATGGGCGGTGAACAGCATGGCGATCAGCGCGGCGAGATAGGCGCCCGCTACCGCGCCTTGGGTGACTACCGCCAGCACGCCGAACGTGCCCAGCACGATGATCGGGGTCATGTAGGCCAGGCCGAACAGCACGACCTGGGAGAGGGTGAGGGTCTTCTTCATTTCCGACATTGTCGTTTCCTGTTGTGGTTATTTTGTGAACCGTGGTTATTGCGATTGGCTGCGGGGGTTGCGATGAAAGAAGAGGGAAACGGCGTTCAGCCGAAGTACCAGCTGCGCCGCGGGCCTTGGGTTTCGAGATGACCCTGGAGATTCAGACGCCGATCTCCGTTGTAGTCGTAGTCCCGCCTGGCGCTGGACAGGCGCGCCGGATCCAGATGCAGCGGCTGGACAACCTCTTCGCGACCGGCCCGAAACAGCGGTTCGCCATCGGGGCCGATCAGCGCACTTTCGCCGGCGAAGGTCAGCCCGGCGCCCTCGCCGACCCGATTGCTCATGGCTAGAAAGCACTGGTTTTCCTGGGCTCTGGTCTGGGCGGCGCGGGCGTGTACGGGGCCATAGGGATCCATGTTGCCGTTGGTCACCACCAGCAGATCGGCCCCCATAGCGGCCAGCGCGCGCGCCGGTTCGGGGAATTCCAGGTCGTAGCAGATCAGCAGGCCGATACACCGGCCGCGCCATTCGAGGCAGTGAAGCGCATCGCCGGGTCGAACCAGCTCGCGCTCGTCCGGCCACAGATGGGTCTTGCGATAGCGCAGTGCGATGCCGTCTTCGGGTGTGATCAGCACGGTGGTGTTGAATACCGTCTCGCCATCCCGTTCCAGCAGGCCGATGGCGATCGCCAGGTCGCGCTCGCGGCTGGCCTCGATCAGTGCCTCGAGCTCCGGCCCGTCCACCGCCAGGGCGCGATCGAGCACATGGCCGGATTCGGCAAAGCCGCTCAGATGGGTTTCGGGGAAGACGATCAGCGCAGTGCCGGCCTCGGCGGCATGCACGACCTCCAGTGCTCGGCCGAGGTTGTGGGCGATGTCGCCTTCGCGGCTGGCGAGTTGTGCCAGGACAAGCTGCATGGAACACTCCGGGAGTTGTGATTGGAACGGGAGTCGGCCATCTCCAGTATCCCCAATCCCGCGCCGGTGCCTATCCCGCAAGCGGGGTAACCCGTTCGGGGGACGTGGCCTGACTTCAGGGCGTGTCGCCAATACGATTGAGTGAAGTGTCTCGAGGTGTTCTGAAGCGTTCTGACAGAGAGAGGGAGAAACGATGACCCATCGCCCCCGGCCGGAGACGAACACCGTCGAGACGCGCCCGGTCGAGACGACGCCGCTGGAGAGCCTGGAATGGCATCGTGCCTTCGGCCAGCTGGCGGAAAGCGTCGATCGTGCCGGCTTCTGGCTGGCGCTCGTTCGGCGTCTGGCGACGGAAGTGCATTTCGACACCTGGGTGGCACTGGTGTTCGATCGCCATCAGCCGCCCCGCATTCTCGCCGAGAGCGACGAGGACGACGGTGCCGACGACGCGCTGTTTCAGGACTATCAGCGCGGCCTGTATCTGCTCGATCCGTTCTACATCGATGCCTGCGAGCGTGAGCGCTCCGGCCTGTTCACACTGGCGGAAGTGGCGCCGCAGCACTTCACCCGCACCCAGTACTATCAGCGCTATTTTCGACGCAACATCGTCGCCGACGAGGTTCACTTCAATCAGAAGCTGGATGCGGGCCGAACCCTGTGCCTGTCGCTGGGCTCGACCCGTTCCTTTTCCCGTCAGGCATTGGGCAGCCTCACGTTGATGCAGCCGTGGTTGCTGGCGCTGATGCGCTTGCGCATGCATTTCGAGCCGCAAGACGACGGAGAGGCTGGGCTCCATCCCTGGCATCCGCTGCCGGACAGAGCACTTGAATTCGATTCCCGCTATGCGCTGACCGAACGCGAGCGCGAAGTGAGTCAACTGATGCTGGGAGGCAGCTCGACCAAGGAGATCGCCCGCCGACTGGCGATCTCGATCGAGACGGTGCGCGCCCACAAGAAGCATCTCTACGCCAAGCTGGGAGTCAATTCCCAGTCGGAGCTGTTTTCACTGTTCTGGCAGGCGCGAGGCTGATTCAGAGCGTGCGGTCATCCACCCCGAAGCTGGGCGGCACGAACCAGCCCACGTCGCGCAGATCCTTCTCGATCAGATCCTCCACCTGCAGCAGATGGGCGAAGATCGCCATGCGCATCGGGATGCCGTTATCGGTCTGGCGGAAAATCGCCAGACGCGGGTCGCCGTTGAGATCGGTACTGAGATCGTTGGCACCGGGGCGGCTGTCCCGCGGCAGCGGGTGCATCACGAGGGTGGTCGGCGAGCAGCGACGATCGAGAAAACCGCGGTCGACGACGAAGTCCGAGGTCAGTTCGGCGAAGCTTTCCGACATCTCCGCCGTAAACCGCTCGCGCTGGATGCGGGTGGCGTAGATCACGTCGACATCGTCGAAGCTTTCGGCCAGGTTGGGCCGGGTTTCGATGCGATGCCCGCGCGAGGCGACCAGATCGATCAGGTGCTGGGGCATCTCCAGCCCCGGCGGCGACACCAGCGTGATCCGCAGCGGTTCGTATAGCGACAGTAGCTTGATCAGCGAGTGCACCGTACGGCCGTATTTCAGGTCGCCGGTCAGCAGCAGATGCGCGCCCGCGAGCGGCTTGCCCAGCCGGGCGAACTCCTTGGTGATGGTGTAGACGTCCAGCAGCGCCTGGCTCGGATGCTCGCCGGGGCCGTCGCCGCCGTTGATCACCGGCACCTGGGTCGCCTCGGCGAACTCCGCCACCGACCCCTGCTCGGGGTGGCGCATGACGATGGCATCGACATAGCCGCCCATCACCCGGCTGGTGTCGTAGAGCGATTCGCCCTTGGCCATCGACGAGAAGGTGAAACCGGTCGTGTCGCAGACGCTGCCGCCGAGCCGACAGAACGCGGCGTTGAAGCTGATGCGGGTTCGGGTGCTGGCCTCGAAGAACAGATTGCCTAGCACGGCGCCTTCCAGCACGCGGGTCACCTTGCGGCGCTGGGCGATCGGCTCCATGCGCTCGGCGATGCGGAGCAGGTGATCGACGGCATCGCGGGAGAGCGAATCGACGGAGAGCAGGTGCGAAGGCATCGGGAAACCTCTTTGGCGGGCAAATGTGACAGCGCGTGCGGCGGCGATAGTGTAGCGCCGCTGGCGGCTGGCTTCACGCCCTCCGCATCAAGGTGACCTTCGCCGAGGACAGGCAGTTCATTTCACATGATTAACTTGAGTTAAAAGTTAAAACAGAGGTTTGGACAAAACCTGCAGGCTTTCTATGCTCAGGGGGCGCCGGGCCAATCCATTGGAGGATTTCTCGGCCAGCAGACGTTGTCTTGTTCGATAGACACGGTTTCATTCGATTCCATTCAGGAGGGAGCCAGGATGTCAGAATCGCATTTTCCCCCGCAGCATCAGACTCACCAGCCGGGCGACGAGCACGACATGCAGCCCGAGCCGGAGTTCATCCGCGATGACTATCGCGGTACCGACAAGCTCAAGGGCAAGGTGGCATTGATCACCGGCGGCGATAGCGGTATCGGCCGTGCGGTAGCGGTGCACTATGCCCGCGAAGGGGCCGACTGCGCCGTGGTCTACCTCGATGAAGATCGCGATGCGGAAGACACCAAGGCGCTGGTCGAAGCCGAAGGTCAGCGCTGTCTGCTGCTCAAAGGTGACGTGGTCGACTCCGCATTTTGCCGCGAGGCGGTCGAGCGCACGCGCAGCGAACTCGGCGGGCTCAACATTCTGGTCAACAACGCTGCCGAGCAGCATGACTGGGACGACGTGACGCAAATCACCGACGAGCAGCTGCAGCGCACCTTTGCCACCAACATCTTCAGCCATTTCTATTTCGTGCGTGAAGCCCTGCCGCATATGGGCGCTGGCGATACCATTATCGCGACCTCGTCGGTCAATGCCTTCAAGGGCAACGCCACGCTGATCGATTACTCGTCGACCAAGGGTGCGATTCAGGGGCTGGTGCGCTCATTGGCGCAGTCGCTGGTGGAGCGCGAGATCCGTGTCAACGCGGTCGCGCCGGGGCCGGTCTGGACGCCATTGATTCCAGCCAGTTTCGATGACGAGAAGGTCGAGGGCTTCGGTGGTCAGGTGCCGATGAAGCGCGCCGGCCAGCCCAGCGAGATGGGCCCGGCCTATGTCTATCTGGCCAGCCAGGAGTCTTCCTACATGACCGGCCAGACGATTCACCTGAACGGCGGCGTGATCCTGAATACCTGAGGGTCCCGGGCGCAAAGTACCTGCGCTCGGCGACTTTTCGGCCCCAACCTATGCTGGCGGCTCGGGGGGCGTCTTGCCGCCGATCTTGGCGGTGATCTCGCGGGCCGTCTCTGCTACCAGTGCGGCCAGTTCGGGCAGGCGGGAGTCGTCGATGCGCGCCACCGGTCCGGAAACGGAGATGGCGGCCAGCGGCAGGCCGCTTTCATCGTGGAGCGTGGCGGCGACGCAGTTGAGGCCGATGGCATGCTCTTCGCGATCGACGGCGTAGCCCTGGCGTCGAATCTCGACCAGTTGGTCGCGCAGCCTATCGACATCGGTCAGCGTATTGGGCGTTTCGCCCTCGAGCGTGCGCCCGGCGACGATCTGCTCGAACTCCTGGGGTGGCATCCACGCCAGCAACGCCTTGCCGACACCGGAGGCGTGAAGCGGCGCCCGAGACCCGAGACGGGTGATCATGCGCATCATCTGTTTGGACTCGCTCTGGGCGAGATAGACCACCATGCCGTCGTCGCGGATACCCAGATTGGCGGTTTCACCGCTGGTGGCGGTGAGTCGGCGCAAGAACGGGCGGGCGGTGGCGACAAAGTCCCGCGCTTCGAGAAAGCTGTTGCCGATGCGAAAGGTCTTGACGTCGATCTTCCACAGGCCGCTTTCGACGTCCTGGGTGATAAAGCCCTGATGGAACAGCGCCTGCAGCAGGCGGTGGGTGGTCGAGGGCGCCAGCTCGACGTCTTCGGCGATATCGGAAAGCGCCAGCCCATCCGGCGCCGCCGCCAGACCCTCCAGAATGGTCAGACCCCGGACCAGAGACTGGCTGTGCCCGCCGCTGCTCTTGGCGCCGCCCGCCGGTCGACCGACCGATCGCCGCTTGGGTTCTGTTTGCTGATCCTGCTGCGTGTCAGTCGCCCGCCCCTGCTGCCGTTCAGTCGCCCGATGCCGCTGCTGTTCAGTCGCCCGGTTCTGCTCTTCGTCCGTCACCCGTCGCCGCTCTCATGATCGCCTTTATCAGGCGCTCAGGATAACCGCTCGATCCGGTGGTGTCTGTGCGCTATCGGCTACGACTTTCGGTGGCTCGCTGCTCCAGGCGCAGCCGCGCGATCCGGTGGATCTGATCGATGGCGGTGCGGCGTTCCTGTTCGGGCGAGTGATGCAGGCGCGTCTCGAACGCCGCGAGGATCGCATGGCGATCGAGCCCGCGAACGGCGATGACGAAGGGAAACTCGAAGCGTTCACGGTAAGCGTGATTGAGCCGCTCGAAGCGTGCGAACTCTTCCGCGGTGCATTGATCGAGCCCCGCGCCGGCCTGCTCGCTGCGGGAATCCTGCGTCAGCTCGCCGCCGATCGCCGCCTTACCGGCCAGATCCGGGTGAGCGCGGATCAGCGCCAGCTGGGCATCGGCCGAGGCCGCATCCACCTGCCGGCGCAGCCGCTCTGCCAGTCCGGCGGGGGTATCCTGGGCCTCATCGAGGCCGAGATCCCAGCTCTGCGCCGCGATCCACGGCGAGTGTTCGTAGATCTCGCCATAGCTGGCAATGAAGGTGGCGCGGTCCAGCTGGCTGGGCCGTGGGGAGAGAAGCGCTGGGGTCATGGGGCCTCCGGTTGACCTTTGTATACAAACACATTTGAATGAGGCTAACGCCTTGCGCGCTCGGCAATCCACTGTTTTCGAGCCTGCCGCGCCCGTCACTCCATCGAGGTCATCATGAGCGACACCCTCAAAGGTTATCTGACCACGCACGTGCTGGACACGGCCCGCGGTCGCCCCGCCAGCGATCTGCGCATCGAACTCTATCGGTTGGAGGGCGGGACCCGTCTGAAGCTGGCCGATGTCGTAACCAATGCCGACGGCCGCTGCGATGGCCCGCTGCTGGAAGGCGCGGACTTTACCGCAGGGATCTACGAATTGCTGTTTCACGCTGGTGACTATCTGGACGCCGACTCCCTAGGCGCCGGTCAGCAATCCGCTGGACGTTTTCTCGATCGGATTCCGCTGCAGTTCATCGTCGACTCTCCCGACGAGCATTATCACGTGCCGTTGTTGTTATCGCCGTACAGCTACTCGGCGTACCGAGGTAGTTGATGACGACGACGCTGATCCATAACGCCGAGCTGATCGCGACGTTCGACGATACCCAGCGCGAGTTGCGCAACGCCAGTATCCGGCTGGAGGACGATCGCATCGTCGCCATCGGCCCGGCGGAGGCGCTGACAGAAGAGCGAGCCGGGCCGGCCGACGTCGTCATCGATGCGCGGGGTCATGTGCTTTTGCCCGGATTGGTGAACACGCATCATCACTTCTATCAGACCCTGACGCGCAACCTTCCTGCCGGGCAGAACGCCGAGCTGTTCGACTGGCTGGTGACCCACTACCCGATCTGGGCGCGGCTCGATCCGGAATCGCTTCACGCCAGCAGCCAGATCGCCGCGGCCGAACTGCTGCTGTCGGGCTGCACCACGGCAGCCGATCACACCTATATCTGGCCCAACGGGGCGCGCATCGACGATCAGATCGCGGCGGTTTCCGAGCTGGGGCTGCGCTTTCACGCCTCGCGCGGTTCGATGTCGGTGGGCGAATCCCAGGGCGGGCTGCCGCCGGACAGCGTGGTGGAATCGGAGCGGGCGATTCTCGACGATACCCAGCGCGCCATCGAGCGCTATCACGATGCGTCCGAGCGAGCGATGACCCGCATCGTGGTCGCGCCCTGCTCGCCGTTCTCGGTCTCCCGTGAGCTAATGGTCGAGAGCGCCGCGCTGGCCCGCCATTACGGCGTGCATCTGCATACGCACCTGGCCGAGAGCCGGGACGAGGAAGCTTTCTGCCGCGAACGCTTCGGCTGCACGCCGGTGGAATACGCCGAGCAGGTCGGCTGGGTCGGCAGCGACGTCTGGTTCGCGCACATGGTGCATCCGCATGCAGACGAGATCACGCGGCTGGGTGGCCACTGCTGCGGTACCGCGCACTGCCCCAGTTCCAACATGCGGCTCGGCTCCGGAATCGCCCCGGTGATGGCGATGCATCGCGCCGGCATGCGCGTCGGTCTGGGGGTCGATGGCAGCGCCTCCAACGATGGCTCGCACCTGCTGGCGGAAGCGCGCCAGGCAATGCTGCTGGGCCGGCTGCAGGGTGACATGAGCGAGTTCACCGCGCGCCGAATGCTGTGGTTCGCCACCCGCGGTGGGGCATCCACCCTGGGCCGAGACGATATTGGCCAACTCGCGGTGGGCAAGGCCGCCGACATCATCGGCTACCGGCTCGACTCACTGGCGTTGGCGGGTGGCGCGATTCACGACCCGCTGGCGTCGCTAGTGTTCTGCCAGCCGCCGAGCGTCGATCTGTCGATCGTCAACGGCGTGCGCCGTGTCGAGAATGGCCAACTCCTCGGCCATGATCTCGATGCCATGGTGGCGAGGCATAACGTCTGCGCCCGGCGGCTGGTGGAGGCTTGACGGCCCCGGGGGCGACGGCCATCCCGAGGCTGTCATCTCCAGGACCGGCGTATACAATCGGCTCATCGGTCGAGGGATGTGGAAGACGCACGCTGGGTGGAGCGAACAACGATGGCAACGAGCGCAAACGCAGCGACGGCGCAGGATGAACGACGAAACAGCAAAGCGAGCGGACGCAGTCGCGGCGCGGGCAAGGCCGGCGACGGTGCCGAACGTCACGAAACGATCTATCAGCAGATTCGCGAGGCGATCGTCGAGCACCGTCTCAAGCCGGGTGCGCGGCTGCGCGAGGACGCGCTGGCGGAAGTGTTCGGGGTCAGCCGCACCGGCATTCGCAAGATTCTCCAGCGACTGGCGCTCGAGTATCTGGTAACGCTGACACCACGCCGGGGCGCCAGCGTCAGCCGACCCACGATCGAGGAGGCGCGGGACGTGTTCGCTGCGCGCCAGCTGGTCGAATGCCAGCTGATGCCGTGGGTTTCCCGCCGCCTCAAACCGGCCGACGCCAAGGCGTTGCGCACGCTGGCAACGAGCGAGCGCCAGGCTTTGCGCAGCGGCGAGCAGAGCCGCGCCATTCAGCTTTCCGCCCAGTTTCACCAGCGTCTGGCCGAACTCTCGGGCAATACGCCGTTGGCGGAGTTCATCGAACGGCTCTGCTCGCGCTCGTCGCTGATCCTTGCGGTCTATGGGGATTCGGGGCATCTGGGCTGCGAATCCCACGATCACGACGAGTTGATCGCGCTACTGGAAGCCGGCAAGGAGGAGCGCGCGGTGGCCTTCATGCAGCGTCATCTCAAGGCGATCGAGGCGTCGCTGTCGATCGAGGAGAGCACCGATGAAGCGCCGGACTTAAGAGCGATCTTCGGCCAAGGCTCTGGCTAGATTCGACTACTTGCCCCAATCGGCGAAGCGCCCACTGAACGGCTTGGGTCGCGGAAAGGCGAGATCGCCGTGCTTGCTGGTGCCCAGGCCCAGCGATACCAGCGATTCCGCCAGTTTCACCGCGGCGCTGACGCCTTCGATCACCGGCATGCCGAGGTCATGCGTCAACCGCTCGGTGAGATCGGCCATGCCGCCGCAGCCGAGCACGATGGCACCGATGCCGTCGTTATCTTTCGCCCGCTGGCACTCGTCGAGCAGCGCCTGATAGGCGTTGCCCGCCGGATTCTCCAGTTCCAGCACCGGCAGGTCGGTGGCTCGGACTCGGCGACAGTGATGGCGGAAGCCGTACTGGTCGAGCAAATGTTCGGCGATGATCGCGGTGCGCGTGAGTGTGGTGACGACCGAGAAGCGCGTGCTGATCAACGTCGCCAGGTGAAAGCCCGCTTCGGCGATGCCGATGACCGGAGCGCGAGTCAGCTCGCGGGCGGCGAGCAGGCCCGGATCGCCGAAGCAGGCGATGACATAGGCGTCCATGCCCAGCGCTTCACCCCGGCGAATCTCCTCGAGTACGCCGACCGCACTAATCGCCTCGTCGAAGTGACTTTCGATCGATACCGGCCCGCTATCCGGCTGGCTGACATGGATCCGGGTGCTTTCCGCGGCCACGCGGCTGGCGCAGGCACCGATCTTGTCGGTCATGCTGGCGGTCGTATTGGGGTTGATGACGTGGATCTGCATGGCATGCCACCTTGGCGAGGCGAGAAAATCGCGATAGGTTTGTTTTGTCCACAAAAATAACCGATTTTGAATACAATATCGATGAAGGCCGGTCCGAAACCGGCATCTCGACGAAAGACAAAAAGGCGTTGCGCATGCTCTCTCCAGACTATCCTCGCGACCTGATCGGTTACGGCCGTACGCCACCGCACGCCAACTGGCCGGGCGGGGCGCGCATCGCCGTGCAGTTCGTGCTCAACTACGAAGAGGGCGGCGAAAACAGCGTCCTGCATGGCGATAGCCATTCCGAACAGTTTTTGTCCGAAATCGCCGGTGCCGACGCCTATCCTGACCGCCACCTGAGCATGGAGTCGATCTACGAGTACGGCTCGCGGGCCGGGGTGTGGCGCGTGCTGCGCGAGTTCGAGCGCCGCGGTCTGCCGCTGACGATTTTCGGCGTGGCGATGGCATTGGAGCGCAACCCGGAAGTGGCCAAAGCGTTCCATGAGCTGGGCCATGAAATCGCCTGCCACGGCTATCGCTGGATCCACTACCAGAACGTGCCGGAAGCGGTCGAGCGCGAGCATCTTCAGCGCGCCCTGGCCATTTTCCAGTTGCTCTACGGCGAGCAGCCGCTGGGTTGGTACACCGGCCGAGACAGCCCCAATACCCGGCGTTTGCTGCTCGACCAGGGCGGCTTCCTCTACGACAGCGACTACTACGGTGACGACCTGCCGTTCTGGATGCCGGCTGAGGACAGCCAGGGCAATACCCATCAGCATCTTGTCGTCCCCTACACGCTGGATACCAACGACATGCGCTTCGCCTCGCCGACCGGCTTCGATCACGGCGAACCGTTCTTCCAGTATCTGCGCGACGCCTTCGACGTGCTCTACGCAGAAGGCGCGGAGACGCCGAAGATGCTGTCGATCGGGCTGCACTGCCGGCTGGTCGGTCGCCCCGGGCGGTTTCGGGCGTTGCAGCGCTTCCTCGATTATCTCGAAACGCACGACCGGGTGTGGATAACTCGGCGTGTGGATATCGCCCGTCACTGGGCGACGGTGCACGCTAGATAACGATGTCGTAACTCGTATGGAATTTAAGGATAAATTATGTGGGAGCAATTAGAAGGTATTGTCAGTAATTTAGGACTCGAAGGTTTTGGAACAGCAATCGTTACGTTGGCGCTTATCTATCTTGTTAAAAAAGAGCCGTCCAAAATATTTATTCATTTTCATGAGCAAAAACATAAAAATATCGATCATTTGATCAACATATCTCAAAGTGTCGATATAACGCAGGACTCAAAGGAGCATATAGAAGAATATATAGATGGATATATTTTTAAAAAAATTTATCGCATAAATGCTTGTGCAGGGATGCGTAATTCTCTTTTTCGGTTTTATAAAGCTCATCAGAGCCTCATAGGCTGGCACAATCTCAGAAGAGCCTATCCTTACCTAGTTCAACGAAAAGATTCAATTGATGTAAAAATTCGGTCGAAAGACGTGATTTGGAGATGGGTGGTAAGCGCATTTAGTTACTTGGTTGGTGTATATGCATTATTAGTCTTTTTAGTCGCATTTATTTCTCTGTTTGACGATAAATTAAGGTTTTTAGGTTTATTAGGTGGTGGTGTTTTGCTGCTCTTCGCGGCGTTGATTTTTAGCTCGTTGAATTGGCCATATCATAGTGCAATAAAAATACAGCGTGCGAAAGCAAGTAGATCGTAGAATCATTTATTTACTAGGGGAGAGAGCATGCCGCAACGCAGTCACGACACGCCCGATAGAACCTACTACGCCCCCCACGGCGGCTTGCCGCCGCAGAGTCAGCTGATCCACGGTCGCGCGGTCTTCACCGAGGCCTATGCGGTGATCCCCAAGGGCGTGATGAGCGACATCGTCACCAGTTTCCTGCCGCACTGGGAAAAGACCCGGCTATGGGTACTGTCGCGGCCGCTGTCCGGTTTCGCCGAAACCTTTTCCCAGTACATCATGGAAGTCTCCCCCGGCGGCGGCAGCGAGCGCCCGGAGCCGGACAGTGGCGCCGAAGGCGTGCTGTTCGTGGTCGAAGGGGAGATGACGCTGACTATCGCGGGAGAGACGCACGAGATGGCACCGGGCGGCTACGCCTATCTGCCGCCGGGCTGCGATTGGCAACTTCGCAACGCGAGCGATACTCCGGTGCGCTTCCACTGGATCCGCAAGGCGTACGAATTCGTCGAAGGTATCGACGCACCGCCGGCGTTCGTGACCAACGAGCAGACTATCGCGCCGACGCCGATGCCGGATACCGACGGGCGCTGGGCGACCACGCGCTTCGTCGATCCCGCGGATCTGCGCCACGATATGCACGTGACCATCGTCACCTTTCAGCCGGGCGGCGTGATTCCCTTCGATGAGACCCACGTGATGGAGCACGGGCTCTACGTGCTCGAGGGCCGCGCGGTCTATCACCTCAACCAGGACTGGGTCGAGGTCGAGGCCGGCGACTACATGTGGCTGCGCGCCTTCTGCCCGCAATCCTGCTATGCCGCCGGGTCGGAGCCGTTCCGCTACCTGCTCTACAAGGACGTCAATCGACACATGAAGCTCAGCCTGTCCTGACGGCGATCAACCGCTTTCAGCCAAAGCGGGAAAGCCGATAGGGCTCCAGTGGTGGCAGGTCGTCGCGGTGGGTCGTCGTGACGGACGTGGCGTGTTCGCCGGGGCCGGCCAGATCGGCGATCAGCTCTGCGGTGATTGCCGACTGGGTCAGCCCCAGGTGGTGGTGGCCGAACGCCAGCAGCACACGGCCGTCGCACACGCGATCGATGATCGGCAGCGAGTCCGGCAGCGACGGGCGAAAGCCCATCCACGGCGTCGCGTCCTCGGCGTCGAGATCGGTCTTGAACAGGCCCTGGCTCAGGCGATGCAACTGCCACGCTCGCCCCATGTTGGGCGGTGCCTCCAGTCCCGCGAACTCCACGGTGCCAGCGAGCCTGAGGCCGGTTTCCATCGGCGTCATGATGAAGCGGCGCTCCAATGATGTGACCGCGAAGGGCAGACGGTCGGACTCGCGGGGCAGCATCAGGTGATAGCCGCGTTCGGTATCCAGCGGTACGCGCTTGCCGGTGAGCTGGGCGGTCAACGCCGCCGAGTGGGCGCCACAGGCGACGAGCACCTGCCCGGCCTCGCGTTCGGCAGCATTGGTCGTCACGGCGACGCCTTTCGCGGTCAACCGAGTCGACTGCACGGTTTCCTGCTGGAAACGAACGCCCTCGCGCCGGGCAGCTTCCATCAGGGTGGTGACCACCCGCCACGGATCCAGCACGTGGCCCGTGGCGGGAAAGAACAGCCCGCCCTGCAGCGCGTCCGAGAGCTTCGGCGCCGCGCGCTGAATCGCGTCCCTATCCCAAAGCTCGACCGGCACCTGCTGTTCGCGCATGCGCGACTCGAGCGCTTCGAGCTTCGAGTGCGACTCCGGCTTCTCGTAGACTAGCAGCGAGCCGTCCGCCTTGAGCAGGTGGCTGCTATCGACCGATGCCAGCAGGCGTTGCCACGCCGCCAGGCTGCGTTCGTTGAGGGCGCGGATACCGGCAACGCTTTGGCGAAAAGGCGCCGGGCGCAGATTCAGTACCAGCCGGGTCAGCCACGGCAGCGCCCGGGGCAGGTATTTCCAGTCCAGCCGCAGTGGCCCCATCGGGTCCATCAGCATGCCGGGCAGCGATCTGAGAATTGAAGCATCGGCGATCGGGAAGACCTGCTCCGTGGCCATGTGTCCGGCGTTACCGTAGGAAGCGCCACGTCCCGGCTCCTGTTTGTCCAGCACCAGCACACGGTGACCTTGACGCGCCAGCGCCAGGGCGCTGGTGACACCGACGAGACCGGCCCCGACAATGATGATGTCGGCATTGCTCTCTGTCTCAGGCGGAACAGGATGAGATGGGTCCGACATGCGCTACCTCACGACCGGGGCAATAGGGGAAAGGCTGACGAATCAGGCGTTGCGCAGACTCTTTTCCAGCACCGCCGCGATACCTTCCGCGGCGTCCTTGATGTGGGTTTCCAGCAACTGGCAGGTTCTGTCGACATCGCCCTGGCGGGCCAGCTCCAGAAGCTGGCGATGCTCGGCTTCCGCCTTCTCGATCTCGCGGGTGTAGACCAGCTGCATGCGGATATAGCGCCCGGATTTGGTGTTGAGCTGGCCAATCATGGCCAGTGTTTCCGGTAGCTTCGAGGGCGCGTACAGGGCGTGATGAAACGCAAAGTTGTAGTCGCTCCAGTTGTCGATCTGGCTGCCGGAGTCGAGCGCCGCATCGTACTGGCGCAGGATGCTTTCGGCGTGATCGAGATCCGCCGTCGTCAGGTTCGGAATCGCGTAACGCAGCACGTAGGTCTCGAGCAGCACGCGCAGGTCGAACAGCTCGCGAATCGCCGCCACGGAGAGCTCGGTGGTAAAAGCGCCACGATGGGCGTGGAATTCCACCAGCCCTTCGGACTCCAGCGTCAGCAGTGCCTCACGGACGGGGATGCGGCTGACGTCGTAATCCTTGGCCAGCGCATCCTGGCGTAGCTGGGAGCCACCCTTGAACTCGCCGCCGAGAATGCGTTCGCGCAGATCGTCCGCTACGTACTGGGCTCGGGTCTTGAAAGTCGCCATGAAGTCTCGTCGTTTCGCAGAATCTGGATATTGTATGCAATCCATATGGCTCCCGCCGACTTTTCAGGCCCGTGCTCTCTTCAAGATCAGCGTTGCAAGATCAGCGTTGCACGATCGGTGTGGCAAGATCGGTGTGGCGGCAAGACCGGCTCACGCCGCGTCGAGCTGCGCCGACCACTGCGCATACCACTCTCGGAACAGCGCGTACTGGGTATCGACGTAGCGGCGCTGCGCATCGCTCAGGACATCGCTTTCGTTGAAGTGCAGTTCGTAGGCGCTGTCGCCGTTGAGTACCATCAGGTACTTGTAGAAAAGCACCAGATCCACGCCTTCATCGAAGGAGGAGAGCACCGCCAGCGCGGACTCCAGCTCCTGGGCCAGGCGCCGGGCTTGGGGATCGCCCTTGGCGGCTTTCTGGCTCAGCGCGACCAGCTGCAGCACTTCCCGTGGCAGCGCATTGCCGACCCCGGTAATGGCGCCAGTGGCGTTGCAGTTGACGAAACCGTGGAACACCTGGGTATCGACCCCCACCATCAGGCTGACGTCGTCATCCTGGGAGGTGATGTGCTCGGCCGCGTAGCGCAGGTCGTCTGCACCGCCGAACTCCTTAAATCCGATCAGATTGGGATGTTCGCGTCGCAGCGCGAAGAACAGCTCGGCGCGGGTGGCGAAGCCGTAATAGGGGCTGTTGTAGATCACCGCCGGCAGCTCAGGGGCGGCTTTCAGAATCGCCGAGAAGTGCGCCTTCTGCGCCGCGGGCGCGGTACCGCGAGAGAGCACGCGAGGAATGACCATCAGCCCCTGGGCGCCGACCTTGGCCGCGTGGGCGGCGTGGGAGACGGCTTCCTTCGAGTTGACCGCGCCGGTACCGACGATGACGGGTACGCCGGCGGCAACCAGTCGCGCCACGCCTTCCTGGCGTTCGGCCTCGCTCAGTAGCGGCCAGTCGCCCATCGAGCCGCAGTAGACCACCGCGCGCATGCCGAGATCGACCAGCTCGCGTCCCTTGGCAACCAGCGCGCCATAGTCGGGCGTGCGATCGGCGGTGCAGGGGGTCATCAGGGCAGGAATGCAGCCGGTAAAGATGGAGTCGTTCATGGTTGTCCTCTGGAATCTGTTGATGATCTGTCGGGATGAGCCTACGGATGGCTATTTCCCGTATGGCTACGACGCAGTGATACCCCAGGCAAATGAATCGTTTTCGTCGATCAGCAGGGTGGCATCGGCGGTCATGTAAGCGCTGCCGGTAATGAACGGGCGCACCATGCCCTGCGCCTGGTCTTCCCATGCATAGCGTCCCTCGAAGCGGCTGCCGGTGATGCTGGCCTGGACCCAGATCTCGCCGGGAGCCAGCTTGCCGTCGGCGGCGAGACAGGCCAGCTTGGCGCTGGTGCCGGTGCCGCAGGGGGAGCGGTCGTAGGCCTTGCCGGGGCAGAGCACGAAGTTGCGGCTATCGGCCGGGTTTTCCGTGCCAGCGTCGTCGGCGAACAGCTCGATATGATCGATGTGGCCGCCGTTTTCACCGGTGATTGCCTGTGTGTCCAGGGCCTGGCGGATCGCCCAGGTAAAGGCCGTCAGCGCTTCCTCGTTGGCCAGGGTTACCGTCTGATCATGCTCGCCGACCAGAAAGAACCAATTGCCGCCCCAGGCGATATCGCCATGCACCACGCCGTAGCCCGGCACCTCGACCGGCACGCGCTGGCGGTAGCGATAGGCGGGCACGTTGCGCACCGTCACCGTGCCGTCCTGGTGCAGCGTGGCGCTGACCGGACCGACGGTGGTGTCGATCTTGTGTTCGCCGGGCGCGATCATTCCGAGATGATGCAGCGATGCCACCAGACCGATCGTGCCGTGGCCGCACATGCCCAGGTAGCCTGAGTTGTTGAAGAAGATCACGCCGCAGGTCGCGCCTGGCGTAACCGGTTCGCAGTAGAGCGCGCCGACCAGTACGTCATTGCCACGTGGCTCCAGCAGGCAGGCGCGCCGCCAGTGGTCGTGGGATTCCCGCAGCGCGTCGCGCTTCTCGACGAGAGTGTCGCCGGGCAGCGCCGGGAAGCCGGACATGACCAGGCGCGTCGGTTCTCCCCCGGTGTGGGAATCGATGACGTGGATTCGCTTCATGCTGGTTTCCCCCGATCTGAGCGGACCTGCGAAACGTTCGGCAGGCACCGAACGCATGAATTTCCCAATATTGTAGATTTTATACAATCTTCATGGCGCGATGTGAAGTCATACCGTATGACAAAGGGAAAACGAAAAAGCCGGCGCCAAAGGCGCCGGCAAGAGAAGACCAGGAAAGGAGAGAAGATCTCAGCGTGAATCACGCCCTTTCGAGAATCCCGTTTTCCTGCGGCATGCAGGCTCAAGGAATGATTCGCTGGGCCTTGAGTCTATCGATGGCGGCCAGCAGCGACTGACTCGAATCCATGCGTTCGGTGAAACCCGCGGAGTAGATCTTGTTGGTGTCGGAGACGACGTCGGTTTCAGTGTGGAAGATGAAGTCACCAAATCCCCAGCCAACGAGTTTGGCGAGGTCCGGCTCCACCAGATTGTGCTTTGAAGCCAGCTCGCGCCAGAGCGGGCCCTTGTCAGCCATGTGCGTCTTAAGGTTCAGCGGCACCGGTTCGGCAGATGGCATGCCGAGATGTCTGGCGACGTCGCCAAACATCCGCTCCCAGCGGAAGGTATCGGTATTGGTGACGTTGAAGGCTTCGCCACCCGGCGCGTGTAGAGCGGCCCAGCGGCTGGCGCGTCCGAGCAGGGCGGAATCGGTGGTCTGCACGAGTTGCTGGAACGCCTTGTCGCTGCCGGGGAATCGAAGCGGAATCCCCAGCGCGCGAGAAATTTCGGCATAGACGCCGATCACCAGTGCGATGTTCATCGGATTGCCATGGATATCGCCCACCACCACGTCTGGCCGCAACGCGACAAAGTCCCAGTCCGCCTTTTCGGCACGCGCGCTGAGCTGAGCCTCTTGTGATTGGTAGATGTTGGGTGGCATGTGCGGCGGATCGGATTCACGCGCGGGCGTGCGAACCTTGGCTCCCAGATGAATACCGTAGATCTTGAACCCCTGGTAGATCACGACACGTTGGAGCGGTGCGCCGACGGCTTTCAGCCCATCGAGGAGATTGGCCAGCATCTGGCCGTTCTCTTCCGCTTCCTTGGCGAGATCGTCTCCCGGCTTTAGCGCCGCATAGAAGACATGCGTCGTGTCGGCCGCCCGTTTCAGGGCTTCGCGTGTGGTCTCGGGGTCGGTGAGATCGGCCTTGAGGGTATCGAAACCTTCTACGTCTCGTCGGCCTAGAGCGCGTACCTTCCAGCCGCTGTCGGCCAACTCGTGAGCGGTAGCATGGCCGATGATTCCGCCGGCGCCGGCGACAAGGGCAACGGGATTCTGAGTGCCTGTGCTCATGACATGACTCCTGGATGGTGCATTGGCGATATCGTGTTCGAAGCTGTTTTCGGGGGCGGGGCGTCAGGCGATGGCGCCGCCGCCATCCACGCGGACCGTGGAGCCCGTAGCGAAGCCGGTCGCCATCAGATAAACGATAGCGTTGGCGATATCTTGGGCCTGGCCGACTCGCCCGACGGGCAATGCGTCAGCGACCGCTTCGAAGGTCCGGTTGCGCTTGGCCTCGTCCATGCCATGCCACAACGGCGTATCAATCATGCCGGGTGAAACGGCATTCACGCGTACCGGGGCCAGTTCGAGTGCCAAGCCGCGGGCCAAGCCTTCCAGCGCTGCGTTGATCGCGCCTTGCAGCACCGAGCTGGCCGACGGTCTGTCGGCAAGAAAGCCGGAAACGAACGTCAGCGAGCCGCTTTGATTGAGCGATGCTGCACGCGCAATGCGGTATGTCCCCCAGAATTTGCTTTCGAGCGCGGCGTGGGCTTGATCTAGCGGCAACTCCCTTACCGGTCCAGTCGGAGTCTGGGCTGCTGATATAACGATATGATCCCAAGGCGCATAATTGGCGAAGAACGCTTCGATGGCTGCATTGTCGCTGGTGTCGAGTGTCGCAGTTTCGACGCTGCCGGCGATTCGAGCGGCGGCGGTGTCCAACTTGTCCTGCGAACGTGAGGCGATGGTGACAGCAGCTCCCGCTGCCACAGCGCTCATGGCCGTTGCCAAGCCGATGCCGGAGCTACCACCGATGACGAGAACGCGCTGTTGCTCGAGTGAAAACATATGATGACTCCCGACGTGTCTTTCTATTCAGGGGGGATGGCCAAAGATTGAATTGTTCGTATCAACCGTGATCGAAAATCAGCTTAGCTGTTGCATTGAGCGATAAAAATGGTCTTAGGTTAGAAACATATTCAAATATGGGTTGATAAAGGTGTCGTGTGCTTGATGATCTCAATGAACTCAAGACCTTCTGCTACATATTAAGCTTAGGCAGTCTTTCTGCCGCGGCACGCGAGCTAGATACCAGTGTTGCCGTTGTCAGCAAACGGCTGAAATCGCTGGAGCAGCGTGTCGGCGTCGAATTGATCCATCGCACCACCCGGGCTCTTTCCGCGACGGAAGAGGGCGAGCGACTACGCAACGATGTCGAGCGAGCCTTAGAGGCCTTGGCGATCGGCGAAGCCAGATTGGTCTCGGGCCGCGATGAAGTTTTCGGCACCTTGACGGTCGTGGCTCCCGTTTCTTTCGGACGTCGCCACGTTTCGCCGGTCCTGCTTCAGCTCAGCGAGGACCATCCCCAGCTCAAGGTATCGCTCGGACTGGATGACTCTCTGGTCGATCTGGTCGCGGATGGCGTGGATATCGCGATTCGCATCGGGCAGCCAGCCGATAGCACGCTTCGGTTGAGAAAACTGGCGGACAATCGCCGGATACTGGTGGCCTCGACCGCATATCTCGACCGCTATGGTCGACCCACCACGCCTGATGCGTTGAAGGCGCATGCCTTCATTCGCCATGGCAGCTTCACCGCGAACGTCCGGCTCATAAATGACGACGGGCGAGCCGCTTCCGGGATCGGCCAAACGCGGCTGTCGGTCAACAATGCCGATGCGGCTTACGATTGGGCGCGGGCGGGCCAGGGGATTCTTATCAAGTCTCAGGTCGATGTCGCCGCCGATCTGGCGGCGGGAACCATCGAGCGTGTGCTGCCGGAATGGCATCTCGGCGAAGCGCCGATCATGGCGCTGTATCCCATGGGGAAGCAGTTACCGCGTAAGACGCGCCTGTTTCTCGATGCTATGGTCGCGGCTCTGGCGGATATCCGGCCGTAGCCTTGGCAGGCCGAAAGCGTTGCTCAGCTCATGACGCCACAGCCGCCGCGGCGGTGGCGCGGCGCATCGCCATCGAATAGAACATCGCCCCGAGCGCGCCGCCGATGAAGACCGAGAAGTGCCCGAGATCGCCCAGCGGCAGGAAGTTGATCACGATGCCGATCACGCTCGCCGCGATCACCGCCTTCACCGCCGCCGGATTGAAACCGTTGCGATACCAGTAGGGGCCGCCGGGATCGACGCTGAACAGGGCATCGACATCGATATGCCCGCGGCGGATGCGGTAGTAGTCCATGATCAGGATGCCGTAGAGAGGGCCGATGGCCGCTGCCAGCAGATCGACGGTGTAGTGGATGATCTCCGGGTTGCTGAACAGGTTCCACGGGGTCAGAAAGATCGAGCCGACGGCGGCGATGTAGCCGCCGGTGCGAAAGCTGATCCTGCTCGGTGCCATGTTGGAGAAGTCGAACGCCGGGGCGACGAAATTGGCGACGATGTTGATGCCGATGGTCGTCGTCACGAACGTCGCGGCCCCCAGTACGGCGATAAAGGTGTTGTCGAGGCGCGAGACGGTCTCGATCGGGTCGTCGATCATCTCGCCAAATACCGGAATCGTCGCCGAGACCATCATCACCGTGGTCGCCGAGAACACCAGGAAGTTGACCGGCAGGCCCCAGAAGTTGCCGCGTTTGACGTCATCGAAGGTGCGCGCATAGCGGGTGAAATCGCCAAAGTTGAGCGTCGGGCCGGCAAAATAGCCGGCGACGATGGCGGCCGCGATCACCATCTGCCACAGCTGTTCGCCGGGAGAGAGCTGGATATCGCTCAGGGTAAAGCTGATATTGGCCCAGCCCGCCTGCCACACCAGCCAGGCGGCGAGCGCGAACATCACCAGATAGACCGCCGGGCCGCTCCAGTCGATGAAGCGCCGGATCGAATCCATGCCGCGCCAGAATACGATCGCCTGCAGACACCACAGCAGCATGAAGCTGATCCAGCCCAGGTAGGAGAGCCCCAGGAAGCTGGGTCCGGCCAGCGATTCCATGCCGGGGAACAGGCGCAGGATCACGATGGTCAGGGCGTTGGAGGCGAGAAACGTCTGAATGCCGTACCACACCACCGCGATCAGGCCGCGAATCATCGCCGGAATGTTGGCGCCCAGTACACCGAACGAGAGCCGACAGATCACCGGGAACGGCACTGCGGCTTTCTGGCTCGGCCTCGCCATCAGGTTGGCGAAGATCTGGACGATGCAGATGCCCACCAACAGCGAGATCAGCACCTGCCAACCGGCCAGGCCGAGCGCGAACAGGCTGGCGGCGACCACGTAGCCGCCGACGCTGTGAACGTCGGAGAGCCAGAAAGCGAGGATGTTGTACCAGTTCCAGTTCTGCGTGGTTGGCGCCAGGTCGGCGTTGTAGAGCCGATCGCTGTAGCCGGGAGGTTGTTGCGACATGGCGTGTGCCCTCCGCGGGGCCGTCTTGTGATTGTGATCACATTTTTTGTATACAAGATGTGTGCCATTTTGGCCATTAACGATGGTCTAAGGTTGTCGCAATTGGGCAGGAGACGGTCGGCGACGAATAATCACGTCGCAGACCAAGGCGTTAGGCCGTGGGGTTTCATAAGGACCTGTTCGCTGGATCTCGGTAAAGCGCGCTCTACAGAGACCATTAAACAGGTTTAGAGGCTCATGATGAGTGGCAGAGCATGATCAAGGCGCAAAATATTGTTCCTCTGCACTCTATCGGTGCGAGAAACGGTATCGGTGGGTTTTGTGTACGATAGCCGGATTCAGGAAGCCGAAACCAACATTTGCGGCCGACATCTGAAACTGACCAAAGGGGAATAGAGATCATGATGGAATTGACCGCGCGGCCCCTGACGGCGGAGGCGTTCGCGCCGTTCGGGGACGTGATCGATGCGCGCACCAGCGCCGCTTTCCCGATCAACAACGGGCGCACCCAGCGACATCACGATCTGGCTCGGGTGGAGATTCTGGACGCGCCGTCACGACCGCTGATCAGCGTGTTCGTGAGCCAGCCGGTCTCGTTGCCGCTGGAGATCGAGCTGCTGGAGCGCCATCCGCTGGGCAGCCAGGCGTTCATGCCGCTCCACGAGGAGCGCTTCATCGTCGTGGTGGCGCCGCCGGGATACGAGATCGATCCGATGAGGGTCTGTGCCTTCGTCACCGACGGTCGCCAGGGCGTCAACTATCGCGCCGGTACCTGGCATGCGATCCATTCGGTGCTGGAGCATGAAGGCGAGTTTCTGGTCGTCGACCGCGGCGGCTCGGACAATCTCGACGAGCGACCGATGGCGATTCGGGTGCTGATGGCATGACATGGAACGACGACGCCCCGCTAGAGAGCGGGGCGTCGAAGGCATCATCTTGCCATTGGCTCAGACCGATTTGCTGCCGCTGATCGCCGCAGCCGGATCTTCATCCAGCTCCATGCGCTCGCGTTCGTCATCGATGATCTTGAGCGCCTGCTCCGGAGTCACTTTGGAGGCCGGCGTGACCAGGCTGACGACGACGCCAACGACCAGCGCGACCAGCACCGCCGGAATACTGGGGTTGCCCCAGAAGGCCGTCCAGCTATCCACGTTGATCACCGCCAGAGACGTGGCAGACGCAGCGATCAGCGTAGCGATGGCGCCCTGCCAGTTGTAGCGTGGCCAGAATCGGCCCAGTACGCCACATACGAACATCCCCGCCATTACGGTCGCGATCATGCTGGTGATATAGCTGATGACGTTGTTGGAGGTCAGCGCGAACAGCAGCGCCAGGCCGATGGTGGCGACCAGCGCCAGCCGTGATAGGCCCACGACCTTGCGGGCCGACGGTGTGTGACCGGTGAACAGCACGTAGACGTCGCGCAGCAGGATCGAGACGCCAGCGATGGCATCCGAACTCGCGCTGGACATGGTCGCCGATAGCCCGGCGACCAGCAGCAGCAGGCCGAGCCACAGCGGCAGAATCTCGGTGGCCAGAAACGGGAAAGCGAAGTTGCTGTTGTCGAGGCTAGGGTTCAGCGCATGGGTCGCCATGCCGATGATCGCCGGAATGATCGAGAAGAACAGATAGAGAACGCCGGTGATGATGAACGACTTGCGCACCGAGCCGACCGAATTGCCGGAGTAGATCCGCTGGCGGTAGGAGGGCGTTGCCAGCACGCCGACGGCGATGACGGCGGCAAGGGAGATGGCCGGTACTACCCCGATCTTGTCGACACCCAGGAAGCTGGTGGAGGCGATGTCCATGTTGGTGCCGAGACCGGAGAAGCCGCCGACCTCGACCAGCGCGATGATCGCCATCACGATGAAACCGACGAACAGGATCACGGCCTGCACGGTATCGGTCCAGATCACCGCCATGTAGCCGCCGATCACGCAGTAGATACCGAAGCCCAGCGCGACCAGAATGCGCGCCGTGGTCAGATCGATCCCCGCCATCCACGACAGATAGAGCCCGCCGCCGAGGATATGCGCGCCCAGCCAGCCGATACAGGCGATATAGATCAGCACGGCGACGATATTGCGCACCCAACGGTTGGCGCCGACGTAGTAGGAAAGCTCTTCGCTCATGGTCATGAAGCGGAAGCGGCGTACCGGCGCGAAGCACAACGCCAGCAGGATCACGCCGATGGAACCGCCGATACCGTAGAGCGCGCCGGCCCAGCCGTTGGCGTAGCCAAAACCGACGGCGCCCATGCTGGAACCGGTACCGACCATGGTTGCCACCGTGGTGCCGATGGTCAGAAAGATCGGGACGCTACGTCCGCCGAGCAGGAAATCGTCGCCGCTGCCGCGACTGTTGCGAGAAACCCACCACCCGAACGCGATCATGATGATCACGTAGGCGATAAAGGTCCCGAGGAAAACGTGACTGTTCATAATGACCTCTTATAATTGTCGTTCCGGTCGTTGCCGCGACCGGAGCAGTGTGGAATGTCATGGCCTATGGGGTTTTTCACTGCGGTCGCGCCCTTGCCGGGGCGCGGCCACCTTTCTTGCAGATGTTCCAAAGCGTCTCTTCAACGCATTCGATCAACTTTCGGGCGATATGTACGCGCAGGCGCTTATCAGGCGCGATCGGCGCGATAGCACTTGATGTCGACCTCAACCTTGCAGTCGACGACCAGATCCTGAACGCTGCAGATCCGCGCCGGCGGGTGATCGCCAAACACTTCCTTGAACACCTTGTTGAACGAGCTGAAATAACGCGCGTCGGTCAGCACCGCGGTGACGTGAACCACGTCTTCCACGCCGTAGCCGGCTTCCTCGGCGATCTTCAGGCAGTTGGCGAACGCCAGCCGCGACTGCTCGACGATGCTGCCTTCGACGACTTCGCCGTCGGTCATCGGAGTCTGGCCGGAGACGAACAGCCAGCCGGCCGCTTCGGTGGCGCGGGCGAAGGGCAGTTTCTGGCCACCGGTGCCGACGCCGCCTTCGACGCCATAACGTTTGATGCTCATACGGTTTTCTCCTGGGTTGTCTCAATGATCGGGTGGGTAACTCGAGTAAAAATCATGATGAGGTGCGGGAAGGCCGGGCCGACAGCCGGACCTGACGCCGCAGCAGTCGTCCGGCCCTATGTTCGCTGGCCTCGCCCTGGCGATAGCTGACCACGCCGTTGACGACGACCAGCTCGATGCCGCCGGCCCTGGCGATCGGCACGGTGTAGGTCGCGGTGTCCTCGAGCGTGTCGAGGTCGAACAGCACCAGATCAGCGAAGGCGCCGACACGGATCACGCCGCGATCGGTCAGGCCGAAGTTGGCGGCGGAAAGCCCGGTCATCTTGCGCACCGCCTCGGTCAGCGGCAGCAGTTTCAGATCGCGACTGTAATGCGCCAGTACCCGCGGGAACGCGCCCCACAGCCGCGGATGCGGATGCGGATCGTTGGGCAGGCCGTCGGAGCCGACCATCGACAACGGATGCGACAGCACCTGACGCATGTCCGCCTCGCTCATGTTGTGATAGACCGCGCCGGCCGGCTGCAGACGACGGGCCGCGTCCATCAGCGACAGCTCCCACTGTTCGGCGATCGCCTTCAGCGGCTGGCGGGCCATCTCCGGATGCGGGTCGGACCAGGTGATGAAAATGTCGATCTCGTCGGTGACCTGACCCAGATCCAGCGTCGAGGAGCCGGCGGTGTAGGGGTAACAGTCGCAGTGCACGCCGTGGGATAGCGCGGCATCGTCGAGCTTGGCTAGCGCCTTGGGCGCGTTGCCCCAGTTGCCGGCGCCGGCGCACTTGAGATGCGAGATCACCAGCGGTGCCTGGCCGTGCCTGGCGGTGGCGAAGGCCTCGTCCATCGCCTCGGGGAGGCCCGCGAACTCATCACGCAGATGCGTGGTATAGACGCCACCGGCGCGGCCGACGGCCTCGACCAGCGTATTCATCTCGGCCGTGGGCGCGTGATAGGCGTTGCGGTAGGCGAGCCCGGAGCTCATGCCCACGGCGCCCTCGGCCAGCGCGATTTCCAGCTGTTCGCGCATCGCGGCAATTTCACCATCGCTGGCGGCCCGGTCGAAGCGATCCATGACCTGGCTGCGCAGGCTGGTGTGGCCGATCAGCGCCGCCACGTTGACGCTCGGCTGTGCCTTGGCGATCGCCTCGGCATAGGCGGCAAAAGTCGGATAGCGGAAGTCTTCCGCCCGACCCAACAGGTTCATCGGGTCCGGCACTTCGCCGGAGAGCCGCACGGGGCTGGCGCTGATGCCGCAGTTGCCGACCACTACCGTGGTGACGCCCTGGGACAGTTTCGGCAGCATTTCCGGCTGGCGAATGACATTGGTGTCGTCATGGGTATGCACATCGATGAAGCCGGGGGTGAGAATCAGCCCTTCGGCATCGATGACCGTTCCCGCCTCCTCGCCGTCCAGATCGCCGATGGCGACGATTCTGTCGTCGTCGATCGCGATGTCGGCGATGAAAGGCTCGCGTCCGCTGCCGTCGATGATGCTGGCGCGGCGAATCAACAAATCGTGGGACATCGTGACTCCTGGATGATGGTTCCCGGAGAGCGCTCCTGGGCGCTCAATCCCCCAGCGGCTGGCGGTTGTCGCCGCCGCGGTGGGCATCGAGAGTGATCTTGAGTCGTCGCAGCTTGTCGCGAGTGCGCGAGCGATGCCGCAAGGCCAGGCCAAGCGCCAGCATGTCGATGGCGGCCATCATGGCGTAGCGCGACGACGACGGAAAATAGATGTAGTCGGTCTCGCGGGCCGCCAGCGGCAACGTGATATTGGCGACCTTGGCCAGCGGCGAACCGGCCGCGGTGACGGCCAGCACCCGAGCGCCATACTGGCGAGCCAGCTCGGCCGCCTCGACGATTTCCGGGGTATAGCCGGTGACCGAAAGCGCCACCACGACGTCATCGGGTTCCAGGGTCGAGGCGACCATGCGCGGCAACAGCGACTGGGGATAGGCGCTGATCGCATAGCCGAGACGAACCAGCCGGAACTGCATCTCCTGCGCCATCACCGTCGAACCGCCGCCGGCACCGAACACCAGAATCTGGCGGGCATCGTCGAGCATCGCCACCGCGCCCTCGACGTCGGCCTGCTCCATCAGCGTGCGATTGAGCGCCAGGGTCTGGGCGGCGGTGTCGTAGATCACCCCCAGTCCATCGTCCTCGCTGGCTTCCTGGATAAAACGGCGACCGGCCGCCAGCGCCCGAGTCAGGCGCGTCTTGAGATCGCGCACGTTGCGGCAGTCCACCGCGCGGGCGAAACGAGTCACGCTGGCATCGCTCACCTCGGCGCGCCTGGCGATCTCGCCGATGCTCGCTTCCGCGACGAAATCGATATCATCGAAGATCAGGTTGGCGACCTTCTTCTCCGCCTCCCGCAGACTCGGCAGACAGGCGGTGATATGCGACAGGATGTCGATCTGCTGGCTCACATTGGTCTCGGTAATCGATGAGTAGTCGGCACGTGTTAGTTGCTAACATATTTTTATTTTGTGTGTTAGTAAATACCCCAAAGGGCGCAGACGACGTATCTGGCCCGAAGTGCTACTGCCGATTCCGTTCCACAAACACAACATCTGTTTCAGGAGAAGACGCCAATGGCTGACTCAATCAAGTTTCCGGGAAGGGCTGTGATTCCTGCGAAACAGAAAGGCACGCCGCTTTCGACCCCCGCCAATCTGCTGATGGACGTCCCGTTGCCGGCGGCGGCGATCTTCGAGGCGCCGCTGGCGCACAATCTGGCCTGGATGCAGCGCTTCGCGGACGACCACGGCGCCAAGCTCGCGCCTCACGGCAAGACGACCATGGCACCCAAGCTGTTCAAACGTCAGATCGAAGCGGGGGCCTGGGGCGTCACGCTGGCGACGGCAGTGCAGACGGTGGCGGCGCATGCTCACGGCATCGACCGGGTGCTGATGGTCAATCAACTGGTGGGGCGACCCAACATGGCGCTGGTCGCGGACGCCATCGAGGCAGGGCTGGATTACTACTGCGTGGTCGACGGTGCGGATAACGTTCGCGACCTGGGGGCGTTCTTCGCCGCACGAGGTCTTACGCTCAATGTACTGATCGAGCTGGGCATCGATGGCGGCCGCTGCGGCTGCCGTACTGCCTCGCAGGTCGACGCGCTGGTAACCGCCATTGCCGAGCAGCCGGCACTGGCGCTGGTGGGCATCGAAGGGTACGAAGGCATGATTGGCGGCGGTGACGAGGTCGCGGCCGTACGCGCCTACGGTGAGCGGCTGGTCGACACCGTTCGCACGTTGCAGGCCAGCGGTGTGCTCAAACGTCAGGCGCCGATCGTTACCGCTTCCGGTTCCAAATGGTTCGACCTGATCGCCGAGGCGTTTGACCTAGCAGAACTGCGCGAACACTACACGCCGGTGCTGCGACCGGGCTGCTACGTGGTGCACGATCACAAGCTCTATGCCGGCGCGATGGATGCGGTCAAGGCTCGTGACCCCAAGCTCGAAGGCGAGCTACAGCCGGCGCTCGAGGTGTTCGCCCACGTGCAGTCGCTACCCGAGCCGGGTCTGGCGATCATTGCGCTGGGCAAGCGCGATATCGGCCACGAGCCGGATCTGCCGCTGCCGCTACGGCTCTATTCCCTGCATGGCGAGAACGCGGCGCCGATCGACATCAGCGGGTGGCGAACGACAAACATCATGGATCAGCACGTCTTTCTCGAGGTGCCGACGACTGCCGAGATCGCCGTTGGCGATGTCATCGCTTTCGGCACCTCGCATCCCTGTCTGACCTTCGACAAGTGGCGGCGCATGCTGCTGGTCGACGAGCAGCTGGCGGTTATGGAAGTGCTGGAGACCTGGTTCTGAGCGGCTGTCGCTTCGGCAATTAAAAAAGTGGAAATGGTTTCCATAAATATTGACGGCCGGCCGTTGCTCGCTTAACTTGGCGTTCGTGAGCATTCGGTAACGGGCGGGTCTCGTTATCGGTGCCGACATTCAGGATGAAGCGCGCGGCAAGCCGACTCGGCGATTGCGCGGTTCATTTCCCGAGCGCTCTTCCGTCGGGATGAGACCTAACGAATCATTGACGGAAGTTGTTGTGGCGAGCCATTTGGCTCGCCTTTTTTATGCCTGTCTTTCGAGCCGGATCGGGTTGGGCCGAGCTCGATGCCAGGATGGGAAATGTGAATCAAAACGCTGTTTGGTTGTTTCCTTGCCGTGGGTTAAGTCTAATGCAAAGTGCTGACGTCAACTCGACGTATGGCGTATCTCGACTGCCACAAGAGGCGATAGTGTGACTCATCAAGGACGAACGCCCGCTCAAGGAGTTTCAGAGCGGCTGAAAGCGCTCATGGTCACTGGCTTGGGAATCACGAGCCTGACCTGTGCCGGGCTGGCTCAGGCACAGCTCGAGGAGCTGGATGTCATGAAGAATCCGGCCACGGCGGAAAAGCCTTTCGAGGGCACGGCCGAGCTCGGCTATCACAAGATCAGCGGCAATAGTAATAGCGAGAGCCTGCT
This sequence comes from Salinicola sp. V024, assembly GCF_052645315.1. Taxonomy (NCBI): domain Bacteria; kingdom Pseudomonadati; phylum Pseudomonadota; class Gammaproteobacteria; order Oceanospirillales; family Halomonadaceae; genus Salinicola; species Salinicola sp. V024. The sequence continues at coordinate 109,830 of NZ_JBQXYB010000010.1, forward strand.
TGCCGGAGCGGACATGACCTGGTTCAACGCGCCCTGGTCCTACAATCTGCAGCTGAGCGCGAGGAGCGCCAGTGACGATGACGAGACCTCGGCGGAGGAGTATCTGGTCGCCGGGCGCACGCGTTACAACCTCTCCACCTACAACTATCTGTTTGGCCTGGCCCGCTGGGACAAGGACCGCTTCTCGGGTTACGACTCTCAGTCGACCCTGGTTGGCGGCTACGGGCGACAGTTGCTCATCGGTCCGCCGCAATCGCTGACCGTGGAAGCGGGCCCGGGTGTACGCCACGACGAGTATGAAGAGGGCGGCCATGACAACGTCGGCCTGCTCTACGCCGGGTTGGACTACGACTGGCAATTCTCCGAGACGTCGAAGTTCTCGCAAGCGCTGGCGACCGAGGCCTCGGAGGAGAACATCATCGGCCGCTCGGAAACGGCACTGACGGTGGCGATGAACGATACGCTGTCGCTCAAGGTGTCCTACGAGGTCGAGTTCAACGACAACCCGCCGCCGGGCGCTTCCAGTCAGACCGATACCACCACGGGTGTCTCGCTGGTCTATAATTTGTGATCGCCGCATGATCGCGAAATCAAAAAATGGGGCCTCGGCCCCGTTTCTCGTTTGCTCCATGCCGTCATCTCCGCCGGTTCAGTTCTGAACCGATATGACGGAGCCCCCGTCGACACGAACGTTGCTGCCGTTGACGAACGAGGCGTGCTGCGACACCAGCATGGCGATGACGAAAGCCACTTCCTCGACCTCGCCACGGCGTTTGGCGACGATTCCGGGACGTTCTTCCTCGAGAAAGCTTTCGATCGCCTGTTCGAAGGAACAGCCGAGTTGCTCGGCGCGCTGTTTCATCATGCCGTCGGTCATCGGAGTCGCAATGAAGGCTGGGGCCACGGTGTTGCAGAGCACTCCATGGGCGGCTTCCTGGTAGGAGAGATTCTTGATGAACGTGCTGAGCGAGGCTTTGGCGGTGTTGTAGACCGCTTCTTCCCAGTAGGGCTGAACGGTGTTTTCCGAGGTGATGCAGATGAAGCGGCCCCAGCCGCGCTCGCGCATCGTCGGAATCGTCGCTCGCGCCAGTCGCACCGCCGAGAAGAAATCGATCTCCCAGGCGTCGCGGTAATCGTCGTCGCTGAGTTCCAGCGGATCGCCCTTGGCGCCGGTGACGCCTGCCGTGTGGACGACGATGTCGACCGCACCGAAGCGCTCGACTCCCTGGCGAACCAGCGCATCGACTTCTTCCTGATGGGTCACGTCGGCGATGACACAGAGCGGATCGCCATCGATTTCGCTGGCAGCCTGGGCGAGGGCGTCTGCATCGAGATCGCTGAGAATCAGATTGACGCCTTCGGCGGCCAGCTGTCTTGCCGTTGCCAGACCGATACCGCTCTGAGCGCCCGTGATCAGCGCTGTCTTGCCGCGAATAGCCAGATCCATGGTCAAGCCTCCTTGCTCAATGCCGGATTGCTGCGAAGGTAGAGATTTTCGAATCTCCAGCATGGTCAAGGTCGCGGATTCTCGCCAATTCCGGCTGCAAACGGGCTTTGTCTTGCGGTGGTGGCATCGCGGCGCAAGAATAGGGCTCCGCACTCGATATCATCGATTCAAAACCGCTGGAAAAGCGGTGACATTCTCATTGCAGGGAACGCCATGAAATTCCGTTATCTGTCGACGGCGCTATGTCTGGGCGTCGCCACGCCCGGCGCGGCGCTGGCGCAATCCGCCTCGACGCCCCCAGCCTCGGCACCGTCTTCCACGAGTTCGCAGGCACAAGCGCAGCCGGTGATCGAAGTCACCGCGCCCCGGCTTTCTCGCGAGCTTTACGCCACGCCGGCCGCCGTGTCGGTCGTCGAGCGTGACGAGATCCAGCAGGGCCAACAGCGGGTTCGGCTGGATGAGTCGCTGGTCACAGTGCCCGGCGTGTTCCTGCAGAATCGCGACAACTTCGCCCAGGGCCAGCGCGTCTCCATTCGCGGCTTCGGCGCGCGGGCGCCGTTTGGGGTGCGCGGCATCACGGTGATCGTCGACGGAATTCCCTACACCCTGCCGGACGGGCAGGCGCAGCTCGACGCCATCGATCTCGACAGCGCCGAGCGCATCGAGGTGATTCGCGGGCCGGCGGCGGTGCAGTACGGCAACGCCGCCGGTGGCGTGATCAGCGTCACCACCGCCGATGGCAGCGACGATCCGGGCAGTCACATTCGCATGGAAGGCGGCAGTGACGGCTATCAGAAGTATGCTGTCAGCAACGGCGGCGTGAACGGCCCGTGGTCGCATCATGTTAGCGTCTCCGCGCTCAACGTCGACGGTTATCGCGATCACAGTTCGACCGAGAAATACCTGCTCAACGCCAAGCTGCGCCGCGAACTGGGCAGTGACCGGGCGCTGACGGCGATCGTCAATCTGCTCGACAACCCTCGTTCGGAAGATCCGGGCGGGCTGACCCGCGAACAGGTCCACGAAGATCGCGATCAGGCGGGCGCATTTACCGAGGAGTACGACACCGGCCAGAGCGTCGATCAGCAGGTGCTGGGGCTTCAGTACGAGGATCTGTCGGCGGGGCCGGGCGAGTTCTACCTCAAGGGGTTCTACCTCCAGCGCGATTTCGAGCAGCAGTTGCCCTACCCCGGCGATAGCCTGATCGACTACGACCGTGACTATTACGGCGGCAGTGCCGAATATCATCAGACGTTGAGCCTGGGCGACATGCCGCTGCGCTATGTGGCCGGCGTCGATCTGGCGCGCCAGGAAGACGATCGCGGTCGCCAGAACGTCGCCTTCAATGGCGACGTCACTGGCAAGGTCGCCGATGAAACCCAGACCGCCACGTCGGTGGGTACCTTTCTGCAGGGCGATCTCGATCTTACCGAGCGCTGGACGCTGTCGCTGGGCGGTCGTTACGACCGGGTCGATCTGGATATCGACGACGACTATCTCAGCGACGGCGACAACAGCGGCGACCGCGTATTCCACGAATGGAGCGGCTCGGCCGGGTTGAGCTACCGCTATCGTCGCAACCATCAGGTCTACGTCAATACCGGAACCGCCTACGAGACGCCGACCTTCTCCGAGTTCGCCAATCCGGCGGGTATCGGCGGCTTCAATCCGGATATCGAACCGCAGAAGTCCTGGAATCGGGAAATCGGCCTGCGCGGCAACTTCGACAACGGGCTCGACTACGACGTAGCGCTGTTTTCGGTGCGCGTCCGCGACGAGCTGGTGCCCTACGAGGGCGACGACGGCCGCACCTTCTACGACAACGCCGGCGACAGCGATCGTGACGGACTCGAGGTTGCGCTGGGCTGGCAGTTCGATCCGAGCTGGCGAATCGACAGCGCCTTGACGCTGGCCAAGTACGAATTCGATAGCTACGACGGTGAGGCGGACGACTACAGCGGCAATCGCATTCCCGGCCTGCCCGAGCAGACCTGGGTCAATCGCCTGACGTGGCAGGGGCTGGGACAGCGCTTTGCCGCGCTCGAAACCCAGTACGTCGGCGACATGGTGGCGGACAACGCCAACGACGTGGATGTCGGCGACTACTGGCTGGTCAACCTGCGCGGCGGCGACGGCTGGCGCCTGGGTGGCGACACCGTGCTCAAGCTTTACGGCGGTGTTCGCAACCTGTTCGATATCGAGCACTACGCCAATGTGCGTATCAACGCCAATAACGATCGCTACTTCGAGCCGGCACCGGGGCGAACGGTCTATGCTGGTATCGGCATCGACTTCTGACGCGGAGATTTGCGCGTCGAGGTTGGCAACACGAGAGCGGCGACCGAGTATCGCCGCCGTCCACTATGACTCGAGACACTCGAGTTGATACAACGATGATTCAAGGAAACGTTATGCGTGTTTTCATCCCGTTTGTCGGCGCTCTGGTCCTGCTGTCCCTGATCGGCGGCTGCACATTCAATCGCTACAACGATGGACAGCGCGAGGTCGAGCCCGGAGTGCCTCAAAATGGCCCCACCAGCAACCCGGCGGACGCCTCGCGCGGTCAGAATGGATCCGGCGAACTGCCGTAAACGCTTACCGTTTGCTCGCCGTCATGCCGTTATACCGCCATAGCAGAAAGCCGCCCGTAGGCGGCTTTCTGCGTCATCAACCTGCGTGTCAGAAAAGTCCAGGTCAGGCCTGATAATCGCTCTCGGAGTAGAGCACGCGCAGACGCAGGGTGTGCTCTACCTGCTTGAGCGCTTCCAACGCCTGCTTGCCGTAGGCCTTGTCGACGTCGATGACGACGTAGCCGACCTTGTCGTTGGTCTGCAGGAACTGGCCGGCGATGTTGATGCCGTCTTCGGAGAGCACCCGGTTGATCTCGAACAGCACGCCGGGCACGTTCTCGTGAATGTGCAGCAGACGATGCTTGTCCGGATGTGACGGCAGCGCCACTTCGGGGAAGTTGACCGAGGTGATGGTGGTGCCGTTGTCGGAGTAGGTCACCAGCTTCTCGGCGACTTCGATGCCGATGTTCTGCTGCGCTTCCAGCGTGGAGCCGCCGATGTGCGGGGTCAGGATCACGTTCTCGAGTCCGCGCAGCGGCGAGGTGAACTCTTCTTCGGCGCCCTTGGGCTCGACCGGAAACACGTCGATGGCCGCGCCCAGCAGCTTGCCGCTCTTGAGCGAATCGGCCAGCGCGTCGATATCCACCACCGAACCGCGGGAGGCGTTGATCAGGATGCCGGACTGCTTCATCAGCGCGATCTGCTCGGCACCGATCATCCAGCGCGTCGAGGGCAGGTCCGGCACGTGGAGGCTGACCACGTCGGCCCGCGCCAGCAGCTCCTCGAGACTTCCCACCTGACGCGCGTTACCCATCGCCAGCTTGGTCACCACGTCGTAGTAGAGCACGTCGAGGCCGAGCGATTCGGCGAGTACCGAGAGCTGGGCGCCAATGCTGCCGTAGCCGACGATCCCCAGCGTCTTGCCGCGAGTTTCATGCGAGTTCTTGGCGGACTTCAACCAGCCGCCCTGGTGCGCGCGGGCGTTCTTCTCGGGAATGCCACGCAGCAGCATGATCGTCTCGGCCAACACCAGCTCGGCCACCGAACGCGTGTTGGAATAAGGCGCGTTGAACACCGGAATCGCACGCTTGAGCGCCGCATCGAGATCGACCTGATTGGTGCCGATGCAGAAGCAGCCGACGGCGGTCAGTTTCTCGGCCGCGGCGAAGACGCGTTCGGTGAGCTGGGTTCGGGAACGGATGCCGATGAAGTGCACGTCGCGGATCTTCTCGATCAGATCCTCTTCGGTGAGCGACGTGGAGAGCGTTTCGAAGTTGGTGTAACCCGCGTTCAACAACGTATCCACGGCGGACTGGTGGATGCCCTCGAGCAGGAGGATCTTGATCTTGCTCTTGTCCAGAGACGTCTTGGCCATTGGTGGATCAACCTTCTTCATCGGCTTGTCGCGGCGGCAGCAAATGTGGCGGCGCGCTCATGGGAAAAGACCGGCAGGCGGGGCCTGGACGAGGCAGCAAGCCTCCGTCTCGGCGTCGCGAGCGGGCGCATAGAGTACCATAAGCGTCGCTCGACAGAATGAAAATGACGCGGCTTCAACGTGAGGCGAATGCATCCGAGGTGGCGCTTTGGCTCGTCATGCTGGCGTGAAAACGACGACGCGAAAACGCCCCCGCAAGCGGAGGCGTTGAGCCGTCTTCCAGGATGCGGTTCAGGGCGTCAGCACGATCTTGCGGCAGTCGTCCTGCTTGTCATCGAACATCCGATAGCCGTCGGCAGCCTGATCCAGCGTCATGCGATGGCTGATGATCGTCTCGGGTTTGAGCGTGCCCTGCTCGATGGCTTCGAGCAGTTTGGGCAGGTAATGGTGGACGTGGGTCTGGCCGCCTTTCATGGTCAGCCCCTTGTCGAAGAAATCGCCGATCAGAAAACCGTCGACGGCACCGGCGTAGACACCGGGGATGCTGATATTGCCGCCACGGCGCACGGCCGCCAGACACTGATGCAGGGCGATATCACTGCTTTCGACTTCGAAGTTGCCCATCGCCGGCAGTTTGCCGCCATGCCCCTTGGCTTCGTAGCCCACCGCATCGATCACCGCATCCACGCCACGATGGCCGTCGGTCATCTGGATGATCGCCTCGGCGACATCGTCGACCTGATCGAAATTGAGCGTCTCGACACCGTAGGCCTGCTTGGCAAAATCGAGCCGGTAGCCCTGGTTGTCGACCATGATGATGCGTTCGGCGCCTTCCATCCTGGCGCAGGCGGCCGACAGCAGCCCCACCGGGCCGGCACCGAAAATGGCAACACTCGACCCCCGCGTGACGCCGGCGTTCAGCACCGCCTGATAGCCGGTGGGCAGGATGTCGGACAGGAATAGCACCTGTTCGTCGTCGAGCCCGTCGGCAATGGCAAACGCCCCGGTATTGGCCTGCGGCACGCGCACGTACTCGGCCTGCCCGCCGGGAACGCCGCCGTACATATGCGAGAAACCGAACAGCGCCGCCGGTGCGGGAATCGATTTCTTGTTGAGCGCGCCGCCGTCATCGGGATTGGTGGTCTCGCAGGCGGCATAAAGCGCGTGCTGGCAGAAGAAGCAGCTGCCGCAGGCAATCACGAAGGGTACGACGACTCGATCGCCTTTCTTGACGCTGGTGACCGCAGAGCCGGCTTCCTCGACGACGCCCATGAATTCGTGCCCAAAGATATCGCCGGGTTCGGTGGCCGGCATCGCGCCCCGATACAGGTGCAGGTCGGAACCACAGATGGCCGTGGCGGTGACGCGCAGGACGATATCGTCGTCCTGTTCGATCGTCGGTTCGGGTACGTTGTCGACGCGAACGTCGCGGCTGCCATGATAGACCAGTGCTTTCATGATGATGCTCCTTGCGGTGACATTGGCTTCCCTGATGACCCGGTGAGCGGATCGCGATGGCTCAAGACCAGTGGTTTCAAGGCCGGGTGATTCAAGGCTGGGTATTTAAAGGTCGTACAGCTCAAGGCTAGAAGCCATGGCCAGGTTTTCCAGTCGCCATCTATTGAAAATGCATCGATTGGTCGGAAAAATCTCGTTAAAAGCGCTCAAGTTGATCCATGTTAAGAGTTCTGCGGTTTGTGGGCCGAGCGCTTGCAGTGGCCTGCCAACAGTGAGGCTTTTTCATGGCGACACGGCGGCCGGATTTGCCGCCAAGGGCAGACGACCCCCCCCGGCGGCGGTGTATACTGGACGTTATTTCCGAACCGGCGCGACGAGGTTGATGCTCGCGCCTCGAAGAACGCTCCGGCCCCGTAGGGATGCCGCCGAGCGCTGACATGAGAGTCCCATGCCCGACAAGATGGCCGAACAGGACGTTACGCAGACCGGTTCCACGGACGTTGCCGAGGACGTTTCCCAGGACGTTTCCCAGGACTTTGCCGCGACGCTGGATCAACTCGAGACGTTGGTGGCCCGGCTCGAATCCGGCGAGTTGACGCTGGAGGCGTCGCTGACTGCATTCGAGCGCGGTATCCGGCTGACGCGGGATGCCCAGCAGCGTCTCGACAGCGCCGAGCTCAAGGTGCAGGCGCTGCTCGAGCAGGGTGACGGGACGCTGCAGGCCGCGCCGTTTGACGCTCAGGCGCCGAACGATGAGCGTTGAGACGCCGCGCGCCGAGGGGGCGATCGACGCCGTGCGCTCGCGCAGCGAGCATGTGCTGGCCGGTTGGCTGAACCGCCAGGATGGCGCCTGCGCCGCCCTCGACGATGCCATCGGCTACAGCGTGCTGGGAACCGGCAAGCGTCTGCGCCCGGTACTGGTCTATCTTGCCGGGCGGGCGTTGGGCGCCGAGGACGATGCCCTGGACGCCCCGGCGGCGGCGATCGAGATGATCCACGCCTATTCGCTGGTCCATGACGACCTACCGGCCATGGACGACGACGATCTGCGTCGCGGCCGGCCCACGGTGCACCGCGCGTTCGACGAGCCGCTGGCGATTCTGGCCGGGGACGCGCTGCAGACGCTGGCATTCGAAGCGCTGGCTTCCCGGCCGCACCCGCGTCTGGGGGCGATGGTGACCACGCTCGCCCGAGCGGCCGGCCGCGATGGCATGGCGGCCGGGCAGGCCATCGACCTGGGCGCCGTCGGCGCGCCAATGGATCTCGCGGCGCTGCAGGCGATGCATCAGCACAAGACAGGCGCGTTGATCCGCGCCTCGGTGCGTCTCGGTGCGTTGGTCGCGGTGGAAGAATCCGACCCACGGGTCGCGGCGCTGGACCGTTTCGCCTCGGCCATGGGGCTGGCTTTCCAGATTCACGACGACGTGCTCGATGTCACCGGCGATACCCAGACGCTGGGCAAGACTTCCGGTGCCGACGCCCGTCGCGACAAACCTACCTATCCCGCCCTGCTCGGCGTCGCGCAGGCGCAGAACCGCGCTCGCGAGCTGCTCGACGATGCGCTCGCGTCGCTCGAGCCGCTGGGCGAGGCCGGCCAGCCATTGGCGGCGCTGGCTCGATTCATGATCGATCGCGATCACTGACCGGTAATGACATGTCTATGAAGCTGTTCGACGAGATTCCCACCCAGCGACCGCTGACACCGCTGCTCGATACGCTCGAGTCACCCGAGGGATTGCGCGGCATGTCGCTGGCGCAACAGCGTCAGGTCGCCGACGAGCTGCGCGCCTATCTGCTCTACAGCGTGGGCTGCAGCGGCGGCCATTTCGGCGCCGGTCTTGGCGTGATCGAATTGACCGTGGCGCTGCATCGCGCGCTGGAAACGCCTCACGACCGCCTGGTCTGGGACGTCGGCCACCAGGCCTATCCGCACAAGATTCTGACCGGTCGGCGCGAGACGCTGGCGAGCATTCGTCAGTACGGCGGCCTGGCCGCGTTTCCGCGGCGTTTGGAATCGCCCTTCGACACGTTCGGCGTGGGCCATTCGAGCACCTCGATCTCGGCGGCGCTGGGCATGGCCCTGAGTGCTCGAGCCAAGGGCGAAAAGCGCCGTGTCTGCGCGGTGATCGGCGACGGCGCGTTGACGGCGGGCATGGCGTTCGAGGCACTGGCGCATGCCGGCCACGTCAACGCCAATCTGCTGGTGGTGCTCAACGACAACGAGATGTCGATCTCGGAAAACGTCGGCGGCATGGCGAGCTACCTGACCCGGATTCTGACCAGCAAGCCGTATGCCGCCATGCGCGAGAACGGCAAGCGAGTGCTGTCGCATCTGCCCGGGGCGCTGGAATTCGCCCGCCGCACCGAAGAGCATGTCAAGGGCATGATCAGCCCGGCAACCCTGTTCGAGGAGATGGGGTTCAACTATCTCGGGCCGATCGATGGTCATGATCTTGGCGCGCTGAATCAGGCGCTGGAAGCGGTACGCGATCTCGACGGCCCGCAGTTTCTCCACGTTCGGACCCGCAAGGGGCGTGGCTTTCGCCCGGCAGAGGCCGATCCGATCGGCTTTCACGCGATCACCAAGCTGGAAAAGACGCCGCCTGCGCCACCTGAGATGGATTCGAATACTCCGCCCACGAGCCAAGTCGACAAGACGCCAGCACCGGCTTTCAAACCACGCAAGTACTGCAACGTGTTCGGTGACTGGCTGTGCGACATGGCGGCCGAGGATCCACGGCTGATCGGAATCACGCCGGCGATGGGCGAGGGCTCCGATCTGATCCGCTTCTCGCAGATCTATCCCGAGCGCTACTACGATGTGGCGATCGCCGAGCAGCACGCGGTGACGCTGGCGGCCGGCATGGCCTGCGAGGCGATGAAGCCGGTGGTGGCGATCTACTCGACCTTCCTGCAGCGCGGCTATGATCAGTTGATCCATGACGTTGCCGTGCAGCATCTCGATGTGACCTTCGCCATCGATCGTGCCGGACTGGTGGGAGAGGATGGCCCGACGCACCACGGCGCGCTGGATCTCTCCTTTCTGCGCTGCGTGCCGGGTATGATCATTCTGGCCCCGGCGGACGAAGCCGAATGCCGGGCGATGCTTTCCACCGCCTATTATCACGATGGCCCTGCCGCCGTGCGCTACCCGCGCGGTACCGGCCCGGGCAGCGATATTCCTCGGACCCTCGAGGCGCGAGTGCCCATCGGCAAGGCCGAGCGACGTCGTGAAGCGACGGCAGAACAGGCCCCGCGCGTGGCACTATTGGCCTTCGGCAGCCTGAATACGCCGGCGGAGGACGTCGCCGAACGTCTGGATGCCACGCATCTCAATATGCGTTCGGTGAAACCGCTGGATCGCGAGGCTATTCTGGCGGCGGCCGAAGCCCACGATCTGCTAGTTACGCTCGAGGAGAACGTGGTCGCTGGCGGTGCCGGCAGCGCGGTCAACGAGCTGCTGGCGGCCGAGGGAGTCCAGGTTCAGGTGCTCAACCTGGGAATTCCCGACGCCTTCGTCGAACATGGCAAACCGGCCGAACTACTGCGCGATTGCGGTCTGGATGCCGATGGCATCGAAGCGGCCATTCGTATCCGACTCAACACCAACAACGACTGATAGGATTTTCATGTCAATTGCGATTCTGATCGGCGCCGTCATCGGCTATCTCTTCGGCAAGTTGCCGGGACTCTTGATCGGTGCTGCCATCGGCTGGTGGGTCAGCCGCAAGCTGCGCAGCTCGCTGCTGGGGCGCGTCGTCAATATCCAGCATCAGTTCCTCGAATCGACCTTCGCGGTGATGGGCTGCGTGTGCAAGGTCGACGGCCACATCACCCAGGATGAAATTCGCACGGCGGAAATGCTGTTCGATCGGCTCAATTTGAGCGGCGAGATGCGCGAGCGTGCAAAAGCCGCGTTCAATCGCGGCAAGGAGCCCGAATTCGATCTCGATGCCGAGGTGGCCAAGATCCGGCAGGTTGCCGGGAGCCAGCGTGCCCTGCTGCAGGTATTCCTGCAGGTGCAGCTGGCGGCCATCGCCGCCGACGGCGAGATGCATCCTGCCGAACACGAGATGCTGTTGCGGGTGGCGCGAGGGCTCGGCTTCTCCGAGGCCGAAATTCAGCAGATCGAGGCGATGCTTCGTGGCGGGGCCCATCAGGGCGCCGGCGGCGCGAGCAGCGGCCAGTCGCTGGAAGACGCCTACCGCGTGCTGGGGCTCTCCGAGGAGGCAACGGACGCCGAGCTCAAGCGCGCCTATCGCAAGCTGATGAGCGAGAATCACCCCGACAAGCTGGCCGGCAAGGGGCTTCCCGAAAGCATGCGCGAAATGGCCAAGGAGCGTACCAGCGAGATCAGCAATGCCTACGACCTGATCAAGAAGACGCGGGAGCAGCGCGCAGGCTGAGTCCCGACGGTATCGGTCGCTATTGTCTCGTGGCAGCTAACACGCTTAGATAGAGATCCGAACGTTGTGACTGCCGCGACAAGGACGTGACTGGATGCCCGCGAAGGCCGATCTCTACCGTACCGCCGCCCGCATGCTGGGCACGATCGACAAGAGTGGTTGGGTATTGCGCTATCGCTACGGCGATCGACGCCTGCTCGAGGACGTCGTGCTGCCCGCGCTGGATCAGGATTCTGCGGTCGAGAGTGTTCTACTCGTGGGGTGCGCGTGGTACACGCGACACTACCCCCAACTGCTGCCCCGCAAGCGCGTCACGACCATGGAGATCGATCCGGCCAAGGCGGCGTTCGGTGGGGATCCGCATCTCGTCGCCAACATGGCCGACATTGCCGATCACGTCGCGGCGGAAAGCCTCGATGCCGTGATCTGCAACGGCGTGCTGGGGTGGGGGCTCGACGAGCCCAATGCGGTGGAAGCGGCCTTCGCCGGCGCGACGGCCTGCCTCAAACCTGGCGGCGTTTTCCTGTTGGGCTGGAACGATATTCCTCCACGCAACGGCTGTCCCCCGGATACGATCGCCGCGCTCGACGGGCTGGAACTCGCCGATATCCCCGGCCTGACGACCCACTCCCTGATCGCTCTCGAGCGCAACCGACACTGCTACCAGGCCTACCGCAAGCCGCAGGGTGGCTGATCAGTCTGTCTGATCAGCCAGTCTTGACCCCCATCCAGAACACCGACCAGATGCCTTCGAATCGGCGCTCCAGTTCGTGTCTTTCGTACATGAACGTCTCCGAGAGCAGGCCATCGACGACGCAATAGAACGCGGCAATGAAGTGGGCGTCGGCCAACGTCGAGCGTAGTGCGCCGAGTCGGCGACCCTCCTGCACGAATTCGACGAGACGCCGATCGATCCGGGATTCGCCCTTTGCGGTGATGGCCTCGGTTTCGGCGATGAGGTCCAGCGGGGGAAACAGCAGGAAGCGCTTGTAGAACACGCCCTGGTGCTCGCGATAGGCAAACGTGGCGCACTGCTGCAGCAGATGGCGCAGCCGTTGCTCGAACGGCGCCTCTGCCATGTCCGCGAGACTGGCATCGATCAGTGCGATCATGTCGTTGTCGGCGTCGCGGGACAGTTCCAGAAACAGCGCCGCCTTGCTGTCGAAATGGTTGTAGATCGACGGCTTCTTGATGCTGGCGGCAGTCGCGATCTGCGCCAGCGTCGTCCCTTCGTAGCCGTGGCGAGCGAACAACGAGAGGCCGATCTGTTTGAGGCGGTCACGGGTGTTCAAAGGTCGTCTTCCGGTGAGTCTGGAGGGGCGTAGCTTGCCGAGTTCTATAGGGATGAGTAAACTAACGACCGTTAGTTAGTCTCATTTCCAGCAGACGGTCAAGTCATGATTCAGCCCCAATGGATGATTCTCCCGCTCGCCGGTCTGGCCGAGGTCGGCTGGGCCAGTGGGCTCAAACATGCCGACTCGGTACCGACCTGGGCGATGACCGTGGCGCTGGCGGTCGTCAGCCTGTGGCTGGCATCGATTGCCGTCCGCACCATGCCGACGAGCACCGTTTATACGGTATTCGTCGGTCTGGGTGCCGTGGGTACAGCCATTGCCGACTGGCTGTTCTTTGACGTCGCCTTTCACTGGCCGGTGCTGGCGTTCATCTTGCTGCTGCTGGTCGGCGTGATCGGGCTACAGCAGGTGAGCGACTGATGGACGCCACGACACTTCACTGGCTGGCGCTGCTCGCTTCCGGCGGTTTCGAGATCGTCGGCGTCGCCGGGTTCGACCGGATCAATCGAGGGCAGCGCCTGCCGGGTCTGGCGCTGCTCGTCATTGGTTTCGGCAGCTCGCTGGGGTTGCTGTCCATCGCCATGCGCTCGATCGACATGGGCGTGGCCTACGCCATCTTCACCGGCATTGGCACGCTCGGCAGTACGCTGATGGGCATGCTGCTGTGGGGCGAATCGCGACGGCCGCTACGGCTCGCCTTCGTGGGGATGATCGTCGCGGCGGTGGTGGGGTTGAAGCTGGCGAGCTGACCAGCGCGACACCGGCGAGCCGAGATGGCTGGCTCTATCGGCCAGCGGCGCCTACGCTGACAGCTTCTTTGCCACTGCCTGATCAGGAGCCTCTTCATGCATCCGATCGTCCATACGATCATCGTCGGGATCATCAGTTATCTGGTTCTGATTGCCATCATTCGCCTGTCCGGCAAGCGCACGCTGTCGAAGTGGAACGCTTTCGACTTCGTGGTCACCATCGCGCTGGGTTCGACGCTGTCGACGGCACTGGTCTCGACGCAGGTCTCGCTGGCGCAGAGCATCACGGCGTTCCTGGTCATCGTGCTGCTGCAGTTCGCCATCACTTTCTCCTCGGTGCGCTCGCGCGAGGTCAAGAATCTGGTCAAGTCACAGCCGACATTGCTGCTCTATGACGGTCAGTATCGCCACGAGACCCTGCGCCGCGAACGCGTGGTCGAAGCCGAGGTCATGGCGGCCATTCGGGAGAACGGCATCGCCGATGTCGAGAGCGTGCACGCCGTGGTGCTGGAGACCGATGGCACCTTTAGCGTTATTCCTCAGGCCGGTAGCAGCGATTCGGCACTGTTCGGTGTCGCGGGGCTCCCGGCGCGCTCGAAAGCGGCATCGGCATCGATAGCCGCTCAGCCTGGCGCTAGCGACTAGCGACTAGCGACTAGCGACTAGCGACTAGCGTCAGCTCGTCTCGTGGGCTGACGGGAGTGCATCTTCCGCGTCCAGAAAACCGCCGGACTGGCGACGCCATAACCGTGCATAGAGGCCGTTTTGGCGAATCAGTTCGGCGTGGCTGCCCGCTTCGACGATGCGGCCGCGCTCCATGACCACCAGTCGATCCATGGCGGCGATGGTGGAGAGGCGATGGGCGATGGCGATCACCGTCTTGCCCTCCATCAGCCGGTCCAGATTCTCCTGAATCGCAGCCTCGACGTCGGAGTCGAGTGCCGACGTCGCCTCGTCGAGAATCAGGATCGGCGCATCCTTCAACATCACGCGGGCGATGGCCAGGCGCTGACGCTGGCCGCCGGAGAGCTTGACGCCGCGCTCCCCCACGTGGGCATCGAAGCCTCCCTTACCCTCGGCGTCGTGGAGCGATTCGATGAAATCCGCCACGTGAGCCTGCTCGGCCGCCTGCCACGCCATCTCGTCCGTGGCGTCGGGACGACCGTAGCGAAGGTTGTCGCGCACCGAGCGGTGCAGCAGCGAGGTGTCCTGGGTGACCATGCCGATCTGCGCGCGCAGGCTCTCCTGCGTCACCTCGGCGATATCCTGCCCGTCGATCTGAATCGCCCCACCCTCCAGGTCGTAGAATCGCAGCAGCAGATTGACCAGGGTCGACTTGCCTGCGCCCGACGGCCCGATCAGGCCGATCTTCTCGCCGGGACGGATCGTCAGCGAGAGATCGTCGATGACGCCGCCGCCCTTGCCGTAGTGAAAGCGGATGCGGTCGAAGGCGATTTCGCCGCGGCCGATGGCCAACGGCTTCGCGCCTGGTTCGTCCTCGATCCGGCGCGGCAGTGACAGCGTCGCCATGCCGTCCTGCACCGTGCCGATGTTCTCGAACAGCGCCGAGACCTCCCACATGATCCACTGCGACATGCCCCACAGCCGCATCACCAGCCCCAACGCCACGGCGACCGCACCGACGCTGACAGCCTCGCTCAACCAGAGGTTGAGCGAGAGCCAGCCGACGCTGAACACCAGCAGCGCGTTGAGCAGATAGAGCAGGCCGTACAGCCCCGTCACCAGCCGCATCTGGCGGTGCACGGTCACCAGGAAACCGCTCATGCTCTCTTTGGCGAAGGCGGCTTCCCGCTGGGCATGGGAGAACAGCTTGACGGTCTGAATGTTGCTGTAGCTGTCGACGATGCTGCCGGTCATGCGCGAGCGGGCATCGGCCTGGGCCTGGGAGACACGCCCCATGATCGGCACGAAGATGCGCAGCAGCAGGATGTAGCCGGCAAGCCACACCACCAGGGGAACGGCTAGACGCCAATCGGCGCTGCCCACCAGAATCAGCGTGCCGATGAAATAGACGCTGACGTAGTTGAGCACGTCGAACAGCTTGATCACGCACTCGCGGACCGCCAGCGAGGTCTGCATCACCTTGGTGGCGATGCGTCCGGCGAACTCGTCCTGATAGAAGTGCATCGATTGTCGCAGCAGGTAGCGATGGGCCATCCAGCGAATTCGCATGGGGAAGTTGCCCATCAGCGTCTGCTGGCTGAACAGCGAGTGCAGCCAGACCAGGCTCGGCAGCAGGACCAGCACGATCAAGGCCATGCCGGTCAGTTTCCAGCCCTGGTCGGCGAGAAAGGTCTCGCGATCCTGGCCCGCCAGCCAGTCGACGATGTTGCCCAGGAAGCCGAACATCCACACTTCGATACCGGCGATCAGCGCCATCAGCACCGTCGCCGCCATCAGGTATGGCCAGGCGCCGCGGGTGTAGTGCAGGCAGAAGGCGATCAACGTGTCCGGCGGGCGCTGCGGTTCCTGCGGCGGGAAGGGATCGAGACGGTTTTCGAACCAGCGAAACATGGCAATCCTTGAGGGTAATAGCGACGGACTGGCGCCCGCTCATCGAACGACGCTGCCAGTCGTAACGATCCTGAGGCTCGTTACCGAGCCCAGTGTCTTTATCGTCGATCATAGTGTCGTTATCGATCATAGTGTTCGTGGGAACTTTGGCAATCCGCGGATCGAACTTATGGCCTCGAGATCGTCGTCACGCCTTGAATGGCAGAACGGCCGTGTAGATGGCCAGGAAATGACAGACGCTGCCGCCGATCACGAACAGATGCCAGATCGCGTGATGGAAGGGAATCGCGCGGATGGCGTAGAAGATCACGCCGACGGTGTAGGTGATGCCGCCGGCGACCAGCAGCGCCATGCCGCGATCGGAGAGACGATCAGCCAGGTCGCCGGAGGCGATCACGATCAGCCAGCCCATGATCAGATAGATGAACACCCGCAGTACGCTGAATCGATGCGGCCACGCCAGCCGCAGGGCGATGCCGCCGAGCGCCAGGCTCCAGATGACAGCGAACAGTGCCCAGCCGGTCGGGCCGCGCAGGTTGACCAGCAGAAACGGCGTGTAGGTGCCAGCGATCAGCAGATAGATCGCGCAGTGATCGAAGGTCTGGAACACGCGCTTCAGGCGTGGGCTGCGGAAACCGTGATAGAGCGTCGAGGCGGTATAGAGCAGCAGCAGGCAACTGCCGTAGAGCGAGACGCTGACGATCTTCCACGGATCGACATGGGCGGCGATGCTGGCCAGTACGATCAGCACGATCATGCCAACGAGACTCAGCGCCGCGCCGATGCCGTGGCTGACACTGTGCAGCCATTCTTCGAGCCGCGAGAACTCGGCTTCCGGCTGGCTCACGGTCGCCCGAGCGGCTTCCGGCACGGCTGACTGATTCGATGGGGTGTGTGACATGGTTTCGAAACCCCTCGGCGCTTACGTGGGTATGCATCGATCGGTATGCATCGATTGGTATGCATCGGTCGGCGGCAATCCGGGCGGCAGGGTTCGGAAGTTGTCGGGCTGGGCGATGCGCTCGGCATTCACTCTGTCGATGCATGATGACGATGATATGACGTCGACAGAAGTCTGCAAACGCTCCGGCAGTGCGAGAGACGAGAAAAATCAGGCGTCGCGTTCGATGTCCACGTCGCTGGCGGGGGTAAAATCGTCCAGATCCATCATGTGATCGAGCTTGCCGACCTTGGTGGTCAGGTAGTGCTCGTTGAACGGATTGCGGCCGGTGGTGATCGGCAGGCGCTCGTGGATCTCCACGCCGTCGCCCGTCAGCGCTTCGACCTTGCGCGGATTGTTGGTCATCAGGCGCAGCGACTGGATGCCCAGATGCTCGAGCATCGGCACGCAGATATCGTAGCGGCGCTGATCGGCGCCGAATCCCAGCCGCTCGTTGGCTTCGACCGTGTCGGCGCCGTCGTCCTGCAGCGCGTAGGCACGGATCTTGTTGAGCAGGCCGATGCCCCGGCCTTCCTGGCGCAGATAGAGCAGGGCGCCGCGGCCTTCGTCGGCGATCCGCTTGAGCGCTTCCTGCAGTTGATAGCCGCAGTCGCAGCGCATCGAGAACAGCGCGTCCCCGGTCAGGCACTCCGAATGCACGCGGGCGAGAACCGGCTCCGGCGTGGTGACGTCGCCAAGCGTCAGCACGACGTGTTCCTTGCCGGTCGCTTCTTCCTGGAAACCGTGCAGCATGAACGTCGCCCAGGGCGTGGGTAGTTGCGATGCGGCAATGAAGCGGATCGTCACGATGACCTCGCGATATGAGGGGCATTCGGATGCTCGAACGTCAGATGCTTGACCGAAAACGCCGACAATTAAAGGGCCGGCATTATAACAGGCCTGCCGGTCGATCCGTTACAATGCGGGCAAATCTCGACATCCGAAGGCCGTTATGACCTCTGATCACGATCGCCAGCCCCAGGCGCTGCAAAACGATCGCCTGCTGCGGGCGCTGGCTCGCCAACCGGTCGACCGCACGCCGGTCTGGATGATGCGCCAGGCCGGCCGCTATCTGCCGGAGTACCGTCAGACCCGAGCCCATGCCGGCAGCTTCATGGATCTGTGTCGCAACGCCGAACTGGCCTGTGAAGTGACGATGCAACCGCTCGAGCGCTACCCGCTGGACGCGGCGATCCTGTTCTCGGACATCCTGACCATTCCGGATGCCATGGGGCTCGGGCTCTACTTCGAGACCGGCGAAGGGCCCAAGTTTCGCAAGACCGTGCGCACCGCCGCCGATGTGGCCGCACTGTCCGCTCCCGACGCCGAGCGCGATCTCGGTTACGTGATGAATGCCGTCAGCACGATCCGCCGCGAACTCAATGGACGCGTGCCGCTGATCGGTTTCTCCGGCAGCCCGTGGACGCTGGCGACCTATATGGTCGAAGGCGGCTCGAGCAAGGACTTCCGCCATCTCAAGGCGATGCTCTACGGCGATCCGGAAACGCTTCATGCGCTGTTGGGCATTCTGGCGACCGCGGTCACGGACTATCTCAACGCCCAGATTCGCGCCGGTGCTCAGGTGGTGCAGATCTTCGATACCTGGGGTGGTGCGCTGTCGACACCGGCCTATCGTGAGTTCTCGCTGGCCTACATGCAGCGCATCGTCAGCGGTCTGATCCGTGAACATGGCGGCCGTCGCGTGCCGGTGATCCTGTTCACCAAGAACGGCGGGCAGTGGCTCGAGTCGATCGCCGACAGCGGCTGTGACGCGGTAGGGCTGGACTGGACCACCGAGCTGAGCGACGCCCGACGTCGCGTCGGTGACCGTGTCGCGCTACAGGGCAATCTCGATCCCAACGTGCTGTTCGCGCCGCCGTCGCGGATTCGCGAGGAAGTGGCGCGGATCCTCGAGAGCTTCGGGCCGGGCGAAGGCCACGTGTTCAACCTAGGCCACGGCATCAGCCAGTTCACCGATCCCGATCACGTGACAGCATTCATGGATGCGTTGCATGAGCTCAGTCCCGCCTATCACCGGTGAGTCTATGGGCAACGAACCCGGCGCCAGAGAACCGGTCGGCGAAGGATTCGGCGACGGCCTGCTACTGTTCGACGCCGACTGCCCGTTCTGCCGGCGTTCGGTGCGCTGGCTGCTGGCGCACGAGCGCCGTGACAGCCAGCTGCGCATCGTCGGGCTGAAAAGTGCGGTCTCCCGCCGACTCGGCGAGCATTTTCAGATCGACTTCCCGAGCACCGACAGCATCTGGTACGTCGCCGCCGGCGGGCTCAGCCGCAACAGCGATGCCGCCTGGCGCCTCGCCACCCGGATGGCGGGGCCCTGGCGGCATGCCAGCGCGCTACGCCAGGTGCCGCGGCCGCTGCGCGAAAGGACTTATCGGTTCA
The DNA here is from genome assembly GCF_052645315.1 of Salinicola sp. V024. NCBI lineage: Bacteria > Pseudomonadati > Pseudomonadota > Gammaproteobacteria > Oceanospirillales > Halomonadaceae > Salinicola > Salinicola sp. V024. Next base: position 129,008 of record NZ_JBQXYB010000010.1, read on the forward strand.
TTGGCGATCATCGCCACCGGTTGGCATTCGCCGGTGCCGAGCGTCTCGAGGGTCACGAGCGCTGGCTCGAATCGCTGACGCCCGAATTCTGCCGACGCTGCGGGCTGCCGCCCGAAATCGGCGACCAGGGGTGACCCAGGCGGAAATGGGAATGGCAACCGAGACAGCAACCAGGAGCCGACGAAGATGCGCATGAGCCGGTGGCAGACATGAGCTGGTGGCAGACATGAGCCGGTGGCAGAAAGGATGCGCCCTGGCGACGCTGATCTGGATGGCGGGCATCGCCTGGGGCAGCTTGAGCCCGGCCACCGATCTGCCGCAGCACCTGCCGTGGGACAAGTTCAACCACTTCATCGCTTACGCCGTCCTGGCCGTGGGTCTGCGGCTCAGCGGAAGCCGCTGGCGAGTCGCCTGGGTCGTGGCGATCGCTTTCAGTATCGCTATCGAAACCCTGCAGCTCTGGGCGCCGGGCCGCCACGGCGGCGACTGGGGCGATATTCTCGCCAATGCGATCGGCGCGAGCGTGGGTCTGCTGGAGCTGTCACTGGCCGGAATCATGAATCGGCGGCGTTAGCGATCCGACGCTAGCGATCCGGCTTTAGCGATCCAATCGACGTTAACGCTCCAACAATAGTCGAAGAGACCGTTCTCTTGCTGTCCGGCGACTTTGTGACGCCGGGCGTCAACCGCGTGCACCATTTTGGTGCTTTTGTTTCTTTTAAGCACTGTTTTGCAACAAATTGTTCTTTATCCGATGAGTCGTGGGACGGTCAGAAGCCGCGGGTTCAGCCAGCCGCAACGCTAGGGTAGCGTTGAAACAGGGTTTTACTGCCTGCAGCGCGAAAGTGGAACGAACTTTGCTAATTTCATCTGGGCATGTCTCGACATGCACTCAAAATGATAACGCGAGGGAGTTGATTCCATATGCGCCACAAGAATAAAAGCCTGATTGTACTGCCAGCCGCCATGCTAGCCGCGGCCGCCGTCACTTCTGTTCAGGCAGCCACGCTGGATGATGTCAAAAGCAGCGGCGAGTTCACCTGCGGCGTCAGCACCGGGCTGACCGGCTTCTCGTCACCCGATGAGAACGGCAAGTGGACCGGGATCGACGTCGAAGTCTGCCGTGCCGTTGCCGCCGCCGTGCTGGGCGATCCGGAAAAGGTCGTGTTCTCCCCGTTGACGGCCAAGGAGCGTTTCACCGCGCTGCAGTCCGGCGAAGTCGACGTGCTGTCGCGCAACACTACCTGGACCGCCACTCGCGACAACTCGCTGGGTCTGAACTTCGCCGGCGTCAACTTCTATGACGGTCAGGGCTTCCTGGTCCGCAAGGATCTGGGCGTCAAGAGTGCCACTGAACTGGGCGGTGCCTCGGTCTGCGTGCAGTCCGGTACGACGACCGAGCTCAACCTGGCCGACTACTTCAAGTCTCACGACATGCAGTTCCAGCAGGTCGCGTTCGATACCTCCGATCAGTCGGCGCAGGGTTTCGACAGCGGCCGGTGTGACGTGCTGACTTCCGACTCGTCTCAGCTGGCGGCGCTGCGTCTGCAGCTGGCCGACCCGAAAGGCGTCGAGATCCTCCCGGAGCGTATCTCCAAGGAGCCGCTGGGCCCGGTCGTGCGTCAGGGCGACGATCAGTGGTTCAACATCGTCAAGTGGACGCTGTTCGCCATGCTCGACGCCGAAGAGCTGGGCGTAACCAGCGACAATGTCGACGAGATGCGCGACAACCCGCCGAACCCCGACGTCGCGCGTCTGCTGGGCAAGGATGGCGCTTTTGGCGACCAGATGGGCATCAGCAACGACTGGGCCTACAACATCGTCAAGATGGTCGGCAACTATGGTGAAGTCTTCGAGCGTACCGTTGGCATGGACTCGCCAATGGAACTCGAGCGCGGTATCAACGCGCTGTGGACCGATGGCGGCATCCAGTACGCCCCGCCGGTTCGCTAAGCGTTAAACCGTCCTCTCGACACCGCGTCCCTTCGGTCTGAGCGCCGGGGCGCGGTGCCTCTCAACGCTCGAGTAGAGACAACTCATGCTGCGTCCATCCACTACCCTACCGCGACGGGGGCGGGGCCCCTTGTGGCGAAATCCTGCCATCCGCGCCCTGATCGTCCAGGCCGTGCTGTTTCTGGTTCTGGCGGTTTTTATCGGTTATCTGGTTCACAACACGCTGCTCAACCTCGAGGCCCGCGGTATCCATACTGGTTTCGGCTTTCTGGAAGGGCGGGCCGGTTTCGCGATCCCGCAGACGCTGGTCGAGTACACCAGCGACAGCACCTACGGCAAGACGTTCGTCATCGGACTGCTCAATACGCTGCTGGTGTCGGCGCTGGGCATCGTGGCCGCCACCATCATCGGTTTCGTGGTCGGTATCGCTCGGCTGTCGCCCAACTGGTTGTTGGCTCGCCTGGCGACGATCTACGTCGAGACTTTCCGCAACATCCCGCTGCTGGTCCAGATCCTGTTCTGGTACTACGCCGTGCTGCGGGCGCTGCCATCGCCGCGACAGAGTCTGTCGCTGTTCGATGTCTTCTTCTTCAACGTCCGCGGCATGGTGATGCCCGATCCGCAGCCGCTGGACGGTTTCGCCGCCACGCCATGGGCGCTCGCCCTCGCGGTCGTCGGTGCGATCCTGTTCGGACTGTTCGCCAAACGGCGTCAGGCCAGCACCGGTCAGGCGCTGCCGGTCTACTGGATCGGCGCGGCTCTCATCATCGGCGTGCCGCTGATCGTGTTCCTCGCCACGGGGTCGCCGCTCGAATGGGTCGTGCCGAAACTGACCGGTTTCAACTTCCGTGGCGGCATCAACATCCTGCCGGAGCTGTTGGCGCTGTGGCTGGCACTGTCGATCTACACGGCGGCTTTCATCGCCGAGATCGTACGTTCGGGCATTCTGTCGGTCTCGCATGGGCAGACGGAAGCGGCGCGCTCGCTGAGCCTGCCGGAGGCCATCACTCTGCGCAAGATCGTCATTCCGCAGGCGATGCGCGTGATCATTCCGCAGATGACCAGCCAGTATCTCAACCTGATCAAGAACTCATCGCTCGCCACCGCCATTGGCTACCCGGATCTGGTCGCCGTATTTGCCGGCACCACGCTCAATCAGACGGGGCAGGCGATCGAGATCATCGCCATGACCATGGCGGTCTATCTGGTCATCAGTCTGACGGTGTCGTTCCTGATGAATCTCTATAACGCGCGCACGCTGCTGAAGGAGCGTTGACATGACGACTGACTCTACCTTCCGCACGGAAATGATCGAAGCGCGTGAAGCGCCGAACCAGAGCCGTGGCGTGATCGGCTGGTTTCGGGCCAATCTGTTCAATGGGCCGATCAACAGCATCGTGTCGGTCGTGGTGATCTATCTGATCGCCCGTCTGGTCTGGCCCTTTCTCGAATGGGCGGTGATCGATGCCGACTGGATCGGCACCACGCGCGACGCCTGTACCGGTGACGGCGCCTGTTGGGTCTTCATTTCCGCCCGTTTCGAATCCATCATCTACGGTTTCTATCCCGAAGCGGCGCGCTGGCGGGTCGATATCGTCTTTGCGCTGTTGGCGATTCTGGTCGCCTGGCTGGCGATCCCCGGCACCCCGCGCAAGAAGTGGGTCGCGCTGTTCACCCTGATCGTTTTTCCGATCATTGCCTACTTCCTGCTGGTGGGCGGCTCGTTCGGCCTCGAATACGTGCCGACCCGGGCCTGGGGCGGATTGATGCTGACCCTGACGATCGCGGTAGTGGGTATCGTGGGGTCGCTGCCACTGGGGATCATCCTGGCGCTGGGACGGCGCTCGAAGATGCCCTTCGTCAAGGGAATCTGCGTGATCTTCATCGAGTTCTGGCGCGGCGTGCCGTTGATCACGGTGCTGTTCATGGCCTCGGTGATGCTGCCGCTGTTCGTGCCGGGCAATCTGGACTTCGACAAGCTGCTGCGCGCGCTGATCGGCATCATGTTCTTCTGGAGCGCCTACATGGCGGAGGTCATCCGCAGCGGCCTGCAGGCGATCGGCAAGGGTCAGAACGAGGCCGGGCAGGCGCTGGGGTTGAGCTACTGGCATCGAACCGGCCTGATCATCCTGCCGCAGGCACTGAAAATGGTCATTCCGGGCATCGTCAATACCTTCATCTCGCTGTTCAAGGATACCTCGCTGGTGCTGATCATCGGCCTGTTCGACCTGCTGGCGATCATTCGCGCCGGGCTGACCGACTCGAACTGGCTGGGCTTCTCCACCGAGGGCTACGTGTTCGCGGCCGCCGTGTTCTGGATCTTCTGTTTCAGCATGTCCCGCTACAGCCAGTACATCGAGCGCCGTCTGAATACCGGCCATAAACGGTGAGTGCGATGAGCGACTCCGCACCCATGACCTCACAGAACAAGATTGTCATCAGGAAATCATTGCCATGAGCGAAGCAACAGCGTCTCGAACTACCGCGCCCGGCAGCGACGGCCCGATGATCGAGATCGATCATCTCAACAAGTGGTACGGCAGCTTCCATGTGCTGCGCGACATCAACCTGAACGTGGCCAAGGGCGAGCGCATCGTCATCTGCGGCCCTTCGGGGTCGGGTAAATCGACGATGATTCGCTGCATCAATCATCTGGAAGAGCACCAGCAGGGCTCGATCGTGGTCAATGGCGTGCCGATGACCAACGACGTCAAGCGGATCGAGCAGATCCGCCGCAACGTCGGCATGGTCTTTCAGCACTTCAATCTGTTTCCGCACCTGACCGTGCTGGAAAACTGCTGCCTGTCCCAGATCTGGGTGCAGAAGAAGCCGAGAGTCGAGGCGGAAAAGACCGCCATGGAGTATCTCGAGCGCGTCCAGATCGCCGATCAGGCGCTGAAGTATCCCGGCCAGCTCTCGGGCGGCCAGCAGCAACGGGTGGCGATCGCCCGGGCGCTCTGCATGCGCCCCGAGGTGATGCTGTTCGACGAACCGACGTCGGCCCTCGATCCGGAAATGATCAAGGAGGTGCTCGACGTCATGATCGAACTGGCCCACGAAGGCATGACCATGCTCTGCGTCACCCACGAGATGGGCTTTGCCAAGACCGTCGCCGACCGGGTGATCTTCATGGATCAGGGCCAGATCATCGAAGAGGCGCCGCCGACCGAGTTCTTCAACAATCCGCGCTCGGAACGCACCCAGCTGTTCCTCAGCCAGATTCTCGGGCATTGAAATAGTCACTGAGGGCAGCGACATATGGGTATCGAGAAACTCTTCGTCAACGGCGCACCGCAGCCGATCGCGCCGTTCTCCCACGCCTGCAAGGTCGGCGATCTCGTCTTCATCACGGGTCAGATGCCGACCGTGCCGGAAACCAACGAGATGCTGCTGGGGACGTTCACCGAACAGACTCATCGGGTGATGCAGAACCTGGCGATCGTGCTGGATGCCGTCGGCAGCAGCTTCGAGCATGTCGTCCAGAGTCGGGTTTTCATCACCAACATGGGGCATTTCGAAGAGGTGAACGGCGTCTACGCCAGCTACTTCGAGAACCCGTTACCCACGCGCACCTGCATCGGTGTCACCGGCCTGGCCGGTGGCGCCGATGTCGAGGTGGACATGATTGCCTGGATACCGCCTGCCGCCTGATAGGCGGCTGTCCACGTTTCGACGACGCCCCGCTCTTCAGCGGGGCGTCGTCGTTTCCGGACCTGAGGGAAGGGAGCAGAGGAAAGGGAGCGAAGAAAAGGGAGCGAAGAAAAGGGAACGGGGGGAGGAAAGAGGGGAGGGAAGAGAGCGTCGGGAAGGTTGAGCGCCGGACGAATCTCTACCACGCTAGGAAGCGTACGATCCACGGACCAGGAGAATCGATCATGGACAAGACCTTAGTCGTCGTCGCCGACGCGGCACGCGCCCGAATCTTCTCACGAGCGGCGAAATCGTTGCAGGAGATCGAGACGCTGACGCACCCGGAGTCCCAGCTGCATACGGGAGACCTGCGGACGGGGGGCGAGGGTTCGGCCACCTCCGGGGCTAGCCAGCGCCAGACCGGCAACGACAATGCCACTTCCGAGAAGCAGGCGATGGCTTTCGCCAAGGAAGTCGCCGGCTACCTGCGCGACGCGCGAACCCAGGGCAAGGCCGACAACTTCGTGCTGATCGCCGCGCCTCAGTTTCTGGGTCAGCTGCGTGAAAAGCTCGACAAGCCGACTCTCGATTGCGTGACCCAGACGCTCGACAAGGATCTCTCGAAGGCCAGCGAAGACGAGATCGCCGCCAAGCTCGATTGATTCCGCTAGCCGGCGGTCCTTCTTTCAGGGGACCGTCGGCAGCTCGATCTCATCGCTACGTTGAATGCCGGCAGTCATCTCCCGGCACAGCCGTAGAAATTCTCGCATTCCGGTGGTCAGGTACTTCTGGCGGTGCCAGATGAAGGCGAACCGGCGCGTCAGATCCAGCTCGGGCGTGGCGATCGGCACCAGACTGCCGCGGCGAAAGGCGTCTCTCAGTGCCAGCCGCGAGACGCAGCCGATGCCGAGGCCGGATTCCACCGCCCGCTTGATCCCTTCGGTATGTTCCAGCTCCAGCAGAATGTTGAAGCGGCCTCGCCGGTGGCGCATGGCGTGCTCCAGCGTCCGGCGCGTCCCGGAACCTACCTCGCGCATGATCCAGGCCTCACGCAGTAGCCGTTCGACATCGGCGCTGCCCTCGCTCGCCAGCGGGTGGCGTGGTGAGCAGAACACGGTGAGGTCGTCTTCGATCCACGGTTGAATGACGATATCGTCATGCTGGCAGTCGCCTTCGATCAGCCCCAGGTCCAGCTCGTGCAAGGCGATACGCTCGACGATGGACGCGGTGTTGCGGACCTGAAGCCTGACCCGGCTTTCGGGGTAGCGTTGCATGAAGTCGCTGATCAACAGCGTCGCCAGATAGTTGCCGATGGTCAGCGTGGCGCCCACTTCCAGTGAGCCGATGCCGGATTGTCCCTGCAGCAGCTCCTCGATCTCCTCGCCCCGATCCAGCAACGCCACCGCCTTGGGTAGCAGCTGAAAACCCAGCGCATTCAACTTGAGACGCTTGCCGAGCCGATCCAGCAGCTGGCAGTCGAACTGCTTTTCGAGCTCCGACAGAGCGGTGCTCGTCGCCGACTGCGACATCGACAGCGTCTCGGCGGCGCGAGACACGCTCTGCTGCTGAGCGATGGCCACGAACACCTCGAGCTGACGCAGGGTATAGCGCATGCCGGCATCCTTTATCGGTTCTGTGGATATAGGTTATCCAAATAATCCACTTAACAGAATACCGCGTTTTTCTTATAGTTCGACCATCTACTCGGCATCTCGGTTATGCCTTTTCGCTATTATCGTTCGTCGTTATCGCAAGGACCCGATCATGAGCAAGTTTGCGTTGGAAGAGGTGTTGAGCGTTCATCACTGGAACGACACGCTTTTCAGTTTCCGCACCACACGCGAGCGCAGCCTGCGGTTCAAGAACGGGCAGTTCGTCATGATCGGCCTGGAAGTGGACGGCAAGCCGCTGGTGCGCGCCTACTCGGTCGCCAGCCCCAATTACGAAGATCATCTCGAGTTCTTCAGCATCAAGGTGCAGGACGGCCCGCTGACATCGCGTCTGCAGCACCTGAAGGTCGGCGACCAGATCATGGTCAGCCGCAAGCCGACGGGTACGCTGGTCTGTGACGATCTGCTGCCGGGCCGCAACCTGTACATGCTCTCCACCGGCACGGGTCTGGCACCCTTCATGAGTCTGATCCAGGATCCTGAAGTCTACGAGCGCTACGAGAAGGTCGTGCTGATTCACGGCGTACGCTCGGTCAGCGAGCTGGCCTACGCCGACTTCATCTCCAGGGAGCTGCCGGCGCACGAGTACCTGGGCGACGAGATCCACGAGAAGCTGGTCTACTACCCGACGGTGACGCGCGAGGAGTTCCACACCATGGGGCGTCTGACCGATCACATTCGCAGTGGCAAACTGTTCGAGGACACCGGCCTGCCGCCGCTGGACCCGAAACAGGATCGGGCGATGATCTGCGGCAGCCCGGCGATGCTCGAGGAGACCAGCGGCCTGCTCGACGAGCTGGGCTTCGCCATTTCGCCGCGGATGGGCGAGCCGGGTGACTACGTCATCGAGCGCGCCTTTGTTGAAAAGTAAGGTCGAGAAGTAACCCTAGTCACGAGCTACGAGCTACGAGCTACGAGCTACGAGCTACGAGCTACGAGCTACGAGCTACGAGCTACGAGCAAAAGCAAAAATCGGTTTCGAGTTCCGAACGAAAGATGCCAGCGACGATATCGTCGCTGGCATCTTCTCGTTCAAGGGCAGCATTCTGATTTTCGCGGCTTGCGGCTTGCGGCTTGCGGCTTGCGGCTTGCGGCTTGCGGCTTGCGGCTTGCGGCTTGCGGCTTTAGACGGCGTCCTTGCCGGTCTCGCCGGTACGAATACGGATGACCTGCTCCAGCGGCGAGACGAAGATCTTGCCGTCGCCGATCTTGCCGGTGTTGGCCACCTTGGTGATCGCGTCGATCACCTGGTCGCTCATGGAGTCGTCGACGGCGACCTCGAGCTTGATCTTGGGAAGGAAGTCGACCACGTATTCGGCACCGCGGTAGAGCTCGGTGTGGCCCTTCTGACGACCGAAACCCTTGACCTCGGTCACGGTGACGCCCTGCACGCCGATCTCGGATAGAGACTCACGCACGTCGTCCAGCTTGAACGGTTTGATGATGGCGGTAACCAGTTTCATGGAAGTTCTCCTCGCATGCGATAGGCGGATGATGTGCGCTCAAGTCTTGGAGTGGCCTTACGGATGCCATACGACTGTTAGTTTAAGCATACACCGCCGATCGCGGGAATTAAAAAAGGCCCCCCGAAGGGGGCCAGGGGAGCACGCCAGCTCACTCGGTGTGTCGGCTCACTTCTTGCCGACGTTGAATTCAGGATAGGCTTCCATACCGCATTCCGCGATATCGACGCCTTCATATTCTTCTTCTTCGGAGACTCGGATACCCATCACTGCCTTGATGATGCCCCACACGATCAGGCTGGCAATGAAGGTCCAGGCGAAGATGGTCACGATTCCCAGCAGCTGCGCAGCGAACGTCGCATCACCGTTGGAGAAGGGCACCGCGATCAGGCCCCAGATGCCAACCACGCCGTGAACCGAGATCGCGCCGACCGGATCGTCGACCTTGACCTTGTCCAGCGTAACGATCGCGACGACCACCAGCAGGCCGCCGACGGCGCCGATCAGTGTCGCGCCAAGGGCGGTGGGAGCCAGCGGCTCGGCAGTGATGGCCACGAGGCCAGCCAGCGCGCCGTTCAGCGCCATGGTCAGGTCCGCCTTGCGGAACCACAGCTTGGCCAGGATGATCGCGGCGATGACGCCACCGGCAGCGGCCGCATTGGTATTGACGAAGACCTGGGCGACGGCATTGGCTTCACCGACATTGGAGACCATCAGTTCGGAGCCACCGTTGAAACCGAACCAGCCCAGCCACAGGATGAAGGTGCCCAGCGTTGCCAGCGGCAGGTTGGAGCCAGGAATCGCGTAGATGGCGCCGTTCTTGCCATATTTGCCCTTGCGTGCGCCCAGCAGCAGCACACCGGCGAAGGCGGCTGTCGCGCCACACAGGTGGACCACACCGGAACCGGCGAAATCCTGGAAGCCGGCTGCGTCGAGGAACCCGCCGCCCCATTTCCAGTAGCCCTGAACCGGATAGATGAAGCCGGTCATGACGACGGCGAAGAGCATGAACGCCCACAGCTTCATGCGCTCGGCAACGGCGCCGGAGACGATCGACATGGCAGTAGCAACGAATACGACCTGGAAGAAGAAGTCGGAGCGAGCGGAGTAGTAGACATCGCCGCCGCTGGACATCACGTCGTCGACGCTGTGTTCCGCACCGATCAGGAAACCCAGGTTGGGGAAGAAGCCGCCGCTCTCGCTCGAGTACATGATGTGATAGCCGACCAGCAGATACATGGTGCAGGCAATGGCGTAGAGAACCACGTTCTTGGTCAGGATCTCGGTGGTGTTCTTGGCACGGACCAGCCCCGCCTCGAGCATGGCGAAACCGGCCGCCATCCACATCACCAGAGCGCCCGTCACCAGGAAGTAGAAGGTGTCGAGTGCGTAGGAAAGTTGAACCACTTGATCATTCATTCTTTTGTCTCCTCGTTCCGCGCCGTCAAACGGCGTCGGCCCCGCGTTCCCCGGTTCGAATCCGGATCACATCTTCGAGTGGCGTGACGAACAGCTTGCCGTCGCCGATCTTGCCGCTGTTGGCCGCATTGCGAATCGAGTCCAGCACGCCATCGACGCGCTCGTCGTCGACGGCAACCTCGACCTTCACCTTCGGCAGGAAATCGACGACGTATTCCGCGCCGCGATAAAGCTCGGTATGGCCTTTCTGGCGACCAAACCCTTTCACTTCTGTGACGGTGATGCCCTGCACGCCGTTATCGGCCAATGCTTCACGCACATCGTCGAGCTTGAAGGGTTTAATAATGGCGGTGATGAGTTTCATCCCTTTACCTCTCCCATAGTCGAGTCGGCCCGTAGTCGAGTCGGCTTGCGCCCTTGGGGTATACGCATGACGCGTGCCATCTGAGGTTTAAGATATATAAATCAGCTATCTATCGTTATTTTTATGGCTTTTCGTGTTACCGCTACCGATCGTGCAACTCTGAATTGCACCAAAATAACGCACGTCTCTTTCGAGGCCGCACCTTTCGTGAGCAGCCGGATCTGGGCGGTCGAGCGCAGGCGTAACGGCACAACTTTGCGTATGCTGAACGGCAAGCCATCAAGGCATCCGACCCTCAAGGAGATAACGTCATGTCGGCACAGGATCGATTCGAACGTCTGACCAAGCAGCTGGGCGACAAACTTCACGGTGCGTCCCAGGCGCCGGGAGATATCCAGCGCAACATGCAGGGCGTGCTCCGCGGAGCGATCGAGCGCATGGAGATCGTTTCGCGAGAGGACTTCGACATCATGATGGAAGTGCTCCAGCGTACGCGTGAGCGCGTCGAAGCGCTGGAAGAGCAGGTCGCGGCACTGGAAAATACCCTGCAGAGCGAGCAGGCGGCGCAGCCCAGGGTAGAGCCGGTAACCCCGCCCGCGGACGACGTGGATGGCAGTGCTCACGGCAAGAAGCCCTGATCGAGCGCGGTCACGAAAATGTGTCATCGCTGGATGACGGACAATCGGGAAACCGCTTACCGGGGCCGACAATGGTCACCAAAGGTTGCGAAAACACGTAACAATATGTAGTTGTGTAGGTTGAGGAGGCGCCGCCCGGCGACTCTTTGGCCTGCGGCGACCGCCCAGGTGCCGACCTGGGAGACGACATGACCCTTGCCATCGTGCGCGCTCGCGCCAGCCTTGGACTCGAGGCGCCGGAAGTCTTGATCGAGGTTCACCTCAGCAACGGTCTACCGGGGCTGACGCTGGTCGGGCTTCCGGATGCCGCGGTCAAGGAGAGTCGCGAGCGGGTACGCAGCGCACTCATCAACGCGGGTTTCGAATTTCCCTCACGTCGCATCACGCTCAATCTGGCGCCCGCCGATCTTCCCAAGGACGGCGGGCGTTTCGATCTGCCGATCGCCCTGGGCATCCTGATGGCGTCCGGCCAGGTGCCGGTGGAATCTGCAGCGACCCTCGAAATCGTCGGCGAACTGGCCCTGGATGGCTCGCTGCGCCCGGTCACGGGCGTACTGCCCACGGCCTTGGCGGCGCGCCGGGCCGGGCGGGGGCTGATCGTTCCGCTCGCCAATGCCGACGAAGCGGCGCTGGCCGATGGCGTGGAGGTGTTCGCGGCGGGGCATATCCTGCAGGTGGTGGGGCATCTGCTGGGTCGGGAAAAACTCCCGGTGCACCAATTTGAGGCGCCCCATCAGTCGCGCGTGGCACCGCCGGACATGGCGGATGTCAAAGGCCAGCACCAGGCGCGCCGGGCACTGGAAGTCGCCGCCGCCGGCGGTCACAACCTGCTGCTGGCGGGACCGCCTGGCACCGGCAAGACCATGCTGGCGAGCCGTCTGGCCGGTATTCTGCCACCGCTGACCCAGGACGAATCGCTCGAGGTCGCCGCCGTGCGCTCGGTCTGCGGGCTGCCGATTCTGGAGCGTTGGGGCCAGCGACCGTTTCGTAACCCGCACCATACGTCGAGCAGCGTGGCGCTGGTGGGCGGGGGTTCGCGCCCGCGCCCCGGCGAGATATCGCTGGCGCACCAGGGCGTGCTGTTTCTGGATGAACTCCCCGAGTTCGACCGCCACGTGCTGGAGGTGCTGAGGGAGCCGATGGAGTCGGCGCAGATTCTGGTCTCCCGGGCCAATCATCAGCGCCGCTTTCCGGCCCGCTTCCAGCTCGTCGCCGCCATGAACCCCTGCCCCTGCGGGCACCTCGGCGACCCGCGCAAGCGTTGCCACTGCAGCGCCGCGCAGATCCAGCGCTATCAGTCGCGGCTGTCCGGGCCGCTGCTGGATCGCATCGATCTTCAGGTCGAGGTGCCGGCGCTACCCGCCACCCAGTTGACCGACCAGACGCCGGGGGAGTCATCCGCCAGTGTGCTGGAACGGGTGCTGGCCGCCCGCCGGCGCCAGCAGGCGCGAGGCTGGCTCAACGCCCGCCTGCCGGGGCCCGAGCTGGAGGCGGCGTGTGCGTTAACGACGGACGAGCGCCAATGGTTCGCCAGCGTGCTGGACCGGCTCAATCTCTCGGCGCGCGCCTATCACCGCGTGCTGCGAGTGGCGCTGACTCTGGCCGATCTGAGCGGCGAGGCGCGGGTCGGCAAGGCGCAGCTGATGGAAGCGATCGGCTATCGCCAGCTCGACCGGATGCTGAACGCCAGCGACCCCATGCGCGCCTGACGTCAGAAAACGGCGATCAGCTCTCGGCTCTCGGTCCTCAGCTCTCGGCTCGCAGCGCCGCGGCCAGCGTCTCCAGACGCCCCGGCACCAGCGCGTCGTCGAGTGCACTGATCCGCAGCACGTGGCCCAATGCCGGATGCGCCGGGCGGTGAATCAGCGTGCCTTCTGCCAGCAGGTTTCGATGAATCGCAGCGGCCTGCTCGGCGTCCTCCAACATCAGGGTGACGAAGTTGGTGGTACTGGGCAGTACCTCGGCCCCGTGGTTCCGCAACCAATGACTCAGCGCCTCGCGTCGATCGACCACTGCCGCCACGTGTTCGCGGGTTTCGTCGGGATGGGCTAGCACGGTCTCTGCGGCGGTCAGCGCCAGCGAGGAAACCGCGTAGTGAATCCTCACCTTCGACAGCATGGCGTGGGTTTCCGGCGTGGCAATGGCGTAGCCCACGCGCAGGCCGGCGAGTCCGTGGGCCTTGGAGAAGGTGCGCAGCCGGATCACCCCGGGCCAGGCGGCGTTGGCGGCCGGCGACCACGCATCGCCACGAAAATCATGGTAGGCCTCGTCGAGGACCAGGGTGCAGTCTTCCGGCAGACGATCCCGCAGCGCCACGACGTCGGCATCGCTGTGAAGATGGCCGCTCGGATTGTCAGGATTGGCGAGATAGACGACCCGGGCCCGCTCGCGGGTCGCCGCGGCCGCCAGCGCCTCGAGATCCGGCGCCAGATATCCCGGGCCGCAGGCGTACGCCACTTCGACCTGACGACAGCCTTGGCCGCGCACGAAATAGCTCCAGGTCGGGTAGGTACCGGCGCTGGTGATGACCGTGTCGCCCGCTTCGCACAGCGCCCGCAGCGCCAGCGCCATCAGGCTGTCCGCGCCCGCATCCACCAGCAGCGCGTCCATTGGCAGCTCCAGGCTTTCGACCAGCAGCTGGCGAACCTGCCACGCCTCGGCGTCGCCGTAGGTGCGGGCAAGATCGGCCACTTCACTGCCAAACCGTGCGGTCAGCGCCCGGTGGGGCATGTCCAGCCCCTCGTTGGAGCCGATGCGATGAGGGAGTGAATGGCCCAGGCGTCGCTCCAGCGCCTGCAGACCGGGGAACGGATTATGGGGGCCGTCCTGATTGACGAGGTGGCGGGCAAAGCGGGACATGGGCATCTCAGTCATGGCGATAACGGTTGCGACGGAAGATAGCAATTGACGATAGTCATCGAGAAGAGTCGAGGATAAAGGTCGATGCCAGCGAACGATCGTCGGCGTCTTTACGGTGCCGATCAGGACCCGGCTGGCAGGGCGTCGAGATCCACCGCGCCGCGGGCCTGCCACCGCCAGTGGGATTGTTCGTCCCCCGGTCGGGACAGATCGAACTGCAGATGATAGGGCTGCAGAATGCGGTCGCTCAGCCGCAGCGGCGGTGCTTCGGCGCTCAGTCGAGCCTGGAGCAGCCACTGTTCGCTGGTGCTCCGCGACATCGACGCGGGAGCCCAATCGAGTACGTGAGGGGCCTTCTCCTGACTCAGCAATCCCCGCGCCAACGCTTCGTTGAGCGCCTCGGGGGAGATCGGCAGAGTGGCGTCGACCTCCGCTGGACGCAGCAGAATCGTCACGGCCGAGGCGTTCTCGGCATCCCAGGGCGGGGCCTCGAGCAATCCTCTGGCCGCGCCGTCCGCCAGGCCCCGCAGCGCTCGCGTCTCCCGGTTACCCGGGGCGGGCTCGCCGAAGCCGGCGCAGCCGCTCAAAAGGATGAGCACCAGACCGGCCAGCGCCAGTCGGGTGAGCATCGGGCGGACAAGCCCCGAAGGGGTGATCCATGACCTCATGGCGCTGTCACAGAATCGGGTGGATGCGCGGCGGCGAAGCGGGTCAGAAAATCGTCGAGCGCCTCGAACAGGACGCGGCGAATCGGCTCCGCTTCGTTGACCAGGTGGTGACGGGCTTGGGGATGACGCACCACTTGAGCGCGCGGAAACTTGCGTCGTAGCGCCTTGAGGTTCCAGCTCCAATCCACGGTAAGATCCTGCTCTCCCTGCAGAATCAGCACCGGCAGCTCGCTGGGCGGGCGCTTCAGCAGCGTCGGCATCCAGCGGCGCATCGCGGTGACCCAGGTCAGCGCCAGGTGATCGTCCTGCAGCGGATCGTGAAGGCGTAAAAAGTCGGCAAAGTCGAGATTGGTGGTGTTGGCGCGATACTTTCGGGGAATGGTATCCACGAACGGACTGGCGATACGGTGTAGCCAGCGCGACTGGTTCCAGCCCCAGGGCCGAACCAGCGGCGCCAGCAACACCAGCCCTTGCCACGGCGCCTGCTCGCCGCGCGCCAGGGCGTCGGTAGCGACGATCGAAGCCCCCGTGCTCTGGCCGATCGCCAGCCATGGCCCCGGCGCCAGGTGTCGCTCGGCGATCTGGCGCTCGACGCTGTTGAAGCACTTCACGTAGTCGGTAAAGTCATCGATGGTGGCGCGAGCGCCGCTGGAAAGCCCGTGGCCGGGCAGGTCCCACATCACGACCTGCCAGCCGAGCGCCAGCAGACGCTCCAGCAGGTGGCCGTAGAGCCCCAGGTGGTCGAAATAGCCATGCACCACGAAGATCGTCCCGCGGGGAGCGGGCGGGGCCCACACCTGAGTCCACAGGTCGAAGGTCCGGCCCTGCTCGCCCTCGGCCTGCAGAAAGCCGGCGTGAAGTTGCAGATTGTCGTTGGCACTCAGCAGTGGCATCAGCCGGTAATGATCGAGATAGCCAGCGAGTGGCGAATCGGTGGGGGTTTCGATGTGCCGGAAGGGGCCGATAGCCTTGAGTCGTGAAAAGTCGAGCATGCATGTGTCTCCTGGTTCGACCATGCTACTCGTCGTGCGCGGCCGAGACCATGACATGACGCAGATGAGGCTCGGAGATCGTTACGGGAACTGGCGGGAGATGACGAAGCTGGCGGGGAGTGATGAAGCCGGCGGGGGTGACGAAGGTCGAGGAAGACAATTCGCGTCAGGCTGATTATTATCGGGGAACAGTTTTATGGAAATATTTTCCATAAATGAATTTCGGACACGGCGGCGAGAACAGGATGGCACGGCGAAAGGCTGGTACGTTGAAATGACGGCCGGAACGAGGTGCCGATGCTGCTGTCGTGACCTGATCGCTCATCGATCTGGAGACTGACATGACAACCGACAAGACAAAACGTAGCACGCATCATCGTCTGCAGGTAGCCACCGTGCTCGAGCGCTTCATCGTCGATGAAGCCTTGCCGGGCACCGGTATCGAGGCCGAGGCGTTCTGGACCGGCTTCGATGCGCTGGTGCACGATCTCGCGCCCCGCAATCGGGAGCTGCTGGCCGAGCGTGATCGTCTCCAGGCCAAGCTCGATGAGTGGCACCAGGCCAATCCGGGCAAGATCGAGGACATGGCGGCCTATCGCGCCTTCCTCAAGAAGATCGGCTATCTGGTCGATGCGCCGGCGAGCGTCGAGGCCACCACCACCAACGTGGATGCCGAGATCGCGCGTCAGGCCGGCCCTCAGCTGGTGGTGCCGGTCAACAACGCCCGCTATGCGCTGAATGCCGCCAACGCCCGCTGGGGCAGTCTTTACGACGCCCTCTACGGCACCGACGTGATCAAGGAAGAGGACGGCGCCGAAAAGGGCAGCGGCTACAACCCCGAACGCGGTGCCAAGGTGATCGCCTACGCTCGCAACGTGCTCGACATGGCCGCGCCGCTGGCGACCGGCACGCATCGCGATGCGATCGGCTATGCGATTCGCGACGGCCATCTGACGGTGAAGCTGGAAGGCGGGCGCGATACCGGGCTGAAGAATCCCGGCCAGTTCGTCGGCTTTCAGGGCGATGCCGCCTCGCCGGACGCCATTCTGCTCTCCAACCACGGTCTGCATCTCGAGATCCAGATCGATGCCGGACACCCGATCGGCAAGACCGATCCGGCCCACGTCAAGGATCTGCTGGTCGAAGCGGCAATCACCACGATCATGGACTGCGAGGACTCCATCGCCGCGGTCGACGCCGACGACAAGACGCTGGTCTATCGCAACTGGCTCGGGCTGATGAAAGGCGATCTCGAGGAGCGCTTCGACAAAGGCGGCAAAACCGTGACCCGGCGGCTCAATCCGGATCGCGACTACACCCTGCCGGACGGCAGCTCGCTGACGTTGCCGGGCCGCTCGCTGATGTTCGTGCGTAACGTCGGTCATCTGATGACGACGCCGGCCATTCTCGACGGCGACGGCAACGAAATCCCCGAGGGCGTGCTGGATGCGGTGATGACCTCGCTGATCGGCATCCACGATCTGAAGCGCGATGCTGAAACCTCTCTGGGCAATTCGCGCGCCGGGTCGCTCTACATCGTCAAACCCAAGATGCATGGCCCGCAGGAAGTGGCGTTCGCCGACGAGCTGTTCGGGCGCGTCGAACAGCTGCTGGGGCTGCCGGCGGATACCCTCAAGATGGGGATCATGGACGAGGAGCGCCGAACCTCCGTCAATCTCAAGGCCTGCATCGAAGCGGCGTCCTCGCGCGTCGCCTTCATCAATACCGGCTTTCTCGACCGCACCGGCGACGAGATGCACACCGCCATGAACGCGGGGCCGATGTTGCGCAAGGGCGACATGAAGGGCAGCCAGTGGATCGGCGCCTACGAGCGCAGCAACGTGCAGATCGGGCTGGCCTGCGGGCTGCGCGGGCGCGCCCAGATCGGCAAAGGCATGTGGGCGATGCCGGACCTGATGGCGGCGATGCTCGACCAGAAGGTGGGCCATCCCAAGGCTGGCGCCAATACGGCCTGGGTGCCGTCACCGACCGCGGCGGTATTGCACGCGCTGCACTATCACCAGATCGACGTGGCCGCGATCCAGCGCGACCTGGAAGATCAGGGCGAAAGCGATCTGCTCGACGATCTGCTGACCGTGCCGGTCGATCCCAAGGCCGATTGGGGCGCCGACGAGATTCAGCAGGAGCTCGACAATAACTGCCAGGGCATCCTCGGCTACGTGGTGCGCTGGGTCGAGCACGGGGTCGGTTGCTCCAAGGTGCCGGATATCCATAATGTCGGGCTGATGGAAGACCGTGCCACGCTGCGAATCTCCAGCCAGCACATCGCCAACTGGCTGCATCACGGTATCGTCGATGAAGCCCAGGTACGCGAAACGCTGACACGCATGGCCAAGGTGGTCGACGAGCAGAACGCCGGCGATTCGGGCTATACGCCGATGACCTCGCACCTGGAAGACTCCACCGCTTTCCAGGCCGCCTCGGATCTGATCTTCAAGGGTCGCGAGCAACCTTCCGGCTACACCGAACCGTTGCTACATCTCTGGCGCGCCGTGGACAAGACGAAGCACTGAGCGCTGAGCTACGAGCTACGAGCTACGTAAAACGCCAGCGACATCTGAACTGCACCCCGAAAGTTGGACACCCATCCAACCTTCGGGGTGTTTTTGATGGCGAAATACGACGAGAGCTTCAAGCTGCGGGTTGTTCAGCAGTGTTTACGTGAGGACGTCAGTCAGAGGGATGTCGCTCGCCAGCATGGCCTGGATAAGTCCACCGTACACCAATGGCTGGAAACCTACCGA
>NZ_JBQXYB010000011.1:0-128992 GCF_052645315.1 Salinicola sp. V024
ACCACACAGGCTGCTTCCTGCTTGAATTCCGGCGTAAAAGATCGTCGTTTCCTGCTCATCAGACACCTCGCTAATGGTGGCAAGATTACCACCTATGCTGATGTCCGGTGTCATTGGACCACTACACATACCAACCAGATAATCCGGATACCCAATATTCATTGACTTTTACTCCAACACTGTATCTGAAACAGAAATCGAGTGAAGGTGATGGAGCCGGGCATCTCGAGCAAGGCATGCTGGCGCTTACTCGAGGGATAAAATCCGAAAGGTCGGGGTACCGCACTATTACGACAAGCGCACTTGATGACTCTGTCGCTCGGCCCGTACTTTCAGGGCCTATCTACCGTCTAAAGCGACGGGGCATCTACCGGTGGCTGACGACACCAGTCTCTAGGGTTATCGACGGCGATGCGATAATCTGAAGGGGGGCGGTCTAGGCGGGTGCAAACTCACAAGCCGCGTTCGCGTCTCAACGGGCATTGGTATTAAACGTCGGCCTAGCCGCCATTCGATGTGTCCATCGAGATGTCTGTCTAATCCATGGAGGGCTGTCGGCTTTTTTCTATCGGTTAAGATTCACGGCAGAGCTGATTAAGTACCGACGGCTCGGATTCGACAAGATCGAGCATCGCATGCGTATAAGCCTTTTGTGACTTTACCGCACGTTGATATAGGGCATGCACTTTATGGTACTCCGCCGGCATCGACTCGTCGGCATTCTCGGCTTCGAACTTCGCCACCAATGCCTTGGCATCACCGATAACCTTTTGCAGTTCCTCGATAATGAATTCGTAATCTTCTATTGTCATTGAGGTCGACCTGGGCAGCGACATTTTGGTGCATTGAATCACAGAGAAGCGTGGGTGGTTAAACCGATAAAAGGGGCGTTTTAGTAATTTATCATGGGTTAAGTTTGGATACAAAAAGGCCGGCTTGCGCCGGCCTCGATTGCCACTTCAACTTCGTGTCGCGAATTACTGCAGCAGAGACAGAACGCCCTGCGGGACCTGGTTGGCCTGGGCCAGAACCGAAGTGCCGGCCTGCTGCAGGATCTGTGCTTTGGTCATCTGAGATATCTCAGTCGCATAATCGGCATCCATGATGCGCGAGCGGGCAGCGCTGAGGTTGACTGTCTCCGTGGTCTGCTGCGAGATGACGGAATCCAGTCGGTTATGCATGGCTCCCAGATGGCTACGTTTTGCATCGACGGTTGCGATGGCACGACCCAGCGCAGCGAGAGGATTTTCCGGCTGACGTAGCCGGATATCCTGATCGACTTCCGTCAAATTGATAGTCGTGTGGGCAATGCCATCGTCATCCACACCATTGGCATCCGTTTGAACACTAATATTGTAGACGCCAGAGCTGACGGTTTGAGACGGATGATAAATGATAACGTCGCCATTGCCGTTGACCGTCTTGATAAGAATATCGCCGCCTTCGTCGTCTACTAACGTGGCGGTTTTATAGCCGTCTTCACCAGAATCGTCGTTATTGACCGAGAAGTAGTAATTACCGTCCCCGTCCGTTCGTAGAACATCACTGAAAGTTTGGCCATCCCCATCGGTATAATTGACAGTGACGTTTCTCGGATCCAACGTGACGATCGAGTAGCCGGAAACCGTGTCGACCTGGTCCATGTCAGCATCGAAGACACTTGGAGTGCTGTCGCTCTGGATAGAAGCGATAATCGTGCTGGCAGCACCGTCAGACGTTACGCCGACAGCCGCGTGATGGAACCGATACTCACTATTGGAGACTTTTTCTTCGACATAATAGTCACCGGTGGTGCTCTGCATCAGGCGGGTCGTAGCGGAATCCATGGTAGTTCCATCAGCACGTTGAATCTCAATAGTATTGTCGACAGAGACCGTCGGAGAAGCTTCAACGGCGGTGACAGTACCGAAAGGCGCGGCCTGGCGTGCTGTGTCATCCTGGGGGGAGAACGTCAATGTCGTATTGCCGTCTTCATCGGTCACGGCAGTCGGGTTGGTCGCACGATAATAAACCGGCTCGCCAGCGTCCTCCGACTGAATATAGTAGTTGCCGCCGCCATCCTGAACGATCGATTCGGCGCCGCTCATCCACGAAGTGCCATCAGCCGCATGGTATTTAACGGAAACCCCGGCGTCCGATAAATCGTAGCCATCGACGTTGGTTACCGGACTAAACGTGGCGGCTGTGAGAACATCACCGGTCGAGGCACTGACCACGGCCCGGGCCGTATCCGCTTGATAATTCAACTCAGCAGCCTGATAGCGTAACTCTCCACTCGTGCTGTCGGTCGTTTGGAGGTAGTAGTGATCGTCGTCTCCGAGAACCAACGCGCGTTCGTTGTCGTCGCTCAATACCACATCGTTCTCGTCGCGATATTCGAACTGGCTGAAATTCTCGGCTTCAATGGTAGTGCTGGGTGTGTAAATCGGCTGGACGGTCTGAATGACTGTGACCTCGCTGCTATCGGTCGCAGTCGTGTGGTAAGCCTGAATGCCAGCGTTGTAAAACGCGGCGTTGCCCTCGGTGTCGGTCGCTTGGGTGTAGTAGCCAAATCCATTCGAGGCGGAATAACGCAGATCGGGGTCAGTCGCGGCGGTGTTCGTATAGGTGACATTGGTTGAACCGTCGTTCAGTTCGATATCGCGTGCTCGTCCCAGCACGGTATCGCGTGGCGTAACGTCGCCGCTGATGCCCACTATCGTGAAGTCCTTCAGCCCCAGCGACTCCGAATCGAAGCCGGGCGGCGTCAGATCGATCCCTAGTTCCTGACCGTCGTGAGTACCCACCTGCAACTTGACAACACCCGCCTGGCCGTTCAGAACGGAAATGCCATTAAACTCGCTCGTTTCCGCGAGCCGATCGATTTCCTTGAGGTTTAGATTAATCTCCGCCTGTATCGCATCGGCGTCGTCGAGGTTCAGCGTACCGTTGAGCCCCTGGACGGTCAGTTCACGCACACGCTGCAGCCGCTCGTTGATTTCATCAAGTGCGCCCTCGGCGGTTTGCGCCATGGAGATACCATCATTGGCGTTGCGCTGTGCCTGATAGTGCCCCTTGATCTCCGAAGTCATTCGGTTACCAATCGCCTGGCCGGCAGCATCGTCCTTGGCGCTATTGACGCGCAGGCCCGACGCCAGACGTTCCAGCGACGTCGAAAGCGCGTTGCCGGTGTGGCGTTGATCTTGTTGTGCCTTGAGAGAGGCAAGATTGGTATTGATAACAGACATGTGAGGTCTCTCTAGTTCTTAAGATCCTTATCGACAGAGCGGCTAAAATCTTGAATTTTTTTAACGAAACCGGAGCGTAAAAAGGCCGGCTTGCGCCGGCCTTTATTTACCACCTCAACTTCGTGTTGCGGATTACTGCAGCAGAGACAGAACACCCTGCGGGACTTGGTTGGCCTGAGCCAGAACCGAAGTGCCGGCTTGCTGCAGGATCTGTGCTTTGGTTATCTGAGATATCTCAGTCGCATAACCGGCATCCATGCTTTGCGAGCGGGCTGGGCGTTCAGACCGACTGTTTTCGTGGTTTGCTGCGAAATAACAATACCGATTAGTTAGAGCCGCTGAGATAGGAGTGAAATTGTACGCAAGCTCTTAACGTCGTTATTATTTTTATGAAAATAATTAGTAGGAATGTCCTGGCCTAATTGCAACCTTCTTAAGATTGCAAGTTAGTTTGATGTAAGGTTTAATTCACTTTAAATAAATGTAGTTTTTATGTAGGTGGCATATGTCGTGTTATTATAAGAGCGCTTTATGAATAAGCGTTAGGCGCAGGCATAAGCATGCCTGCGCATTCCAGATGCTTACTTTAGCTGAATATGCTTGACTCCCAATCGATTATGGCTTCATTGCGCGTTATGAATTTTTCGGGCACATGTTTGACACTTTTATACCTGGCAACAATTTCATCATAATTTTGACTTAGAATAGTATTCTCAGGGTCTAGGCCTTTAACTATCAATAGTCCTGTTGGATATGCATTTAAAAATGTAATATGCAAATTCGGTCTATATGCTTCTAATATTTCTACTAACTTCCAAACATCTCCTGTCCAGTTTTGTGTTATGCGCTCCCTAAGCGCTTGATTTGGATGGCCAGGAAAAATATCGTCAATAGCTACAATTGTATTGTAATGTGAGTGTTTCTCGACATTTATGAAATCTCTCAAAGCATACTCGAAAAGGTGCATGCCATCAATAAACGAAAAGTCAATGGTATCATCTATTGTTTCATTAGCCGTAGTTGCAAAAAAGTCATCGCTAGTCATGTTAAAAATAACATGATTGCTATTAAGTGGGTGCGAAATACATGGGTTCGGATCTATACCTATCGAATGACATTTAGCAAGAGCTAAACTTTTTCCTGTTTGAACGCCTATTTCTAAATAAATATTAGGCTTTGCTTTTGCATGAATAGTTGCTAAAACGACATGTTTGTCAACGTTACCAAAAACATACTCCTCGTCATAAAAAGTTCTATCTAGATTATATGGATTTTTCTGTAACCCAAACGTATTTTTTCGTCTGTTATTGAGGAGGTCTCGGTCATGCTTGTTACCTCCACCTGTTAAGGCTTTATTGTAGTCAATTTCAATAAGTACGCTATTCGAGTCATATATGAACTGATTAGTCATTTGCGCAATTTCAGTAATTTCATCATCAGCGCAGTGAGAGTTGTATTCATCAAAAAATAAACCTTGTGAATATATCTTACTCACCCAAGATGAACGGACCATGCCAAATGAAGCTATTGATCCTGCCCATTTCCCATCATTAAATGCCAAAAGTCCTTTTTTGGATTTTTCCATTGTTTTGTAAGCTATATCAAGCCAATGCATACCAGGGAAGGCATCCTGTGCTAAATATACAACATATTTGCTAGATAGCTTGTTAAAGACAGTATTGGCCGTGCTGATAAAGCCTAATCTTATGTCGTCTATGATAATATAAATATGGCATTTTTTAGCAGACCTAGCATGTAGTATAGCAGCTGTCTTAACTCCTTCTTCAAGGTTAATGCAGGGCATAATGACTGATATTTCATGGCCGTTATTTGAAGGCGTTTCAATATTGCTGGTACGTATGATAGTGGTTGCTTCGTCAAGTTTTATATTTTCCTGCAAAGAAAAGGAAAAGTAGTGTTCTGCAAGTTTTTTATCAAAAGCGCCTAGCAGTGCAAGCGACTTTTTGTTTCTCCCTAAAGCCAAGTGCAACAAAAACGCTGTCTTTAACTGTTGCTTCGCAGTGAGGTTTGAGTGTCGAACAAATATTGCATCTGCATAACTTAGATTGCCAGAAAAATCATTATCAAAAAGACAGTGAAGGTTTTCTTCTGTAGAGTATTTTTCGTTACATAATTTGTAAAAATAAAAATCGTTTTTGTTGGCCCAGCGTGTGAGAGATTCTAGATTTGCTTGGTCTTCGTACTCAAAACAGAAATTTACTCGAATCTGAAGTAATAGGGTCTTTGATAGCGCCCTAATACCGTGTTTCAGAATAGTCAAGTTGTTATGTCGGCCATCGAGGATCAACATGTCCAGGCTTTCCAAGCCTTCGATACTGTCTAGGGCGATGCTGGGAATTTCCAGTGTTTGGAGTGTATCGGCACCATTAGAGGTCATTGATTTCAGACTGGCAACATTGTCCTCGCCTTCAGCGATTGTGAGCGTGACGAGCTGGCCGTTGCCCAGCGTGACTTGCGGAAAGTGCTGGATTTCGCCGTATTGTGCCAGTTCCTGTGCATTGCCGGATGTGTTTATTGGGTCGAATGCCAGTACGGTGATGTTACCCGAGCCAAGCAGCTCCTTGGCGTCGCTGCGCATGGCGATATTGGCGCCGTTATCAAGAATCGTGACGGGGCTTTCCAGGTCCCAGTTAAAGCCAGTCTGCAACTCGGCAGATAGTTTTACGGGCTTACTTTCATCTTCGAACCAGGCTTGCCCGCCTTTGTTGAAAGTCAGAGCTGCCGGTGCCTTACCTTCACAATGGCGTTGCCAGATGGCGCGCAGCGTCTTATGTAGATGGCGCCCGAATCGTGGTCCATCGCAGACGGGAGACTGCTCGAGATACGTCCGCAACGCAGCTCGAATTATTGCTAGGCTTGGTAGATCCGAGGCAAGTTCGATAACACGCTGGCGATACTCTTCCCAACTGCTAACGACCAGTTCCTGCATTCCCGCGTTGGTCAGGTGCGTTGCCGAGTGTCGCCCGGCGAAGGTTGAGCCAGGCAGAGTGACTACGGGTACGCCCATCAGCATGGCTTCGCAAGTAGTCAAGCCTCCGGAGTAAGGCCAGGGGTCCAGAGCAATATCGACGCGATTGTAGCTTCGGAGCAATTCCTGATGCTTGGATGGACCTTCAAGAATCAGGCGTTCTTCGGTGATGCCAGTTTCGGCCATCGTGTTGCGGATTCGCTCGCAAACCTCGGGGCTCGAGTATTGCCCGCCTTTTAGAAATAGACGGCTATTAGGCAGCTCATGCATGAGCTCGGCCCATTTCTGGAGAACTACATTATTCAGCTTAGCTGGATTGTTGAAGCATCCCAGCGTGATATAGCCATTGGCGATTGCGGGCAGAGCGGTAATGGCCGGTGTGTAGTAGGGCGGGTGATAGCAAACATAATCGTCTGGCAGGCGAATTAGCTTTTCGGTGTACTGATCATCCACGCCGGGTGGCGTTTCAATGCTGTCGCTCAGGAAGTAGTCGAACTCCGGAATGCCCATGCTACTAATCTGGGTACCGACCCACTTGATAATCAGTGGCGCCGGTTTCATTACGATGGCGGGTAAGCGGCTATTGGAGCCATGCCCTGCCAAGTCGATCAGGATATGGACCTCGTCGCTGTGAATATTTTCGGCAACCTGCTCATGCTCGAGATGATAGATGGGACGCCATTGCGTCGCGATTTGCTGAATGCGCTGGGCAATGAAGTCACCGGGTTCACTGTCACTATAGACGTATAGCTCAATATCTTTCGGTAGATGAGATAGCGCGCTGGTGATCATCCAGCCGACAGGATGCAGGCGTAAACTACCGGAAATAATACCGACACGGAGCTTGCCTCCGCTTGCCACAGGATCAGGAGCGTGAGTGTAGGGGGACTCGCAGGCAAACTGCCGTTGCCATTCTTGTGCAGCTTCAAGAACATTCTCTAACGTACTGTCGGGGTTGTAATGCCGTGACAGGATCTCATTAGAGTAAGCTGTCGCATACTTAGGAGCTAGTTCTTTGGCTTTTTGATAATGCGCTTCAGCCTTGGCGAAGTCCGCCATATCCTTATAGTAGTTACCAAGACTGTTATGAACGGTCGGGTCTTTGGGCTGCAACGCATAAAGCTTCAGTAGCTCATCCATACCCTCTTGGAAGCGTAATGATAGCGAGAGCACGACGCTGCGCATGGAGAGTATTTGCGCGTTATCAAAGCCCAGCTCCTTGGCTTGGTCGAGATGCTGCAAGACGTCCTGACTATTCCCCGATTGATGCAGCATGCTGGCCATATTGTAATGACCCTGGGCATTGTCCGGCTCCAGCTCAAGACTTTTTTTCTGAAGTGCCAGCGCCTTATCAAGTCGGTTGGTATGAAAGCACGCTCGTGAGTATGCATTCAGTACCAGCGGATCTTCTGGCGTCAGATGAAAGGCGGTTTCCAGTGAGGCGGCAGCTTCGGCAAATTCCCCCGACTGCAGCAAGCAGTTACCGAGTGCCTTCCAGGCAAAGGCATCATTGGGATAGCGCGTGATGAGTTTCTCGGCTGTCCGTTTGGCTTCCCGAATGCGATGACTTTGATACAGCGTCATGAACTGTTTCTGCTCGGAGGGGGGCGTCTGCTGAGGTGTGGTCATGGTCACTATCACGTATGGGAGAACTGGGCTTTACGTGATTTTGACAGCACCTTGTCAGGGCAAAGCCGCAAATAGCGGCGGATTCGCATGAATACTTATGGAATAGGCAAAAAAAGGCCAGCGGATGCTGGCCTTTCCATAACTGCCTTGCTAACTGCGGAATTACTGCAGCAGAGACAACACGGACTGCGGTGTCTGGTTGGCCTGAGAGAGGACAGAAGTACCGGCCTGCTGCAGGATGTTGGCACGTGTCATGTTGGAAACTTCGACGGCGTAATCGGCATCTTCAATGCGCGAACGTGCAGCAGAGAGGTTGGTGGACGTCGTGGAGATATTGTCGATCGCGGATTCGAAACGGTTCTGGACCGCACCGAGGTCGCTACGCGCGTTGTCAACCGAGCTGACCTTCGTATCCAGATCCTCAAGCGCCTTGGCGGACATCACGTCAAAGCCAAAAGCGCTGACGCTACGGGCTTGACCATTGACAGAAGCCATTGTGCCAGTAGCGCCAGCAGTGTAAGAGGTGTCATAGGCGTTCCAACCGCTGGCAGAACCGATCTTGACATTGATCGTTTCACTGTCATTGGCACCAACCTGGATTTTGAACGTGGAATCCTCGGACTGGGAGAAGAGCGCAGTGCCGTTGAAGCTGGTCTGATCAGTAACCCGGTTAATCTCGTCCAGACGCTGATTGACTTCCTTCTGGATTGAGTCGATATCCTCAGCGCTGTTGGTGCCGTTCTGAGCCTGAACCGTCAGTTCACGGATACGCTGGAGGTTATCGTTGACCTGATCCAGTGAGCCTTCGGCGGTCTGGGCCAAAGAGATACCGTCGTTGGCGTTACGGCTGGCCTGATTCAGACCAGTTACCTGAGAAGACATGCGGTTGGCGATGGCCTGACCGGCGGCATCGTCCTTGGCACTGTTGATGCGCAGGCCGGAAGAGAGACGCTCCATGGCGGTGGACAGCTCATTGGCTGACTTATTCAGGTTCTGCTGACCGATCAGAGCGGTGATGTTGGTATTGATAACTGCCATTGTCGTGATTCCTTATCTCGGTTGAGAGGGCGCTTCTCTAAAGAGACCGCAACCTTAGGCCTGATCCGCTGCGCTAATGGCAGCTGGTGCCGGATCGTGGTGCAACGGCCCGTGGCCGTTGACCCAGTTATCGGCGCTACCCGGATTCGCTTTAGGACGATTTCACTTTTTTGATGAGGATGTTTGTAATGATTGGTAACGAGCTACGAGCTACGAGCTACGAGCTACGAGCTACGAGCTACGAGCTACGAGCTACGAGCTACGAGCTACGAGCTACGAGCTACGAGCTACGAGCGGAAGAGAGAAAGAGAGAAAGAGAGAAAGAGAGAAAGAGAAGGGAGGAAGGGAGGAAGGGAGGAAGGGAGGAAGGGAGGATGAGATTGCGTACCTGGCTGCGTCGGCGAGGTAACACTATGAATGCCTGGCAGCGCTGGCCGGAGGCCGCCACGATAGTGGCTGCGAAAGCTATCGCGACAGTGGCGCAGGCCGGAGGAGTGCAGGGTGAGGAATCTTGAGCGATTCTCGTGGTCCGAGATGTAGCGATGGCTGTCGCCGGCCGGTATTTTTGGTGACTATTTCCAAGCATTCAGCGCCGTACAATGCCTTTCAATGCTTGCCGTGACCGTTGATAGTCAAAGAAGGGTGGCGGTATTGATGATTTCTGGGGTGTTTTTCGCTAGACTCATGTGCTGTTTTAGAGAGCCACGGCACTATTTCCCGCCAGCAAATTTATCATCCCGTCCAACGCTGGCTCAGGCCGTTTTTCATCAGACTTTATCGACCCGCAATCGGGTCGTTTTTCAGGATGTTTAATAACCTATTATGTCTCGTATGATGGATGAACGTGAAAAACTTCGTAAGTTTCGGGAACTCGATGATGCCTTTGCACAGGCCCTTCGTGAGATGGATGGCGGCTCCCGCCCGGCATCGAGCAAACCGGAAGCGCCGGCCGCTCACCCTGAGTTCGAGCTGCGCCTGCAAGGTTTGATGGACGAGTACGCATTGAGCCAAGGCTGCGTGCACACCATGCTCAGCACGCTTTTGGAATTCAAGAAGATTGTCTAGCAGAAACAGGCTTTCCCCGTTTTATGACTGCTTTTAATAATCGAAAGTCGTATCGATGACCATTTCGTACTGGTCATCGATAAGTATCGTTTGAGTGATGATGTTTTCCGAAAATAATAATCTTTATTTTCCGTGCTGATTATCGTCTCGTTAGTAGCTTTGATGGTTTGATAGCTTTTGCCGAGGTTGTAAAGGACCTAAAGAGATAGTCACCAAAGAATTTTTACGACTTTAGACTCTGAGGGGCGTAAGTCCGTAGGTCAGTGGATTGACGATTTCTTCCAGTTTCCCTATTTGCGGAAAATCGTCGGCTACGAGTATGTAGTTGAGATTCATGTCCAGAAAATTCAAGTTCTTGACGACGGCGACCTTCATTGGAATACCCTTGGCGTCGATTTCCATGATCCACGCCAGATATCCTCTGGAAAACTTCGCCAGGCTGCCGATCGGATACAACCCGTACTGCTGGATATACTCGACGAGCAGGCTTTTATCGTAGGCGCCGGAGGCGTCGTTGATCCAGCGGTAAGCATCCAGTGGCGGCCTTCCCGGGTTGCCATTGCGACCGTGGGTCAGTTTGTTGACGGCTTTGATGACCGAAATCGTCTTGACGAGACTGGAGAGATCTTCGGACGATTTGCCTTGAGGATAGCCGGTGCCATCCAGCCGTTCATTGGCATTTTCGAGGATGTCGTGACAGACCGGGCTGGGCGACCATTCCAGGACCGAGAGTCTTTTCAGCAGCGTGGTCGAGTGGCCTTTGAGTATCGCTCTCTGGCTGGGTGTCATGTGGGCTTCGAGAGAGGGCAGCTCGGGGCTGATAAGCAGCGGTTTGCCCAGCGTATGCATGAGAGCGCCGACAACGGCCTCCCTGATCTGCGGAGAGTGGGGATCCTGCGTGATCAGCATATCCGCCAGCTGTCCCGCTACCTGCACGGCATGCCTGACCCAGTCCGGCTCCATCAGCAGCGAGGCCAGATCATATAGCAGCGCCTTGCGATCTCGCATCGCCATATCGATCAAACGGTCGGCACTGTCGTAAAATATCTTTTCGCGGAAATTGGTTCCGGCCTTGATGAAAAGAAACCCTATCTGAATCTGGTTGGCGATCTCGGCCACGCCACGCTGGATGGAGGGTTTCATTTTACCGCCTTGGCTATGGGACTGACGAAATTCCTTGTCCTTGTTATTCGCGATGAACAGGGGCGAATGATTCGTGATTTTCTGGTTGGTGCCACAGCGGTAGGCGGCTTCTCTTTCAGCATCCCTGACGTGCTGATAGATGGCTTCCTGCTGCTCGGAGTTCATGTTGATGAACTGTATGCCGACGGCGGTATAGCCCTGGCTGCCGATAGGCCGAATGTGCCGAATTTTGCCTTCCGAGAAAAAAGTCTCACCGTTAGGAAATTCCAGGGTAATGCCGGGAAGTATCTGATCGACTGTCAGGGCGATACTGTTGGCTATCGGAATCTCCAATAGACAACCGCCGATGGACAGATTATGCAGAAAGCCGTTGATACTCAGGCTGTGACGATAGACCTCCAGCCTGACGTCTGCATGCATCCCTAACACGAAGGGAACGCGAGCCGAGCGGCCGATACCCGCGCCGGCAATAGCGTCAGGTAACTGGCATTCGAGTCGGTAGCTGAAGGTATCGGTTTTCAATATCTTCGCCGGTGCCGAATAAACGCTGTAGACCTCTCGGTTCTGAGGGGCCGTGGGCTTGGCGGCTTCGATATCGAAATTGAAACTGCCTTCGTTGGCATACCTCTCGATATCTATATCATTGAGTTGGACTTTCAAGACTATTCGGCCGGAATCCTGATCGATATCGAGGATGTCGGCTTCAATGGAATAATCTTCGTTCTCCGAATAGACCGATAGCTTGTGCTGGTACTGCGTCAGTGACCGAATGACTCGGGCGGAGAGGTTGGGGGCGCGTGAGTTGCCATTCATAAGTCACCCTGCGTTGGTCGTGTGTTTTCTTTTTTTAATAGCTCTCGAGCAAAGCCGCTTAAGTATAGTTTGGTGATGCCGGTCAGCGGTCCGCTGCCTAATCCGCATTCTAGGTACTCCTTCAAGCATAGGGAAGATAGGTATATGTCTTTTGCTATCGCTTTTGCTTAAGCCCGGTGAAACTTCTTGTTGCTTTTCGGTCAATCGCGATCGTATTCGGATGCCGACGATGTCGACTCGATGTTTGTAGTCTAAGTTAACTTAGCTGGCTTGGCCGGGCGGGTTGCCGAATCTCACCCGTCGCTGAAGCGGTAGCGTCGTGAAGGCCAAAACCGTTTACCCTGACGACTGGGCGCGATGCCTGGCGATGCCTGGATGCATCGAGTTAGATATCGTGGCCTGTAGGAGAGAGCTCGATGCAGCAGATATCCATTCCAGCGAAGCCAAGGATGCGCGCATGCTGATCCCCGTTGTTCTGGCCGGTGGTTCCGGCACTCGCTTGTGGCCGATGTCGCGGGCGAGCTATCCCAAACAGTTTTTGCCGATCACCGGAACGCGCAGCATGCTGGTGGAAACCCTGGCGCGTTTCGAACCGCTGGCTCCGGGGGCGCCAATCGTCGTGTGTCAGGAGGCGCACCGGTTTGTGGTGGCCGAGCAACTGCGGGAGGCCGGTTGGTCGGCGGATATCCTGCTCGAGCCGGCGATGCGCAACACTGCGCCGGCCATTGCCCTGGCCGCGCTACAAGCCATGAGCCGTGATCCGAACTCGGTGATGCTGGTGTTGCCCGCCGATCATGCAATCGCCAATCCCGAGACTCTGATCCGTGCCATGACCCCGGCGCAGGCAGCGGCCGAGCAGGGCAAGCTGGTGACCTTCGGTGTAAAGCCGACGCGTGCGGAAACCGGCTACGGCTATATCGAAAAACGCACCGATACCGATACCGGGAGCGACCCCGAAACGAGCGAGCCACTCGGTAACGACAGCGCGGAGCGCGCGGTGCCGGTCGAGCGCTTCGTGGAGAAGCCCGATGCGGAGACGGCGCAGCGGTATCTCGATGGCGGTCGGCATCTCTGGAACAGCGGGATGTTCGTGATGCGTGCGGACCGCTACCTACGAGCACTCGAGCAGCATCGGCCGGCCATGCTGGCGGCGGTGACCCGCGCCTGGGAAGGCCGTCAAGCCGATCTCGATTTCCTGAGAGTCGGCGTCGAGGCCTTTAGTGCCTGCGAGGCGGAGTCGATCGACTGCGCGGTAATGGAAAATACCGCGGATGCCAGCGTGGTGGCGCTAAATGCCGGCTGGTCGGATGTGGGTTCATGGCAGTCGCTGTGGGAGATATCGGCCAAGGATGACAACGACAATGCGCTGCGCGGCGATGTGATCGTCGACGAGGTTTCCGGCAGCCTGATCCACAGCGAAAGCCGACTGGTGGCGGCGGTCGGCGTCCGAGACCTGATGGTGATCGAGACGCCGGATGCGGTCATGGTCGCCCATCGCGATGCCGCCCAGGCGGTCAAGCGGATCGCCGAGACGCTCAGGCATCAGAGTCGACCGGAGTGGGACCAGCACCGCCGTGTGCATCGTCCATGGGGCAGCTACGACGGCGTGCATCGCGCCGAGCGTTATCAGGTCAAGCGTATCAGCGTGAACCCCGGCGGCCGGCTGTCGTTGCAGAAGCATTTCCATCGCGCGGAACACTGGATCGTGGTCCGCGGCACAGCGCGAGTGACGCGTGGCGACGAAACCTTCCTGCTGGAAGAGAATCAATCGACCTATATACCCTTAGGCGTTGTCCATCGGCTCGAGAACCCGGGCAAGATCGAACTGGAGCTGATCGAGGTTCAGAGCGGAAGCTATCTCGGCGAAGACGATATCGAACGGTTCGATGACGTCTACCGGCGGGAGTGACCACCAGTCTCGATCATGATCCCGGCTGAACAGCGTTGCCTTGACCGTCGCCCTGGGTCTGATTCGGTGTATCGCCCTGTGTGACGCCCTGCGCATTGCTCAGAATATCGCCCAGGGTGTCGCTCTGTGCCTAGCCCCTCACCAGCGAAGCGTCCGAATCCGATAGCGGTGGTTGCGGCGCATTGCCGCCGTCGCGTTGTGGCATATCCAGGCGAACGGTCGGCAGGTGCTCAGGATAATTCCGGCAGATGAAGTCGATCAGACCTTCACGGATCTCGCAGCGTAGATCGAAGGTATTGGGGCCGCCGCTACTGCTGACCAGCACGCGCAGTTGCTTGTTGCGCTCGGTCATCTCCAGCAATTGCACCTTGCAGACCCGGCCCGTCCAGAACGGCGACGCCTCGGCGATTCGCTGGCACTCGGCGCGTAGCGGCGCCATCGGCAGGTGATAGTCGGCGTAGAGAATGACCACGCCGATGAGATCCTTGTCGCGCCGAGTCCAGTTCTCGAACGGATGGTCGACGAAATAGGTGATCGGCAGTACGACTCTCCGCCAGTCCCAGGTGCGCACGACGGCGTAGGTCAGCGTCAGTTCTTCTACCCAGCCCCATTCGTTCTCGACGATGACGGAGTCATTCAACTGGATCGGCTGGGTTAGTGCGATCTGGATGCCGGCGATCAGGTTGCCCAGCACCTTCTGTGCCGAAAAGCCGAGCACCACGCCCAATATCCCCGCCGAGGCCAGAATGCTGGCACCCAGCTGACGAACCTTGTCGAACACCATCAGCATCGAGGCGAGCGCCAGGATGATGATCACGAAATTGATCAGCTTGCGCAGCACCGTGATCTGGGTATGGACCTTGCGCGCGATGGCATCTTCGTCGTCGAATTTGTAGCGCTCGCTCAGCGCGCGCTCGCTGATATTCACGCCGTGAATCAGCACCCCGGCGATGACGCCGATCAGAATCAGACTGGTGAGATCGTGCAGCGCCGCATCGAGACTGACCGAGGTGATGAAAATCGGAAAGAGGGAGAACAGCACGAGGATAGGAATCAGCGCGGCCAGGCAGCGCGCCATGAACGGCACCAGGAAGCGCTCAAGTATCGAAGTACGCGAATCGCCCCAACGGTCCATGGTGTTGACCAGCCGCCGAGCCAGGCGGATCAGTAGCCAGACGCCAAGCAGCGCGGCGCCGAAATGCGCCACGGTCATGATCAACGAGTGGCCCTCGACTTCATCGGGAATCAGGAAGTAGCCGGCGCCGAATAATCCATAGATCCACAGCACGCCCACTAACGGCGGATGTACCGCTTTTGCCGTCGTGCCGAGCAGGTGCAGGCGGCCATCATCGAGCCGCCGCAAGCGGAAGTGAATATATTTGAGCAGCGCGTGGGCAACGACGGTCGCGCCGATAATGGCTGCCGCCGTGATCCAGAACGGCAGCGCATCGAGCCAGCTTGCGATGAGGGTGTTGATGAACGTCGCATTGAGGACGGATTCGTTCATGGATGAGCCTGTTATTGATGTTGTCGACTCATTCCAGCTTAGGCGCTTTGGCTACGACTTTCGTCGCAAATTGCATTTCTCTGATCGCCGCAAATGGAAAACGCGCTCGCTCGGAGCTCGAGCGAGCGCGTCCAGCGGGATGTCCCGGTTACTGGGAAAGGCCAATCTGGCGCGAGATATCAGTGATCTGAGCGATCTGGTCGTTGACGAACGTCGTGAAGGCCTGGCCATGCATCTCGAAGGGCATCAGACCGTTCTGAGACATTACGCCTTTCCACTCGTCGCTGGAGTACAGGGTATCGATGGTATCGACCCACCAGTCGTAGGCGTCGTCGGAGACATCCGCCGGTATATAGAAGCCACGCCAGTTGGGGGCGACGGTATCGATCCCCTGTTCCCGCGCCGTCGGCCATTCGTGCAGCTTACCGGGCAACCGTTCTTCGGAAAGGATCGCCAATGGCCGCAGGTCACCGGACTCGATAAAGCTGATCACTTCCGAAATATCACCGGTGAAGGCGTCGACGTGACCGCCCAGCGTCTGTGTCACCGCTTCGCCGCCGCCGTTGTATCCCAGATAGGCAATGCGCGCCAGATCGTCCACCCCGGCCTCGTCGGCGGCCATCAGCAGCTTCAGATGATCCCAGCCGCCGGTGGCGGTGCCGCCGGTAAAGCTCACCGCACGAGGATCCTTCTTGAGCGCCTTCATCACCTCGGGCAGCGATTGATAGGGAGAGTCCGCGGCGACGGCAATCACACCGTAGTCGGCGCCCAGCGTGCCGATCCAGTTGACCATGCTGGCATCCATGCCCGGAAACTGACCGCGAGCCAGACCGGTGGTGGTCACGGTGCTGGCGGCAACGATCACGTTCTCCTGGCCGGCGCGCTTCTGCACCACGTGGGAGAAACCGACGCCGCCGCTGGCACCCGGCATGTTGATGGTCTGGACGTTGCCGTCGACCAGTCCGAGATCGGCGAGAACGCGTCCGACGGAGCGACAGGTGAAATCCCAGCCGCCGCCCGGATTGGCCGGAGCGATACAGTCGATCTTTCCGGTCTGTTCGAAAGCCTGGGAGGTACTGGCTGCACCCCAGAGTAGGCCTCCGGCAATGAAAGTGATCAGGGTGGATCGAATCATGGCGTGCTCCTTCGTCTTGTTATCGGTCTATATCGCTCGGCAAAGAGCAACTGGCCCAGAGCCGTGGTCGATGAAGGCCGTGGTCGATGAAGACTGTAGCGAGCGGCGTCAGGAGACAAAATTGTTATTTGAACAAGCGACCCTTCGCGGTTTCCGAAGGATTTGCACCTTGGTCGTAACCTTCACGATCTCGAATCGCCAGGGGGTTCAGCGTCTCGCGTACTGACACCGGCCAGATGCTCGACCATCTGGCGGGCGATCAGGGGCAGCGCCTCCAGGTCGCGCACGCCAATGACCAGCTCGCGTTCCGCCCAGGCATCGACCAACGGAATCGTCGCCAGCGACAGACTTTCGCGATAGGCCGCAACGGCGCGGGCGGGAAGAATCCCGATCCCCATGCCACGGTCGATCATCCGGCAGATGCCTTCGAAGCTGCGCACCTGAATGCGCATTCTTAGCGGCCGCGCCAGGCGCTGAGCGTCCTGGTGTAGCAGCGCCTGAAGTGAAGAGTCCTGCTCCAGGCCGATGAAGTCGTAATCCATCGTGTCGGCAAACGCCAGACTCGTCCGACTGGCCAGCGGGTGATCTCGCGCGGTAACCAGTACCAGCCGATCCCTTCGGTAAGGGCGAATCAGTAGTCCCTCGGCGGGGGTATGTCCCGAAAAGATGCCGATGTCGGTCAGGCCGTCGCGCACCGCCGCGATGATCTCGTGGCTCAGGCGCTCCTGCATGTCGATGCGAATCTGCGGGTAGCGCCAGGTAAAGTCGCTGAGGTCATCGGGGAGAAACTCGATCACCGCCGAGGTATTCGCATGCAGGCGCACGTGCCCCCGGATGCCCACGCTGTACTCGCTGAGATCGGCATTGAGATGGTCCAGGCTGTCGAGCATGTGTCGGGCATGATGCAGAAGCGCATGGCCGGCGGGCGTCAATTCGACGCCGCGAGGACGGCGGTAGAGTAGCGTCGTCGATAACTGGGTCTCGAGGTCGCTGATTCGTTTACTGACGGCCGCCAGTGCCAGATGCTCGCGCTCGGCGGCGCGGGTCAGGCTTCGCGAGTCGGCGATGGCAACGAACAGCTTGAGCGTCGTGAAGTCGAGTCGTTTCATGGCGATGGCGCCTGCGTGCGGCAATGATCGCCTCACTCTAGCGTTCGCGATCGGCGAAGCCTAGCTTGACGATCGCCTAATTGTTGCGCGTTGCTGACTGAGTCAATCTTGGTCGGGCGAGGTCTGCTGGATGAGTAGTGGATATGAAGTGATAAAGGAGATCGACATGGCGGCCAGCAACGACATGGCAGTCAACGACAATGCGCAGGCGCTAGCGGGACTCAAGGTGGTGGAACTGGGTCAGCTGATTGCCGGCCCTTTCGCCAGTAAGCTGCTGGGCGAGTTCGGTGCGGACGTGATCAAGATCGAGCCGCCGGGAACGGGGGATCCGCTGCGCAAGTGGCGTGTGCTCAAGGATGACACGTCACTGTGGTGGCACGTCCAGACCCGCAACAAGCGTTCGCTGGCGCTCGATCTGCGCTCCGAGGAGGGCCAGGAGATCGTGCGGCGACTCGTCGATGAGGCGGACATCGTGATCGAGAACTTTCGTCCCGGCACGCTGGAGAAGTGGGGGCTGGGTTGGGAGGCGCTGAGCGAGCGCAACCCGGGCCTGATCATGGTGCGCATCTCCGGTTATGGCCAGACCGGCCCTTATCGCGACCGTCCGGGATTCGGCGTGATCGGCGAGGCGATGGGCGGGCTGCGTTATCTCTCGGGCCATGCCGGGCAGCCGTCGGTGCGTGTGGGGATCAGCATCGGTGATTCGCTGTCGGCGCTGTACGGCGTGATCGGCGCTTTGCTGGCGCTGCAGGAGCGTCATC
Source organism: Salinicola sp. V024 (assembly GCF_052645315.1). Taxonomy (NCBI): domain Bacteria; kingdom Pseudomonadati; phylum Pseudomonadota; class Gammaproteobacteria; order Oceanospirillales; family Halomonadaceae; genus Salinicola; species Salinicola sp. V024. The sequence continues at coordinate 18,326 of NZ_JBQXYB010000011.1, forward strand.
GCAGCGGCCGGGGCCAGTACATCGATGTCGCGCTCTACGAATCGGTATTCGCGATGATGGAGAGTCTGATTCCCGAGTACGACGGCGCCGAAGTGATCCGCGAACCCAGCGGCAGCGCCTTGCCGGGGATCACGCCCTCCAATGCCTATCTCTGTGCGTCGGCCGAGGCCGAGGGTGAGGGTCAGGGTCAGGGCGAGGAATACGTGCTGATCGCCGGCAATGGCGACAGTATCTTCAAGCGCCTGATGACGGCGATCGGCCGTCAGGATCTCGCCGACGATCCGCGCTTCGCGCATAACGACGGCCGCAGTCGTCACGCCGAGCTGATCGACGGCGCCATCGCTGACTGGACCCGGCAGCACCGGCGCGATTACGTGCTCGACGTGCTGGAGAGCGCGCACGTGCCGGTCGGTTATCCCTATACCGCGAAGGACATCGTGGCCGATCCGCACTATTTAGCTAGGGAGATGATCGAGACCATCCAGCTGGGAAATGGCGAAACGCTCAAGGTGCCGGGCGTACTGCCCAAGCTGAGCCGGACGCCGGGTCGCATCGACGGGGGCGGACCGGCGTTGGGTCAGCACACGCAGGATGTGCTCGACGAACTGGGCATCGACCGCGAGACCCAGGCCAAGATGCGTGAAAGAGGAGTGATCTGATGACCGATTTGATGCCTGGTTCGATGCCTGATTCGATGATCCGGACGAACACGCAGCCTCGCATTACCATCAACGATGTGGCGCCACGAGACGGTCTCCAGATCGAATCGCGATTCGTGCCGACGGAAGAGAAAATTCGGCTGATCGATGCGCTCTCCCGCACTGGCCTGGCCAAGATCGAGGCGACGTCGTTTACCTCGCCCAAGGCGATTCCCAGCCTGCGCGATGCCGAAGAGGTGATGCGGGGGATCGAGCGTGTACCCGGAGTCGACTACGTCGTGCTGGTGCCCAACGAGAAGGGTGCCGAACGTGCGTTGGCCTGCGGCGTCGACGAGATCAATCTGGTGCTGTCGGCCAGCGATAGTCATGGTCGTGCCAATCTGCGCATGACGGCCGAACAGTCGCTCGAACGCTTCGCCAACATTCTCGAGATCACCAAAGGCAGCAACGTCTTCGTCAACGCCTCGATCTCGACGGCATTCGGCTGCCCCTTCGAGGGTGACGTGCCCTTCAAGCGGGTGCTCGGGATTACCGAAAAACTGCTGGCACTGGGCGTTCAGGGAATTTCGCTTTGCGACACCACCGGCATGGCCAACCCGCGCCAGGTTGCCGACCTGTGTCGTGAAACGTTGAGCCGCTGGGCGTGGCTGCCGTTGACGCTCCACTTTCACAACACGCGCGGCATGGGGCTGGCCAATGCGCTGGTGGCGTGGCAGAACGGCGTCACCCGCTTCGATGCCTCGCTCGGTGGATTGGGCGGCTGCCCTTACGCGCCGGGCGCCACCGGTAACGTCTGCACCGAGGACCTGGTGCACATGTTCGAGCAGATGGGCGTGGACACCGGCGTGGATCTCGAGCGTCTGATGGCGGCCGCCGAGCTGCTGCCGGCGATGATCGGCCATGAGGTGCCGGGGCAGGTGGTCAAGGCCGGTACCTCGGATCGGCGATATCCATTACCGGAAGCGGCTGGCGGCTGATCTCGTCCGGTGTCATGCCGCTACCGCATCGCGCTCGTGAACCAGACGACCGTTGGCCCAAGTCGCCGCCACGGTGCGATCGTCGCCCAGCATCATCATCGCGAACAGGCGCTCCGAGAGCGTCTCCGTCTGGGAAAGCCGGCGTGACATCAATGGCGTCGCGTCCGGGTCGAGCACGACGATATCCGCCTCGAACCCGGCCTGCAGGCTGCCGATCTTGTCAGCCAGATGGAGCGCCCGCGCGTTACCTAGCGTGAGGCGGTAGAACCCCTGCCAGCCGGTCAGCGCCTGACCGAGCAGTGCGCCGACCTGATAGGCGCCTTGTAAGGTGCCGAGACCGGATAGTGTGGTTCCCGCACCGACGTCGCTGGCAAGCGATGTCGTAAGACCCGCATCACGACACGCCAGCCGATCCATCAGTCCGCTACCCAGAAACAGATTCGAGGTCGGGCAGAAGGCGATATTGGCGCCACGCTGAGCCAGGCGGCGGCGCTGATCGTCATTCAGATGGATGCCATGGGCGAAAGTACTGCGCGGCCCGACCAGGCCATAGCGCTCGTAGACGTCCAGATAGTCCCGGCTTTCCGGAAACAGTTCCGCGACCCAGGCCACCTCGCCGCGATTCTCCGATAGATGGGTCTGTAGATAGAGATCGGGGGCGTTGTTCAGCACGCCCCCCACGGCGTCGAGCTGCTCGCGGGTGGAGGTCGGTGCGAAACGTGGCGTCAGCGTATAGCTCAAGCGGTCGCGGCCGTGCCAGTCGGCGATCAGACGTTCGCTGTCACGCACGCCACCCAGCGTATCGTCGGTCAGGGCGTCCGGCGCGTGACGATCCATCAGCACCTTGCCGGCAATAATGCGAAGCTGACGGCGCTGAGCGGCACTGAAGAAGCTGTCGACCGACACCGGATGCGAAGAGCAGAACACCTGGGCGGTGGTGGTGCCGACGCGCAGCATCTCGTCGAGGAATCGCTCGGCGCCGGCCTCGGCATAAGCGGCATCAGCGAACCGGCATTCGGCCGGGAAGGTGTAATCGTTGAGCCAGTCGAGCAGCTCGCGACCGTAGGACGCCATGATCTCGAGCTGGACGTAATGGACGTGGCTATCGATGAAGCCGGGCATCATCAATTTGTCGCGGTAGTCGACGATCTCGATACCGGGCGGCAGTTGGTCGGCGAGTACCTCGAAAGGCTCGACAGCACGGATATGCCCGTCGACGATCCAGATCGCGCCATCCTCGAGATAGCGCGTGGTGGCGGCCAGCGGCGTCGCTTCCTCGCCGGGATCGTCGAGGCAGGTGAAAAGCGGGCCGCGCAGCAGACGTTGGTGAGTGTTCATGGTCATTCTCTAGCAGGATCTTTGACGAATGGGGCGCTCTCGAGCGGTTCGAAAGCGGAGAAGGTATCACGCCAGGTTTCCGGGGAAATGCCGCGCTGGGCCGGTTTGCTCGACGGTCGTTGCTGGGCCAGCAGCTCGGCGGCAACGCTGATCGCGATTTCCTGCGGACGTTTGTTGACCGTCGAACCCAGGCCGATGGGGCAGCGAACCCGGGCCAGCGCGGTATCGTCGAACCCGGCGGCGGCCAGGCGCGAGCGAAAGCTGGCCCATTTGCTTCGCGAGCCGATCATGCCGATGGATCGCCATGCCTCTTGGCTCGAGTTTGTTCGAGATAGTAGTGCCGCGATCAGCGCACGATCCTGGGCGTGATCATGGGTCATCACCAGTACATGGCTGGCGGGCGGAATCGCCGCCACGGCGCGGTCGATCCCTTCGGCGTCCGGGGTCAGCTCCATCGGCCGAATGCGAGCAGGATAACCGTCGTGGCCGTTTTGCAGCGGAAACGCCTCGGCGCGGCTATCGTACCAGTCGATGCGCCAAGGTAATGGCGCCAGAAGTTCCACCAGCGCCTGGCCGACATGCCCGGCGCCGAACAGCGTCAGATGACTTTCGGCACCGGCGAAGACTTCGATCAGCACGTGGACGAAGCCGCCACAGCACTGACCGGAGCGACCGCCCAGCGGAAACGCTTCGAGATAGGTGCCTGCCGCCACGGGCGTTGCCTTGAGATGCCGGCGAGCGGCCTCGATCACCTGCTGTTCGAAGTGGCCCCCGCCCAGGGTGTCGATGACCTCCGTCGGGGTAACGACCAGCTTGGCGCCGGGCTCGCGCGGGGTCGAGCCGGCGGCGCCGACCACGCTAGCCAGGGCGTGGGGCGCCGCGCTTTCCTGCAGTCGATGCAGCGCGGCGTGCCAGGTTTCGTGCTGGTCCAGGGCTTCGAGAGAGCCCCGCGTCTCGGGCGAGTCGCCAGCGCTCATGGTGTCGCTCCGGTGTTCGAGTTTTCGGCTTCCGGCTTTTGGGCGCTCGGCTTTTGGGAGCGCAGCGCTTCGGCGGCCATCAATACGCGCTCCGGCGTGGCCGGGGTATCCAGCGGCGGGCTGACGCGATAATCGGTGAGGCTCGCCAGCGCGTCGCGCAGCGCCGACCACACCGAGATGCCCAGCATGAACGGCGGTTCGCCCACGGCCTTGGAGCGATAGATACTAGCCTGGGAGTTGGGATGGCCTTCGAGCAGTTCGACGTTGAAGATCGGTGGCAGGTCACCGAACGTCGGGATCTTGTAGGTGGCGGGGCCATCGGTCAGCAGACGGCCGTCGTCGTTCCACTTCAACTCTTCGCTGGTCAGCCAGCCCATGCCCTGAATGAAGCCGCCTTCGACCTGACCCAGGTCGATCGCCGGATTGAGCGAATCGCCGACGTCGTGAAGGATGTCGACGCGCTCGACGCGGTACTCGCCGCTCAGGGTATCGACACTGACCTCGCTGACCGATGCGCCGTAAGCGAAATAGTAGAACGGCCGCCCCTGCCCGCTGTCGCGATCGTAGTGAATCAGCGGGGTGGAATAGAAGCCGGTCGCCGACAGCGAGACCCGGCCGAGATAGGCGGCCTGGATCAGTTCTCCCCATGACACCACGGCCGTCGACGCGCCGGTGTCGGTGACGAGCTTGCCGTTTTCGAGATGCAGCCCTTCGCGGTCGAACTGATAGTGCTCGGCGGCGAAATCGAGCAGGCGCTGGCGGATCTGGGTAGCGGCATCGCGTGCGGCCATGCCGTTGAGATCCGCGCCGCTGGAGGCCGCGGTGGGCGAGGTGTTGGGGACCTTGTCGGTGCGGGTGGCGCTGATTCTCACCGAGTCGAAATCGATACCGAGCTCCCGGGCGACGACCTGACACACCTTGGTATGCAGACCCTGGCCCATTTCGGTTCCGCCGTGATTGATCATCACGCTGCCGTCGGTATAGACGTGAAGCAGGGCACCGGCCTGATTGAGATGCTTGGCAGTGAACGAGATGCCGAACTTGACCGGCGTCAGCGTCAGGCCACGCTTGATCACGCTACTTTTGCGGTTGAATTCACGAATCGTGTCGCGCCGTTGCCAGTAGTCGCTGCTGCGCTCCAGTCGTTCGATGATCTCCACCATCAGCGGATGCTGGTCGACGTGCTGGCCATAGTGGGTGGTGTCACGTCCTTCGCGGTAGAGATTTCGCTTGCGTACGGTCAGTGGATCCTGGCCGACATGGCGGGCGATATCGTCCATCGCCCGTTCGACGATCATCATGCCCTGGGGTCCGCCGAAGCCGCGGAAGGCGGTATTCGAGGCGGTGTGGGTACGGGCACGATGGCCGGTCACGCGTGCCGCGCCCAGCGAGTAGGCGTTGTCGGCGTGGAACATGGCGCGATCGACCACCGCTTCGGACAGATCCGGCGAATGGCCGCAATCGCCGATCAGGGTGATATCGCCGCCGACGATCACGCCGTCACTGTCGAAGCCCAGACGGTAACGATTGTGGAACGGGTGGCGTTTGCCGGTAGCGCGGGTGTCGTCGGCCCGCGGCAGACGCAGGCGTATCGCGCGTCCCGTGCGGCGGGCCAGCAGCGCCGCCATGCACGCCCAGGGCGCGGCCTGAGTCTCCTTGCCGCCGAAGCCGCCGCCCATGCGGCGATTCTCCACCGTCACCGCGTGGAACGGGATATCCAGCACCTCGGCGACCAGTTTCTGGGTCTCGCTGGGATGCTGGTTGGAAGTGTAGACGGTGACGCCTTCATCTTCGCTGGGCACGACGAGGCAGGCCTGGCCTTCGAGGTAGAAATGTTCCTGACCGCCGACGAACTGCTCGGCCTCGAGCACGTGGGGCGCGTCCGTCAACGCCTGCTGCCAATCGCCGCTGACCTGCACGTGCGTCGGCCGCACGAATTCGCCGGCCTCGGCGGCGGCAACCGGATCGAAACGGGGCGGCAGCGGCTCGATTTCGACGACAGCCGCCCGGACGGCGCGGCGTGCTTCGGCATAGCTGGTGGCGGCCACGGCAAACAGCGGTTGCCCGACATAACTCACTGTCTCGTCGGCGAACATCGGATCGCCCGGGAACACCGGGCCGATATCGCGATGCCCGGGAATATGCTGCGCCGCGATGACGTCGACGACGCCGGGCATCTCGCGTACCGCGTCGAGATCGAGTCGCGTCACCCGCCCATGAGCGATCTGACTCAGACCGACCATGGCGTGCAGCGTGCCGTGAGGCGCTGGCAGATCATCGATATAGCGGGCGCGACCGGTGACATGCTGGGTACCACTTTCATGAGCCTGGGCGTGCTTGTTGGCCGTGGCTGATGGGCGCGGCGTGACGGTGTCACGGGCCACCGGCTCGTCGCCTTCGAGGCGGCCGGTCTCCCGGTCCGGCTCCGATAACTCGGATTCGATCTGCGCTTCCAGCGACGCCTCGGTATCTTTCCGTGGCGCTGCGGTTTCGGACTCGGACCTAGCCGTTACGGTCGTGGCACGTGAAGAGTTGAACAGCCGTTTAGTGAGCGTACGCATCGAGAGCCACCTCCGGCGTCGGAACGTTCGAGTCGGCCCGAGCCAGCGTCAGCCGCCAGCGTTCGAGCAGATTGACCGCGGCGATAAGGCGGTAATCAGCGGAGCCACGGGCATCGCTCATGGGCGTGAGTGAATCGCGCAGCGCCTTTTTGGCGATTTCGAAGGCTTCTTCGCCGGGCGCCTGGCCTTCCAGTGCCGCCTCGACGGCCTGGAGCCGCAATGGAGTCGCCGCCATGCCGCCGTAGGCGACGCGGACGTCCGCGAGAACGCCGTCCCTCAATCGCCAGCGAAAAGCGCCCAGCAGTGTCGAAATATCGTCCTCACGGCGTTTGGAGAGTTTCCATACCCGCAGCTCGTGATCGGCCCGGGGTTGGGGCAGATAGATGGCGGCAACACACTCGCCGGGCTCGAGCGCCGTCTTCTTGTAATCGAGGAAGAACGATTCGAGCGGCAATTCGCGGATACCCTCAGGGCCGGCCAGACGCAGCCTGGCATCCAGCGTCAGCAGCACCGGCGGGGTATCGCCGATCGGCGACGCATTGGCGATATTGCCGCCCACGGTAGCGCGGTTGCGAATCTGGTCCGAGCCCAGCCGGGTCAGCAGATGCGCGAACGCCGGATAGTGCTCGGCCAGCAGCGGCTCCCATTCGCGATAGGTAACCGCCGCACCGATCCACCAGCCGTTGGCGTCTTCCTCTATCTGGCGCAGTTCCCGTACCTGACGCAGATCGATCAGCGTATCCAACCGCTCAAGGCGCTGGGTCACGTCGAGCCACAGGTCTGTTGCACCGGCCACCAGCGGCGCCTCGGGATGGCGTTGCATCGTGGCGATGAGTTCGGCCAGCGTGGCCGGGGTCTGATAGCCGGGAGTCGACGAGTCGTCATCGGCTTCTGCGGGTTGGCGAGTCAGCGCGCGAATCTGGTTCTCCAGCGCCGGATCATCGGCCCAGGGCGGCCGAACGTCGGCGCGGTCGACCATGCTCGAGGCGGCATCCCGAATCGGGCGATAGCCGGTACAACGGCAGAGATTGCCGCCCAGGCTGGCTTCGAGTCGGTGAGGATCCAGTGCTGCACCCGGCGTCTTGCGCTGCTGCTCGTGCAGGGCGAACAGTGACATCACGATGCCGGGCGTACAGAAGCCGCACTGGCTGCCATGGCACGCCACCATCGAGGCCTGCGCCGGATGCAGCGCGTCACCTCGGGCGAGACCTTCGACGGTGATCAGGTGCGCGCCCTGAAGCTGGTGCGCCGGCGTGATGCAGGCGTTGGCCGTGCGATAGGCGAGTGCTCGGGGGGCGCCTTTGGGATGGCCGTCTTGGGGATGGCCGTCTTGGGGATGAGCGATCGCCACGGTGCAGGCACCGCAGTCGCCGGAGGCACAGCCCTCCTTGGTACCACACTGGCCGAGCGGACCCCGTAACAGTTCCAGCACGCTGGTGTCGGGGGTGACGGCCACGCGTTGGGATTGGCCGTTGAGAAAGAATTCGATCATCGGGGACCCGTCGTTATCATTGTTTTGGTCAATGCGAGAAAGCGGTTCGTCAAAATCCTGACCGATCGGTCAACTTTGAACAGCGTCTTCGATTCCAGCCGCGATGGCAAGTGCTCTCTACCAGCGTTTGAACCGACCCGCCGGCAGACAACCCACCCAATTCAGCATAGCATCGGCACCGTGGACCACTAGGGCGCGTCCCGGGGCGGGCGATTTCATTTTGATAGATGTTTGCAGATAGATGTGTGCAAGGAGCTCAGGTGGATAATCACGATCTTCCCGAAACCACGGCTCGGGAGCGTAACGAGCAGCGCATTTTCGAGGCTGCGGAAACCATCTTCGCCCGGCACGGTTACCGTGGCGCCAGCATCCAGGCGATCGCGGCGGCGGCCGGCATTCCCAAGTCGAACGTTCTCTATTACGTCGGCAGCAAGCGACGGCTCTACGTCACGCTGCTGGAACGCACGATGTGGCGGTGGAACGAGATGTTGAGCGATATCGATGTCGATGATTCCCCGGCAGAAGTGCTCGAGGCCTTCATTCGCAGCAAGATGCGGCTGAGTCAGACCCATCCCCAGAGTTCACGGCTTTTTGCCAACGAGATACTTCAGGGAGCGCCGTTTCTGAAGGAATCGCTCTTCGACGAGATGCGGGAATGGATGGACGCTCGCACCCGGGTTTTCCGTCAGTGGGCGGAGCGCGGGCTGATGGATCCGGTGGATCCCGTCTGGCTGATATTCCTGATCTGGTCGGCGACCCAGCATTACGCGGACTTCGAAACCCAGATCGTTGGCATTACGCCTCGCAACGAGCTTGGAGAAGAGGACTTCCAGTCGGCCAGTGACTTCCTCTGTCAGGTCATCATCAAGGGGTGCGGGGCGCGCTAGCGAAACCGTCGATCGGTATTGGCAGGGGACGAAGGCTATCGATTGGGAATCGGGTAGAAAACGGCGGGGGGCAGAAGAGCGAAGATAATAACCACTGATTCAAACTCGGATGCGAATCCCTTCGCGCTCGACTTCCTGTCGAGTCTCAACCTTGAGGGCCGGCAACGTCCTGTTGCACTGCTGTCGATCCCTGAACGCGCTCCTTGCGAGTGCGTATCATCCGTGAAGGTGCCTCCTTGCCGCAGCGGCATCCTGCCGTTGCCAGTGTAGCCGACTCGGGATCGACAAAGCGAACCGGAAACTCGCTAAAAATCGTTAATTTACAAAGTGATACGCCTGTTTGTTTGTTCGCTTGCTAGCTTTCTTCAAGTCATTGTTTTGTAGACTATAATCGGGAGTCGAACGCGACGCTTCGGATCAGCGCGACGATGGAATCGCCCACTTCGAGTTGCATTTCGTCACAAGCCTGACGAGTGAGTCGGGCGCGAAGCCGCTGGCGGCCGAAAATCAGTCGGACTTCGTTGGCGCTGGGTTCTTGCGGCGATGGCTCTATCGCCTCGATGGTGGTGTCGAGACCATTGCGATAGCTGGTGCCCTGGGGCATGGCATGCGCCAGAGCCACATCACGGACGCCGACGCTGAGACGTATCGACGTGCCGGGAGGCTGGTCGACCGCGGGGATGCGTAGCGTCTGGCCGTCATCGAGTGTGACCCGTGTCAGCGAATAGCGGTGATCGTGATCGACGACTTTGGCGCTCAGCCGCGTGGTGGCATCGAAGCCGCCCAGCCGATCGGTGAGGTCGAGCCGCATCATCAGCTCGTCCAGTGGTCCATGAGCTGACAGCCGCCCCTGTTCGATCAGCGCGAGATGGTCGGCGATCGCGACGATTTCCGCGGTGTCGTGGCTGACGTAGAGCACGGGGATGTCGATCTCCCGGGTCAGCCGTACGAGATAACGCAGCAGTTCCTGCTTGCGCTCGCCATCCAGCCCGGTCAGGGGCTCGTCCATCAGCAACATTCGTGGCTGAGTCAGCAGGGCGCGACCGATGGCAACGCGACGGGCCTCGCCGCCGGACAGCGTCCCCGGTAAACGTTCCAGAAGTGATTCGATACCCAGCAGCGTCACGAGATCGTCGAAGCGCGAGCGAGCGGCCGGCGGCATGCCATAGGTCAGGTTGCCGCGAACGCGGTAGTGCGGAAACAGTCGCGCTTCCTGAAACACGATGCCCAGCTGGCGTCGATGAATCGGTACATGAATCTCCTGCTGGATATCGCTCAGCGTACGCTCGCCGAGCCGGACGTATCCGCCATCCGGGCGGTCGAGACCGGCAATCAATCGCAACAGACTGGTCTTGCCGCTGCCGGACTGGCCGAACAGCGCGGTCACCCCGCTGGCAGGCACGGCGAGCGAGACATCCAGATCGAAATCTCCCAAGCGCTTGTACACGCGGCAGGCCAGGGCGTTGCTGTCGTCGCTCGTACGGTCGGTGTGATGATGCGAAACATCGTTCATCGATCACGCTCCTCGAGACGCTGCCGGGCCCGGCGAGCCAGCCATTCCGACGCCATCAGTGAGAGCATGGCGATCACGATCGACAGCACGCACAGGCGCGCCGCGGCGGCTTCCTTGCCGGGTGTCTGGATCAACGTGTAGAGCGCTAACGGCAGGGTGCGCGTTTCACCGGGAATGTTCGAGGCAAAGGTGATGGTGGCGCCGAATTCCGACAGCGCCCGGGCGAACGCCAGCACCGTCCCGGTCAGCAGTCCCGGTATCGCCAGTGGCAGCGTGATCGTGAACAGTACGCGCCAGCGATTGGCGCCCAGCGTCCCGGCGGCCGCTTCCAGTTTGGGGTCGACCGCTTCGAGCGAGAGCCGCACGGCGCGAACCAGCAGCGGAAACGCCATCACGCCGCCGGCAATCGCGGCGCCCTGCCAGGTAAAGGGCAGCGACAGGCCGAAGCCTTGATAGAGCCACTGGCCCAGCCAGCCGTTGCGTCCCAACGATAGCAGCAGCAGATAGCCCACCACGACCGGCGGCAGCACCAGCGGCAGATGAAGCAGGCCGTCGAGCAGGGCCTTGCCGCGAAACTCGTGGCGCGCCAGTAGCCAGGCGACGGCGATGCCGGGAAGCAGAATCCAGCCGACCGCACTGCCAGCGATCTTCAGGCTGAGGGTAATGGCCTGCCATTCGGCATCGGAGAGCGCTATCGACTCGAATAACATCAGGATTGTGACTCAGTCGGCGTTCGCAGGGGTGAACCCGTAGCGGGAAAAGATCGAGAGCGCATCATCGCCGGCCAACCATTGCCGAAACGCTTGGGTCGCATCGCTCGGCTGCGGGTCGACCACGGCGAGGGGATAGGTGATCGGATCGTGACTGTCGTCGGGGAAAACGCCGACCTCCTTGACCCGGTCACTGGCTTTGGCGTCGGTTTCGTAGACGATACCCAGCGGCGCTTCGCTACGTTCGACCAGCGCCATGGCAGCGCGCACATTGTCGCCGTTGGCGAGGCGCGATTCCAGCGCATCCCATTCGCCGATCGACTGCAGCGCCTCCTTGGCGTAGATGCCGGCCGGCACATGACTGGTCTCGCCCACCGATAGGCGTTGGCCGTCTTCGAGCTGCGACGCGATCGAGGTGTCGCCGCCGGGCGTGAAGTCCGCGATGTCGCTTTGCGCCGGCGCGATCAACACCAGCCGGTTCCGGAGCAGGTCCACGCGCTCGCCGAGCGTTACGTGCTGGTCGTCGAGCCAGTCCATCCACTGTTCATTGGCGGAGATATAGATGTCGGCCGGCGCGCCGCTGGCGATCTGGCGCGCCAGCGTCGACGATGACGCGTAGACCGGGACGATATCGACGTCATGATCGGCTTCATAAGCGTCAATTGCGTCGTCCATGGCATTGGTCATCGAGGCAGCGGCATAGACCTGGACCTGTGCTCCAGAATCGCCGGCATGGGCCGCAACCGGGAGGAAAAAGAGTGCTGCCAGCCAGTGGCGCTGAATTCGATGAGCCGGAGAAGTCATGGGTTTCTCGCTATGTCTGAATGGAAATAACGGGAAATCACTATAGACGCCGGCGATGCATTGGTCGACAGAAAAAACGAGGGCTGGTTATCAGTCGGCGCCGTTTTCTTCGGCCGGAGGCCGGGGGGAGAGATGATTCAGCAGCGCTTCGCCGTGGCGATTGCAGGCCAGATCGGCCATTAGCCGGTGGTACTCCTCGATGAGCGCGTGGCCATGAGCGGTCAGCGTGGCGCCACCGCGCTGGGTACCGCCGGTGACGGTATCGATCACCGGCGCAGCGAGATGGCGATTCATGGTCTCGAGAAGCTGCCAGGCCTTCTTGTAGCTCAATCCCATTTCCCGGCACGCCGCGGCGATCGAGCCATGCCGCCCGATCGCCTCCAGCAGCTCGATCTTGCCGGGACCGATCACGATCTCCTTGTCGACGACCAGACGAAGTTGAAATCGCGGCGACGGGTGGTGCGTTCGGGTCATGGCGGCATCATGGTGGTGGCGAGGTCCTCATATTAACACGGGCTCGTTTTAACACAGACGCTCGCCTTGGGCCCATGGTTCACGCCGTCTGCGCGACTTCGCGGTAGGTGCCGAATCGCCAGCGCAGCCAGTCCACGATCACGAACAACGCCAGGCTGGCTCCCATTACCGGCAGCGCGTAGCCGCAGGCCAGCGCGATGAGAATGGTGCAGATCTGGGACCGTCGTCCCATGCGCCGGAAGAGCGCGGTCAGCGTCTGCGTGTCGCGGGAAGCCGTGGCTCGCCGACGCCACCACATCACGTAGCCCCAGCAGATCAGTGTCGCGAGGCTCGCAGCGAAGGCGACCAGCACCAACTGATTGGCCAGTCCGAACAGTACCCCCATGTGCAGATCGATCCCCCACCGGGTCAGCTTGGCGGCCAGCGGGAAGGTGGCAAAGTCGGTTCGATCGGTAACGGCAAAGGTCTGCGGGTCCAGTGCGACCTGATCGACCTGGGTCGGCCATTCCCGGCCGATCTCGCGAATCTGCCAGGCCTTCTGCGGCGAATCCGGCGGCACGATCTCGATCTTGTCGGCATCGATGCCGGCGGCTCTGGCTGCATGCAGGGCTTGGTCAAAGTCGTCCAGCGACAGTGCCGTTTCGTCGGTCATGTCCATCCCGGCGTGTTGCTTCGCGGCATGATGGGCGGCGTGAGGATCGGCGTTTTGCGCCGAGCCGGAATGCCCGGCCAGATCGGTGGAGACGCTGGGCGTGCCCCAGCCCCAGGCATGGCGCAGCTGCGCGATGTTACCGCCGGCCCACTGAGACCAGGTCAGTCCCGTGGCGGAGAAGAACAGCAGCCCGATCAGCGCGAAGGCCCCCAGGGTTGCATGACGCTGGCGCAAGCGCTGCGGTCCGTTCGCCTGCCGTACGGCGCGTCGTCTCTGCCACCACAGAAAGCCGCCACCCAGCGCGGCGATCCACAGCCAGGAGGCAGCTAGCTCGCTGTAGAGACGGCCGACATCGCCCAGCAGCAGGCTACGATGGAACTGATCGATGGTGGTGCGCAGCGGTAATACGCCGCTGGTCCCGTAGACCGGCATGTCGCCTCGGATCTCCAGCGTCACCGGGTCGACGAACAGCGCGCGATGTTCCGAAGCACCGTAGTCATCGCCGCCGAACATCACCCGTGTCGTCATCCCCGCTTCTGGTGCGGGCCGAACGGCCGCGGGCGGGGAAGCGATCCCGGCTTCGGGGGCTTGAGATGAGCCTCCGAGGGCGTGCTGGGCAGCCTCGATCTGGCGTGACAGTGGCTGCGCTTCGCCGCTGCTCTGCGTAGTCAGGGCGTCATGATAGAGCCAATTCTCGAGCTGCGGGGTCAGCGCGTAGGCAATGCCGGAGAGCGCGGCTACCAGCAGGAAAGGGCCGATGAAAAGGCCGACGTAAAAATGAAGGCGCATGATCAGTGCGACCCATGCGGAAGACGTGCGGCGATCGGCCGCCGGGGGAGCGGTGTCCATGGTGGAACTCCAAGCCTGAGCCAGTATGCAGCGCCAGGATGCCGAAGCATCGAGCGCGTACGGAACGTCGCCGGCCATGCATCCCACGAAACTGCAATCTCGAAGAATGCAGTCTCGGGGAATCCGGTCGCGAAGATTTCTATCTCGCGAGACGGCAGGCAGCGGCGATGAGAGACGAGTGGATTCAGGCTCGGGGCGGTGCTCGCGAGGCGTAGCGGGGGTAGACCGGTGCAGTGGACGGCGACGTTTCGATCGCCAGCAGTGGGCGAGCCGCTGGCGGCGGCGTCACCGGGGGCATCACTCGAGGTGGTTCGATCCCCGGGGCATGCAGGAAGAGCTCACAATAGCCGCACGCGGCCATGTCGAAGTGGTGGACGAACTGGGCATCACCGACTGCCCGGGGATGATCGTGGCCGTGAGACCCGGCATCGCCCTGGTGGGCCATCTCGGTCATGCCGCCGGTCGGCATCTCCATCAACCGCTGCATCTGGCTGATCAACGGCCCGGTGAACGCCATCAGCATGGCGAACAGCGCAAGCGCGGTCAGCGGGCGGTACCAGCGGTGCCAGAAATGCGTCATATCCGTTCCAGGACGCCATCGTCAGTCCGCGACTCTACCCGTTGGCGGTTTTGTCGCCAATCCTGTCTGGCCGGGTGTGGGGTTATGTCGCACCCTAAGTCGCACCCCAAGTTGCGCTCAAAGTGAAGTCCTGTCGGGCCGACACGGTCTCGACTTTCGCTCGCTCGTGCTCGAGCAGCCAGCGCTTTCTGTCGACGCCGCCGGCGTAACCGGTCAGCTTGCCGTTGCTGCCAATGACCCGGTGGCAGGGCACGATCAACGACAGCGGGTTGCGTCCGTTCGCGGCACCGACTGCCCGAACCGCGAGCGGCGCATCGACGGCGACGGCGATGTCGCGATAACTCCGCGTGTGGCCGAAAGGAATGGCTTGAAGCGCCTGCCAAACGCGAGTCTGGAACTCGGTGCCACGTGGTGCGAGAGGCAGATCGAAGGCGGTCAGCTCACCTCGGAAATACGCTTCGAGCTGCTCTGCGCAGCGCTCGGTAATGGCGTTGGGGTGCTCGGTGATATCGCTGCTTGCCGAAAATGCCAGCCAGGTCAGGCCGCGATCGGTTGCGCGTATCACGATGGGACCGAGCGGGATCGACGCCGGCGGATGATAGATCTGGACGTAGTCTTCATGGCGGGCCGGAAGGCGTGGATCATCGAGGGGCGAGAAATGTTTCATAGGATCTGATTCCACAGTTGCAGGGTGAGATAGCTGCGCCAGGGCGAGGCGGCAGCGGTGTCGATCGGCGACGGCACTGATGCATCCATGGCGGCGAGTGCGCGGCGCACGCCAACATCGCCGTCCAGCCAGACATCCGGATCGCCGTTGCCGCGAAAGGCGACCACGTTGGCCGTCCAGGGCCCGATGCCCTTGAGCGAGAGCCAATGATGAGGATCATCCCCGATCTCCCCGCTGGCGTAGGCAGTTGCCAACCGGCGAACGGTGTCGCGGCGACTGCCGGGCAACTTGAGAAAACTCAGATCGCTTTTGGCAATGGTCTCGGCGGTGGGAAAGCGTCGGTGGCCATGGCCGTCGACTTCACCCAACCGATCGACCAATTGCTGGATCAGCCGGTTGGCGGCGGCGATCGAAATCTGCTGCCCCAGGACGGCGCGGATACCGGCCTCGAACACGTGCCATGCGCCCGGCAGACGCAGGCCCTCGGCCAGTGCCATCCCGGGGACCGACTGCCGCAGATGATCTTCGATGGTGCGGGTGTCGGCATCCAGATCTAGCATGCGGCGGATCTGGCGAACGATTGCGTTGAGATCGCCTAGCTCGCTGAGCTCTAGCGTCACGTCGAACTGATGGTGCTCGGGATCGTGTACGGCCTCGAAGTGACCGGTCGTCGTGCCGTAGCGGATCGTGCGGCCGAACGAGCCTTTGCCTACCCATTCCAGACCTTCGATGAGATGAAGCGCGTAGAAATGGCGTAGCCGTTCCCACTCATAAGGCGGGCGGTAGGCCAGTTTCAGGTTGAGTGCGGCACCGGGTTGGCTACGACGGCGTCGGATAGCGGAAGGCGTCAGCGACATCTGGCGTTTGAAGGCGTCGTTGAAGCGGCGCAGGCTGGCGAACCCGCTGGCATGGGCGATATCGGCTACCGGCAGGGTCGTTTCGTGAAGCAGTTTCTTGGCGAACAGACACTGGCGGTAGAGGGAGTAGGCCTTGGGCGATACGCCGAAACGCTGTTGAAAAAGCTGGCGCAGATAGCGCTCACCGATCCCCAGCCTCTCGCAGAGCGTGGTGATATTGCCGCTCTGCAGCGCGCCGTCGTCGATCAGGCTTGTGGCTCGCGTCAGCGTGGTTCTGGTGCCCATCCATGCGGGAGAATCCGGGGCGCTGTCCGGTCGGCAGCGTAGACACGGCCTGAAACCTGCGCTGGACGCTGCCACCGCCGACTCGAAGTAGCGCACGTGGCGTTCCTGTGGGAGCGTTGCCGGGCAGATGGGACGACAGAAGATCCCGGTGCTGCTGACGGCAATGAAGAAGTGACCGTCGAAGCGGGCGTCGCGGGCCAGGCGTGCACTTCGGCATTGTCGGGGATCGAGCATGGCGTGCGTCCTGATCATCGTCTCGGAGCCATTGTAACGCCTGACCACGGATTGGCTGGCCGGATCCGGCACTCAATGATACTCCCATCCGCGAAGCGAATTCGCTAAGCTGGCGGGACGTGAAAAGTTGTATTTTATGGGCCGAAATGAGGGAACTCGATGAAATCCGTATCGGTAGGCGGGCTATCCGTAGCCAATGATTCGCCGTTTACTCTGTTCGGCGGTGTCAACGTGCTCGAGGATCTGGACAGCACGTTGAAGGCCTGCGAAGCCTTCGTCGAAGTGACGCGAAAACTCGGCATTCCCTTTGTCTTCAAGGCCTCTTTCGACAAGGCCAATCGGTCCTCGATTCACTCCTTCCGGGGCGTCGGGATCGATGAAGGGATGAAGATATTTGAGGCGGTCAAGCGCGAATTCGACGTGCCGGTGATCACCGACGTGCACGAGATAGAACAGGCACAGGCGGTCGCCGATGTCGCGGACGTGATTCAGTTACCGGCGTTCCTGGCCCGCCAGACCGATCTGGTGGTTGCCATGGCCAGGACGGGCAAGCCGATCAATATAAAGAAGCCGCAGTTCTTGAGCCCGGGCCAGGTCAAGAACATCGTTGCCAAGTGCGCCGAAGCCGGTAACGAGCAGGTAATCCTGTGCGAGCGCGGCAGCTGCTTCGGTTACGACAATCTCGTCGTCGACATGCTGGGTTTCCGGGAAATGATGGACGTCAGCGGCAACGCGCCGGTGATCTTCGACGTGACGCACAGTCTTCAGCGCCGCGACCCGACCAGTGAAGCGTCGGGCGGTCGACGTCGGCAGGTTCTGGAACTCGCGCGTGCCGGAATGGCCGTGGGCATCGCCGGACTTTTCCTGGAGGCGCATCCCGACCCCGACAATGCGCGTTGCGATGGCCCTAGCGCATTGCCGCTGGACAAGCTCGAGCCGTTCTTGGCTCAGGTCAAGGCGGTCGATGATCTGGTCAAGAGTCTGTCCCCGCTAGAGATCAAGTGATGACAAGCCGAGATCGAGTGATGGCGCGCCCGGATCGTCGTGATCGTGTCGAGCTGGTGCTGTTCGACGTCGATGGGGTGCTGACGGATGGCACGCTGTTGATCGGGCCGGAAGGGGAAGCGCTCAAGCCGTTCAACGTCCGCGACGGCGTCGCAGTCGGCCTGCTGCGCCATCACGGTATCAAGAGCGGTGTACTGTCGGCCAAATCGAGTCGACCCTTGATCACCCGAGCGACACAGCTGGGCATGGACGTGATCAAGATCGGTTTCAGCCACAAGCTCGAGGCCATTCGTCAGATTGCCGAGGAGCAGGGCATTGCTGCGGATCGTATCGCTTTCGCGGGTGACGACATCATCGATATTCCGGTGATGCGGGAAGTCGCCGCGGCCTACGCGCCGGCCGATGCGCATCCTCTGGTTCTTGCCGCAGCCGACCACGTGATGAAAACCAACGGCGGCCGTGGCGTCGCCCGCGAGATTGCCGAGGACCTGCTGCTCGCGCGGGGGCTGGATCTGGCCGACATGTACGCGCACATGCTGGATGACGGTCACGGTCTGCATGGCATCGTTCAGTAGTGCGCACGGTTGGTGGTCAGTAGTGCGAGGGTCTGGCAGTGAGAGGGCGTGAAGCCGTCGTCAGCCGGCGTCGTCTCCTGACGGCGGACTCTCAGAAACCGAAGAGATGAACCATGGCCGGCAGCACGAAGGCCGTTACCAGGCCGGACAAGCCCATTGCCAATCCCGAAAAGGCGCCGGCCACGGCGCCTATGGAGGCGAAACAGTAGGCCGTGCCGAAGCCGTGGGCTGCCAGCCCCATCGAGTAGCCTTGGATGGTGGGATCCGTGATCCGGGTCAGTCGGAAAATCCACGGCCCGACGATGCACCCCACCACGCCGGTCAGCAGCACCAGCCCGGCCGTCAACGAAGGAATCCCTCCGATTTTCTCGGCAATCCCCATCGCAATCGGAGACGTGACCGATTTGGGTGCCAGCGACAGCACCGTTTCGGGCTCGGCCCCCAGAACCATGGCGATGCCGACGGCAGAAATCACTGCGGTCACCACGCCGGCCAGGGTGCCGATAACGATGGGCCATAGCATGCGACGCACGCGTTCGCGATGATCGTAGAGCGGAATGG
Organism: Salinicola sp. V024; assembly: GCF_052645315.1. Classification (NCBI taxonomy): domain Bacteria; kingdom Pseudomonadati; phylum Pseudomonadota; class Gammaproteobacteria; order Oceanospirillales; family Halomonadaceae; genus Salinicola; species Salinicola sp. V024. Next base: position 36,983 of record NZ_JBQXYB010000011.1, read on the forward strand.
CCAGTGCAACGGTTGCCGGGCCGAGTAGAAAGTGCAGAAACTGAGCGCCGTCGAAATAAGTGGCGTAGTCCGTGTCGGTCAGAAGCAGGAATCCGATCAACAGGGCGATGGCCACGATGACCGGATGCAGAAGCGGAGTTCCGCCCGCCCAGCGGTTGATCCTGGTGGCCACGATGAAAGCCAGCAGGGTGGCGAATAGATGCAACAGAGGACTGGCGGACAGGTAGACCCAGACCTGTGCAAGGCCCAAACCGCTCATGTCTTGCCTTCCCGAGAGGGTTTGGTTCTGCTGGCGATACGCTGCAGAATCTGGCTGGTCACCAGAAGGGTCACCGATGTCGATACGATCAGCGTGATGATCAGAATCCCGAATTCCCGGCTGATCAGACCGAAATGCTGGATGAGCCCTACGCCGGCGGGGACGAACAGCAGCGTCAAATACTTGAGCAACCCTTCGCCCGGCATCCGCAGGCTGGCGGGAACGCTGCCTCGTATCATCAGACCGATCAGCAGAATCAGCATGCCCAGAACCGGTCCGGGAACGGGGAGCGCGAGGGCGCGGCTGATGATCTCGCCGAGAAACTGGCAGCCGAGCAGAATGCTCATCCCGATGATCAGTGCCATGGCAGTATCCTTAGACTTTGGTCTTAGCGCTGATGGATTGTACCTGCGGCTCCAGCAGGAGACGAGGCTCGGGGCAAATCATCAAAGCGATAGGGAAGCCGTATCCGGATCGACCGGGCGCGGAACCGCATGCCTTCGCAAGCAATTGAAAAAAAAGCCTTAAGAAGCGCTTTCCATTTCTCGGGGTGCAAGGTAGTATACGCAGCGTTTCGCAGGGACCGAACTTCGGCGACTGATCGAAACCGGAGCGTGGCGCAGCTTGGTAGCGCGCTGCAATGGGGTTGCAGAGGTCGCAGGTTCGAATCCTGTCGCTCCGACCAAATATGAAAATGGCCATCAGACATTGTTTGATGGCCATTTTTTTTGTGTCGACTTTTCAGTCGCTTTCGATAGGGATGCTAGGCCGCAGGTCGTGGATCGATCCGAATCATAGCCAGAGCAGTTCGATCAGGCCCATCCCGATCAACGTGACCAGTACCGTGCCCACGATATTCAACAGGAACCCGGCTCGAATCATCGATTGGATCTTCATGTGTCCGGTGGCGAAGACGATGGCGTTGGGGGGTGTGGCTACCGGCATCATGAATGCACAGCTGGCGGCGATGGCGGCCGGCACGGTAATCAGCAATGGATCGACGCCCAGCGACATGGCCAGTGCGCCGAGCAGCGGCAGGAAGGCAGCGGCCGTTGCGGTGTTGGATGTCAGTTCGGTCAGGAAGATGATCACCAGTACCACGATCCCGATCAGCAGCAACAACGGTAGCGCACCAAACACGCTCAGCTGATTGGCGATCCAGTCGGCGAGCCCGGAGCCGCTGATGGTGCTGGCGAGAGCGAGGCCGCCACCGAACAGCAGCAGGATTCCCCAGGGCAGGTCCCTGGCGTCTTCCCACAGCAACAGCGGACGATGGCGCTCATTGCCGCTGGGGATCAGGAAAAGTGCGACACCGGCCAGCAGAGCGATAGAGGTATCGGAAAGCCATTCGACGCCCCAGTCGTTGAGTAGCGGACGAGTTACCCAGGCCAGGGCCGCCAGCAGAAAGACGATGCCGACACGGGCTTCCGCGGCGCTGAGCTTGCCCAGTTTAGCCAGCTCATCGCCGATGACATTGCCGCTGCCGTCGTCGAGCTTCAACTTGAAGCCGCCGCGGGTTAGCCACCACCAGGCGACAACCATCATCGCGATGCTGACCGGCAGCCCGACGATCATCCATTGCGCGAAGCCCAGTTCGATATTCTGTTCGCTCGACAGGTAACCCGCGAGAATGGCGTTGGGCGGCGTACCGATCAGCGTGGCGATACCCCCGATGCTGGCGGAGTAGGCGATGGCCAGCAGCAGGGCGGTGGCGTAGCGTTTGACCTCGCCGGAATCCGCGCTGGCGAACAGGGAAACCACCGACATGCCGATCGGCAGCATCATGATGGCGGTCGCGGTGTTGGAAACCCACATGCTGATGAAGCCCGTCGCCAGCATGAAACCGGCAATTTGTTGCTTGGGCTTCTGGCCGACGACGTTGAGAATGCGCAGCGCGATACGGCGATGCAGATTCCAGCGCTGCATGGCGATCCCCAGCAGGAAGCCGCCCAGGAACAGGAAAATCGTGGGGTTGGCGTAGCTGGCGGCAGTACCCTTGAGCTCGGCGATGCCGAGCGCGGGTGCCAGCGGAATGGGAAGTAGCGAGGTCGCCGGGATCGGTATGGCCTCGGTCGCCCACCAGGTCGCCAGCAATAGCGCCAGTCCGACGCAGTGCCAGGCGGCGGGTTCCATGCCGGCTGGTGCCGGCAAGACCTGTGTCAGGATAATCCAGATCGGACCGAGAACGAGGCCGATGCGCGCGGCCATCGACGGGGCGCTTGGCACTTGATCTGTAGCTTCCGCCATCAGGTGAATTCCTTTTCGGGTGGCTTGAGTCGTGTCTATTCTACTTAAGATGTAGGCGCCCTGATGGTGTCGTGTCTTAGCCTTTGGTCTAATCGATAAGGCGGCCGCACATTCTCCGATCTGGCGGTACCTTGCATTCCTGCGTTGGAGCTGTCTTCGCTATGGTCATGGTTCGTGGATCAACGTTCACGGATTAGGTGGCAGAAGCATAAATAGGTGAGCTATTCGAGATGCTGTTACCCTTTTGGTCTCGAACCTTTGACCGCGGTCAAACATTTTCCCTTATAAGGTGGCGTTGACTGTCATGTCGTTTCCCTACGTAGCCGGATTCGCGATTCTCGCCGTTGTGATCATCGCCGCGCTCTCGATCTATGCCTGGCGGCTGTGGAGCGAGGTGAAGCGCCGGCGAGCGCTTCGAGCCGCTGAAATCGATCGTGCTAATCAGAACTGCATCGACAGTCTGGACGCGTTGTCGCAAGCGATGACGGAGCGTCAGGTGGATTTGGTGGAAGGGGCGTTACGGTGCAAGGTACTGCTCGATATCATCGATAATCGCCTCGTCGACCGCGAAGCCTGGCGGGTGCTCGGTGAAGTGCAAGACGAGGCCGAACATCTGCATACCCATCAGGCCCGCCGCGAGCTGTCTCCGCGTGAACGCCACCGCGAGGATCGCCAGCGAGAAGAAATGGCTCAGCGCCACGAGCATCGACTGCATCTCGCAGCGATCGAGCTTCGGCAATTTTGTCGAGAGTGGAAAGGACGCAGCGGGTCTGCCGTTATTCATTGAAAATCGCTTCCGGCATCCGAGAAGAATGGGTTCATGGATCTGGGGGACAGGAGCTATCTCGCCACGGAAATGCGGTGTTCGGAATGCGGAGGCATAAAGAAAAAGTGCAAAGTTTTCGCTAATCCGCTTTGCCAATCTGGGAAATGGTGCTAAAACAGAACAGTGTTTCCCGACACCGGTTTGCATCTCGGGTTGGAATCGATAATGCTGTTGCGGAGCTGCAAAGGAAAGAGGCAAGGGGCATTGACCGCCGTTCATAGCGGTGTTGATGACGCCAGCCAAAGTTTTCTTTGTTATCAGGAGGGAGGGACCCCTTCCTCTTGGCGAATTCGGCTTCTATACTCGAAGCCGCTGGGTAACGCCCGTTACGACTAGCGCTGTGTTAAGAAGGAGTCTTACATGAAAAAATCAACGACTGGCCTGCTACTGGGTTCTGCTCTGGTAGTCGGTCTTTCTGGTTGTGCCAGTTCCGGTATGGAATCTACTGGTAGCTCGTCCGACCAGGCTTGGTACCAGTCTCCGTTCGTCTGCGGCATTGCCGGCGGTCTGATCGGTGGCGGTGTCGGTTATGCTACTAGCGGCGAATCCGACGAAGATACCGGTGCTGCAGTTGGCGGCGTTGCTGGTGCAACTGCCGGCGCTCTGCTGTGTGCCGATTACTCTTCGGACGTCATGGACAGCGACGGCGACGGCGTGCCGGACGATCGTGACCAGTGCCCGAACACACCGGCTGGCGTAGCAGTTGACGCTGTTGGCTGCCCGCTCGACACCGACGGTGACGGCGTGCCGGATTACATGGACGAATGTCCGGGAACCCCGGCTGGCGTTGAAGTCAACGCTCAGGGCTGCCCGCTGGACTCCGATGGTGACGGCGTGCCGGACTATCAGGACCAGTGCCCTAACACCCCGGCCGGTGCCGAAGTCAACTCCTTGGGTTGTGAAGAAGATGTCGTCCTTCGCGACGTCAACTTCGAATTCGACTCCGCCAAGCTGACTTCCAGCGCAGAATCCATTCTGGATGGCATTTCCGACAAGCTGATGACCAACGACAAGCTGCGCATCCGCGTTGAAGGCTACACTGACTCCGTCGGTTCAGCAGCCTACAACAAGGATCTGTCACAGCGTCGTGCCGACTCCGTGAAATCCTACCTGGTTAACAAAGGATTCTCCGGCGACAACATCAAGACCACGGGTCATGGTGAAGAGCAGCCGATCGCCAGCAACAACACTGCTGAAGGTCGTGCTCAGAACCGTCGCGTCGAACTGGGTGAGTGGAAGTAAGCTTTCCACTACACGTAGTTGGTGTGATGATGAGGGCGCCTTCGGGCGCCCTTATTATTGGGTAAAAGAAAACTGGGTTGGCAAGAGAAGGTAGTGCTGAAAATCGGCGTCTTTGCCAGCGATGGTGAAGGCGTTTTCTCGTTGCTAATCTACGTTTTCGCGATTATTGCCATATCACGCGAAACCGCATCTTTCGAGCAACAGTGGGTTCGCCCGTATGCGAACCGGCGACAAGTGGTCCTTCTGCTTCATAAACGAGTTCATGTGATCCTTGGTGTGGACCACCACTGAACGTAAGGAATGTTTCATGCCTATTGTGACACTGCCTGACGGCAGTCAGAGAACTTTCGAAGAACCCGTGACGGTCATGCAGTTGGCCGAGTCCATCGGCCCTGGTCTTGCCAAGGCGTGTATTGCCGGCAAGATCGACGGGGTCGAAGTCGATGCTGCCGATATCATCGATCGCGATGCCGAAGTGGCTATCCTGACCGCCAGAGACGACGAAGGCGTGGCGATCATTCGCCACTCCTGTGCGCACCTGCTGGGGCACGCCATCAAGCAGCTGTATCCGGATGCCAAGATGGCGATTGGTCCGGTGATCGACGATGGTTTCTACTACGACGTCGACTTCGAAACCTCTCTCTCCTCCGAGGATCTGGAAGCGATCGAGGCGCGGATGAAGTCGCTGATCGATCAGGAGTACGAGGTCGTTCGGGAGTACGTGGGTCGATCGCAAGCGTTGGCTACCTTCGCGTCAAGAAACGAGCCTTACAAGCAGGAAATCGTCGAGAGCATTCCGGAAGGCGAGACGATTCGTCTCTATCACCATCAGGAATATATCGACATGTGTCGCGGCCCACACGTGCCGAACACGCGCCATCTGAAAGCCTTCAAGCTGACCAAGCTGGCAGGCGCCTACTGGCGTGGAGATGCCTCGAAGCCGATGCTGACCCGGATTTACGGCACGGCCTGGGGTGACAAGAAGGCGCTGAAAGCCTACTTGCTGCGCCTCGAAGAAGCGGAAAAACGCGACCATCGCAAGCTGGCTCGTCGCTTCGATTTCTTCCATATGCAGGAAGAAGCCCCGGGGATGGTGTTCTGGCATCCTCGCGGATGGACTCTCTGGCAGGCCGTCGAGCAGTACATGCGTGGCGTCTACAAGCGTAGTGGCTACCAGGAAATAAAATGTCCCCAGATCATGGATGTGTCGCTGTGGAAGAAATCCGGACACTGGGACAATTACGCCGACAACATGTTCTTCACCGAATCGGAAAAGCGTGAATACGCGCTCAAGCCGATGAACTGTCCGGGCCATGTCCAGGTATTCAATTCCGGTCTGCGAAGCTACCGCGAGCTGCCGATTCGTTACGGCGAGTTCGGCGGCTGCCATCGAAACGAGCCTTCGGGCGCATTACACGGTATCATGCGCGTTCGGGCCTTCACGCAGGATGATGGTCATGTTTTCTGTACCGAGAGCCAGATCGAGCCCGAAGTCACGGCGTTTCATCGTCAGGCGCTGAAGGTCTACGGCGATTTCGGATTCGAGGACATCGCCGTCAAGATTGCCCTCCGGCCGGAAAAGCGTCTCGGAAGCGATGAAACGTGGGACCGTGCCGAAGAGGCGTTGCGAGCCGCCTTGGGCAACTGCGACGTCGAGTGGCAGGAACTGCCCGGCGAAGGCGCGTTCTACGGCCCGAAGATCGAGTATCACATGAAAGACTGCCTCGGTCGCGAGTGGCAGGTCGGTACCATGCAGGTCGACTTCATGATGCCCAGTCGTCTGGGCGCGCAGTACGTCGCCGAGGACGGTTCTCGTCAGGTGCCGGTCATGCTGCACCGGGCGATCGTCGGCTCGATGGAGCGGTTCATCGGTATTTTGATCGAGCATTACGCAGGGGCCTTGCCTTTGTGGCTCTCTCCGGTCCAGGCTGTCGTGCTCAATATCACGGATGCACAGCGTGATTATGCCGAAAATCTTGCCAAACGCTTGCGTGAAGCCGGTTTTCGGGTCGAGTCGGACTTGAGGAATGAGAAGATCGGCTTTAAAATCCGCGAGCATACGCTGCAGAAGATTCCTTATCTGCTGGTTGTTGGTGATAAGGAAGTCGAATCGGGTGCCGTTGCATTACGTACCCGGTCCGGTGAGGATCTAGGATCTGTGACTGTCGATGCGCTGTTAGCGCAGCTTCAGCAGGCCAATCAGCCGGAGCAGCAACGTTAATCGCCAAATGGAGATCTAACGATCAAGCGTAATAATCAGCGCGGGCGCCCTCAGGAAAAGCGCGCGCCCATTAATGACCGTATTCATGCAGACGAAGTTCGCCTGATCGACGCCGAGGGTGAGCAGCTGGGAGTCGTTCCCATGCAGGAGGCGCTTCAGCGCGCCGAGGAAGCCGGAATGGATCTCGTCCAGATTTCCAATGCCGATCCTATCGTCTGTAAGATCATGGATTACGGCAAGTTCCTCTTCGAGCAGAAGAAGCAGAAGTCGGCTCAGAAGAAGAAGACCAAACAGATCCAGGTCAAGGAAGTCAAATTCCGTCCTGGTACGGACGAGGGTGACTATCAGGTGAAGCTCAAGAACCTGATACGTTTCCTCGAAGGTGGCGACAAGGGTAAGGTCACGCTGCGTTTCCGCGGTCGCGAAATGGCACACCAGGACATCGGTCGTCGACTGATGGAACGGATTGCCGCCGACCTGGAAGAGCTGGCCGCTGTCGAATCCTTCCCCAAGATGGAAGGCCGACAGATGATCATGATTCTTGCGCCCAAGAAGAAGTGATCCGCGGGCAAGTCGAACGGGAGACGGCGAGCGAATGGCGCCCGCCGTTTCCGGCCTCGGGTTTTCTAAAAAAAGCGGAGTGGAGTTTTTCCCATGCCGAAAATCAAGAGTAACAGTGGCGCTGCCAAGCGCTTCAAGAAGACTGGTAACGGCTTCAAGCACAAACAGTCTTTTCGTAGTCACATCCTGACCAAGAAGTCCACCAAGCGTAAGCGTCAGCTGCGTGGCATGAAGCAGGTACACGCTGCCGACAAGCAGCTCGTAACTCGCATGCTGCCCAATCTGTAACACTTGGTAGTCAGTCTTTAACGTCAGGAGAAAACTATGTCTCGCGTCAAGCGTGGTGTCGTCGCACGTCGTCGTCACAAGAAGATCATGAAGCAGGCCAAGGGTTACTATGGAGCGCGTTCGCGTGTCTTCCGCGTAGCCAAACAGGCCGTCATCAAAGCCGGTCAGTATGCGTATCGCGACCGCCGCCAACGGAAACGCCAGTTCCGCGCTCTGTGGATCACGCGTATCAATGCGGCGGCCCGCATCAATGGCATGTCCTACAGCCGTTTCGTGGCAGGTCTGAAAAAGGCCGGCATCGAAATCGACCGTAAGGTGCTGGCTGATTTGGCCGTTCACGAGAAAGCGACCTTTACGGCGCTTGTCGAGAAAGCCAAAGCTGCATAAGCGAGTCAAGTTCACCTTACGGGTGACGAGTCGCATGACCGATCCAGGGGAAGAGCAGCTGCTCTTCCCCTGTTTTTTTAGCGTAGGTTTTATATCGTATCGCCGCGTCGTTCGTGACCGACGGCGCTGCGCCATGAATCACAAGCGGAGCTCGACGGATGGATCATCTTCCTGCCCTGGTCAACGAGGCGAGAGCGGCCATTGCCGCCGCTGAAGACGCCCAGGTACTCGATCAGGTGCGTGTTCGCTTTCTGGGCAAGAAAGGCGAGATTACAGCGCTACTCAAAGGGCTAGGGCAGCTGTCTGCGGAGGAGCGCCCTGCCGCCGGGGAACGGATCAACGAAGCCAAACAGGCCCTGCAGCGTGAGCTCGAACAGCGCAGGCAGATCATCGAGCAAGCCGCGATGCAGAGTCGGCTCGAGGCCGAGCGCATCGATGTGACCCTACCGGGGCGAGGCCAGGTCAACGGTGGCCTGCATCCCGTGACGCGGACGCTGGAACGGATCGAGTCGCTATTTCAGCACATCGGTTTCGAGGTCGCCGTCGGGCCGGAAATCGAGGATGATTTCCACAATTTCGAAGCGCTCAATATTCCCGCGCATCACCCGGCCCGCGGGATGGCGGATACCTTCTACTTCGATGCCACGCGGCTGCTGCGTACCCATACCTCGCCCGTGCAGGTGCGCACCATGCAGTCCCAGGAACCGCCGATTCGTATCGTCTGTCCCGGGCGCGTCTATCGCAGTGATTCCGATCTGACTCACACGCCGATGTTTCATCAGGTGGAGGGTCTGCTGGTCGATGAAGGGGTCAGCTTCGCCGATCTCAAGGGCACCATTGCGGATTTCCTGCAGGCGTTTTTCGAGCGCGACGATCTGAATGTGCGCTTCCGGCCCTCCTATTTCCCTTTCACCGAACCTTCGGCCGAGGTCGATATCCAGTGCGTGATGTGCCAGGGCAACGGCTGCCGAGTGTGCTCGCACAGTGGCTGGCTGGAAGTGATGGGCTGCGGCATGGTTCATCCTGAGGTATTTCGCCATTCGGGGATCGATGGCGAACGTTATACCGGCTTCGCTTTCGGCATGGGGGCGGAGCGGCTGGCGATGCTGCGCTATGGCGTCAACGACCTGCGCCTGTTCTTCGATAACGATCTGCGTTTTCTGAGTCAGTTCAACTGATGTCCTCGCCCAGTCAAGGAGTATTCCGATGAAGTTTTCCGAAGCGTGGCTGCGCGAGTGGGTGTCACCGGCTCTCGACACCCAGGCGCTGGCCGATGCCATCACCATGGCGGGCCTGGAAGTCGACGCGGTCGAGCCCGTTGGTGCCATCTTCGAGGGCGTGGTCGTGGCAACGGTCATCGCCAAGGCGCCGCATCCCGACGCCGACAAGCTCAATGTCTGTCAGGTGGATGATGGATCCGGCGACCCGGTGCAGGTGGTCTGCGGCGCGCCCAACGTCGATACCGGTCAGAAAGTCCCGTTCGCGCGGGTCGGCGCGGTGCTGCCCGACAATTTCAAGATCAAGCAAGCCAAGCTCCGCGGCGTCGAATCCCGAGGCATGATCTGCTCGGCCTCCGAACTCGGTCTGGAAGAAGGGCGTTCCGAGGGTATTTACGTGCTGCCGGCGGATGCGCCTGTGGGAAAAGACTTCCGGGCCTGGCTACAACTGGATGATCACACCATCGAGGTCGATCTGACGCCCAACCGCGGGGATTGCCTCAGCCTGCGTGGCATGGCGCGTGAGGTCGGTTGCGTGACGGGGACCAAGGTGAACGAGCCGGGCATTGCGACGGTCGTGGCCCGCAACAACGCGCAGTTTCCGGTCGTTGTGAGCGATGGAGAACGTTGCCCGCGCTATCTGGGCCGGGTCGTTCGCGACGTGGACATCACGGCGAGTACGCCGCTGTGGATGTGCGAGCGTCTCCGCCGTAGCGGTATTCGCAGTATCGATCCGGCAGTTGATGTCACCAACTACGTCATGCTCGAGCTGGGGCAGCCGATGCACGCTTTCGATCTCGACGCCCTGAACGGCGGGATCGAGGTTCGTCGGGCGCGATCGGACGAGCGGCTGACGCTGCTGGACGGACAGGAGGTGGTGCTGGACGGGGACACACTCGTCATCGCCGACCATGATCGTGCGCTGGCGATCGCCGGGGTGATGGGGGGTGAGGCAACCGGGATCAGTGGCGAAACGCGCAACCTGTTTCTGGAAGCCGCCTACTTTTCACCGCTCGCCGTCGCTGGCAAGGCACGCGAGTTCGGGTTGCACACGGACGCGTCGCACCGCTTCGAGCGCGGCGTGGACCCGGATATCACGCGCCCTGCAATGGAGCGCGCCACCGAGCTGCTGACCGCCATCGTTGGCGGGTCGCCGGGCCCGATCACCGAAGTCAGGCAGCCGGCGCATCTTCCTCGTCGTCCGGATGTCGAGCTGCGTCGAGAGCGGCTGTCGGCCTGTCTCGGGACTCGTCTGCCCGATGAAGACATCCAGCGAATTTTCCGATCCCTGGGGATGACGAGTTCTGCGCCGGGGCAAAGCTGGCACGTCCAGATTCCGAGCTGGCGTTTCGATATTTCGGTCGAAGAAGACCTGATCGAGGAAGTCGCGCGTATCCATGGCTATAACCGGTTGCCGGTGCGCCGGCCTCAGGCGCGGCTGAGCCTGACGGCGGACGACGAGGCGTCCCAGCCGCTTCGCCGTCTGCGCCGCCATATGGTCTCGCGCGGCTACCAGGAGGCGGTGACCTACAGTTTCGTGTCGCCGGAGCTGCAGGCGTTGATCACGCCGGGCGCACTGTCTCCGACGCTGGCCAACCCGATTTCCAGCGACATGTCGGTCATGCGACATAGCCTCTTTCCGGGGTTGATCAAGGCACTGATACACAACCTCAATCGTCAGCAGCAGCGCGTGCGACTGTTCGAGACCGGGTTGGTCTTCCAGGGCGAGCTGGACGCGCTGGTGCAGACCTCGATGTTCGGCGGCCTGATCTGCGGTTCGCGGGAAGTGGAAGGCTGGTCTTCTTCCCGCGACGGTGTCGATTTCTTCGATCTCAAGGGCGATCTCGAGAGCCTGATCGCGCTGAGCGGCGAGGCAGATGCGTGGAGCTTCATCGAGGAAACGCATCCTGCCCTTCATCCGGGGCGGTCGGCACGCCTTTATCGCCAGGGTAAAGCCGTGGGCTGGCTGGGAGCACTGCACCCGGCCGTTCGCGCGGAGCTCGGCATCAAACCCGAAGTCTATCTGTTCGAAGTGGAGCAGGAGGCATTGACCCGCGGCGTGATTCCGCGCTTCACACCGCTATCGCGATTCCCGGAAGTGCGTCGGGATCTGGCCTTCGTGGTCAGCGATGACGTGGGCGTCGCGCCACTGCTGGACGCCATCCGCGCCCGGGCCGGAGAATGGCTCACGCAGTGGCAGTTGTTCGATGTCTACCAGGGAAAAGGGGTCGAGGAGGGCTTCAAGAGCATTGCCTTGGGCTTGACCTGGCAGCATCCTTCGCGCACTCTCAATGATGAGGAAATCAATCAGTTAATCGCAGGCGTGGTCGAAGTGGCACAAACTCGTTTCGGGGCCACACTGCGAAGTTGATCCGTCATCCTGCGCGAAGGGAGCGATCATGGGAGCGCTGACGAAAGCTGAGCTTGCGGAGCATCTTCACACCGAACTCGGGTTCTCCAAACGGGAAGCCAAGTACATGGTGGAAACGTTCTTCGAAGAGATTCGCGGCTGTCTGCGCGAGAACGAACAGGTGAAACTATCCGGTTTCGGTAATTTCGACCTGCGCGACAAGCGGGAACGGCCCGGGCGCAATCCCAAGACCGGCGAGGAGATTCCGATCTCCGCCAGACGGGTCGTGACTTTTCGGCCCGGGCAGAAGCTCAAGGCCAAGGTCGAGAGTTTCGACGGCGAGTTGCAGGAAGACTGAGCCGTTCTCGTGATCGCCATGACAGCCCGCCAGCGAATCGCTGGCGGGCTGTCATGCTTTGGACTTTGCCCCGTGAGCCCGCCTGAGGTCTATGCTAAGCTCCCGCGCAAATCAATTGCTGACAGAGTGTTATGCCCAAGCTAAAGATTATCGTCGGTACCGTCTACGGGGGTGCGCTCGACGTGGCGGAACAGGTTTCCCCGGTGTTCGAACAGGCGGGTTACGACGTTGTCATCATCGAGCAGCCGTCGGTGAACGACCTGATCGACGAGCCGCCGGATCTGGCGCTGTTCTGCGTGTCGACCACCGGGAGCGGTGATTTCCCGGGCGACTTCGTGCCGTTCGTTCGTCAACTCAAGTCCCAGCCGCCCAGCCTCGCATCGCTTCGCTACGGTTTGATCGCGCTCGGCGACAGCTCGTATGGGGATACGTTCTGCGGTTCCGGCCGGGCGCTGGACGAGATTCTGGCGGATCTGGGCGCGCAGCGTCTGGGGGAGCGGCTCGAGATCGACGCCATGGAAACTTTCATGGCGGACGATGCCGCACTCCCGTGGGTCAAATCATGGATCGAATCCCAGGGGCTGAGGACGTGAATGAGTCGCGCGGGCCTTCGCGCATGCCTTTGACCCGAACGCTGACCGCCACGCGCTGGAGCACGCTGCTGGGTCTGGGTTTGGTCATGCTGCTGTCACTGCCGCGCTACTGGTTCCTGCACGACACTCCCCGGCTGACGCTTCTGCTGATTCTGGCGGCCGCAATCGTTGTCGCGCTGATCGGATTCTGGCGGGTAATGGGGCCGGAGGCGCGCAGTCGTTGCCCTGGAGCGATCAAACATCTCGCTACCTGTCTGCTGGGCGGGATAGTGCTGATAATGGTCTGGCGCTGGTTCGATACGGCCGCCGATCATTGGGCGGTCGTCTTGTCCCAAGGCGCAGCGCTGGGTTTGCTGCTGCATGTGGTGGCTCGGATCTGGCGTCGTCGCTGAAGCCGTTACCACTGACCTGGTAGCGCGGGCGGGATAGATTGACGCCGAGTCGAGAGCACTTCGATCGGGCATCAGCGCCTTGCGAGCTCGAGCACAAACGAGCTCGAGGATAGACGAAGACGGCGGGCCTCGATGGCCCGCCGTCTTCGTTTCTAGGTTTCTAGGTTTCTATTTTTTCGTTTCTTTGCTTATTGGCGTCTGGCATCCGTGACCTGCGATCGAGTGGGTGCCAACGGCGGCCGGCGGTACGACGTCAGCCAAGGGTGTAGCAGGGAACGTAATCGCTGCCCGGTAGTTTCATCCGGCCCTGGGCCACGAATGAGGTCAGCAGTGTATCCAGCCTAGTCATCAACTCCGGCTCCGCATGCAACCGGAAGGGGCCGCGAGCCGCGATGGCGCGCAAGCCGGGTTCCTTGACGTTGCCAGCGACGATGCCCGAGAAGGCCCGTCGGAGATTGGCGGCGAGCTCATGATTGGGCTGGTCGTGATGTAACGCCAGCGCGGACATCGCCTCGTGCGTCGGTTCGAAGGGCTGCTGGAAACCGGCGGCGATGTTGAGACGCCAGTTGAAGTAGAACGCGTCATTCTTTTCGCGCCGAAACTCCGCCACTTCCTGGATGCCGTCGCGCATCAGGCGCGCAACGCTGACCGGATCGTCGACCACGATGCGATAGTGGCGGCGAACTTCCTCGCCCAGCGTATAGCGCAGGAACTCGTCGATGCGCTGGAAATAGTCGTGGGCGCTCTCCGGGCCGGTGAAGATGACCGGAAAGGGGATATCCCGGTTGTCCGGGTGCATCAGAATGCCGAGCAGATAGAGGATCTCTTCCGCTGTCCCCACGCCGCCGGGAAACACCACGATACCATGGCCGATCCGCACGAACGCCTCCAGGCGCTTCTCGATGTCCGGCATGATGACCAGTTCGTTGACGATCGGATTGGGGGATTCGGCGGCGATGATGCCCGGCTCGGAAATTCCCAGATATCGACTGCCCTTGCGCCGCTGCTTGGCGTGGGCGAGGTTGGCGCCTTTCATGGGTCCTTTCATGGCGCCGGGACCGCACCCGGTGCAGATATCCAGCCCGCGCAGCCCCATGTGATAACCCACCGCCTTGGTGTAGTCATACTCTTCGCGGGTGATCGAATGGCCGCCCCAGCACACCACCAGGCTCGGCTCCTGTGAGGTGCGCAGCGTGCTGGCGTTGCGAAGGATATGGAATACCGCGTTGGTGGCGCCTTCGTTGGTCCGCAGATCGAACCTGGGGTTGTTCTGGATCTCGTTGTAGACGTAGACGATGTCGCGCAGCACCGCGGACAGCTGTTCGCGTACGCCACGAATCATGTGTCCATCGACGAACGCGCAGGCCGGAGCGTTGGAAAGCTTGAGCCGGATGCCGCGATCCTGTTGCAGGACTTCGATATCGAAATCCTTGTACGCTTCCATGACCGCCAGGCCATCGTCGGTCGGGGTGTCGCAATTGAGAACGGCCAGCGCACAGCGCCTGACCAGATCGTGAAGACCGCTCGTCGACGTATCTCTCAGCCGGTTGACTTCGGACTGGGACAGGACCTCGAGACTCCCCTCGGGGGAGACGATGGTTGATAGCGTCTCAGGCATGGACGGCATCCTTGTGGCAATGAAATCGGTAAATTAGTGCGCGGCACGTGCGGCGGCGGTCTGCCATAGCGCGGCAATCTGCTCGCGGTCGGCTTCGCTCATGTTGTCCTGAGCGAAGGTGCTCTCCAGCCACTGCCAGTAGGTCGCGTCGAAGTCGTCGGCGTCGACCTCGGCGGGATCGTATTCGGCCAGTTCCTGAACCAGACCGATTTGCGGAATCATGTAACCGAGGGCAAAAAGTTCGCCGTCATCGGCATTCTCTTCCATCACGAGTAGCGTTTGCTGCACGGCCTTGGCGCGCTGCGCGAAGGGATCAGACATAGCGTTCTTCAATCCTGGGTGAAAGTGGGTCGATTCTAACATGGGCGTTCGCTCACCGCCGAGCCGGGCGGAGTCCGGCACAATGGGTGAAGGGCGTCCCGGGGGCGCGTAGGACCTGACGCGTAGGGCTTGAACAGGCAGGCGTTTTTCACCTCGGCCACGGCGTCGTTCACGCTCGTCCCCAGGCTCGTCCCCAGAGTGAGCGATGACAGTACTCGACGCTGATTGGCCGACGATTTGTTCACGGCATTCGCGCGCGCGGACGATGCCACGATCTCCATAATCTGCTATGATTTAAACGCCCGCGGGCGACAACGAGACGTTATCGAAGTGGGACAGACAGCTCAGGCCATTTCGAGACGTTTTATCAGCCGTACAGTGTGAGTGATCCGCGCTTCCATGTTCAACGCTCAGTATTTTCGTACTTACATGATGCTCGTCGAAACGGGGAGCTTCACCCAGACTGCGGGTAAGCTCGACATGACCCAGCCCGGCGTCAGTCAGCACGTGCGCAAGCTGGAAGAGTATCTCGGACGATCGCTGCTGAATCGCCATGGTCGGCGCTTTTCACTGACGGATGCCGGCCGCCGCACCTATGACTACGCGGTCAAGCTGTTTGCCGAGCACGAACATTTTCGCCATTCGCTGGATGACGATTCGCCGGACAGCGGCGAGTGCCGTATCGCATCACCCGGTAGCGTGGGATTGATGTTCTACCCGTTCCTGCTGGGCTATCAGCAGATGCACCCGGGGCTGACGGTCAACTACAGCTTCGCCTTCGATCATGAGATCGCTCAGGACGTGGTAGCCGGTCGCTATGATATCGGTATCGTCACCGAGATCGGCAAGCAGACCGATCTCAATTTCGAAGCCTGGCATCAGGAGCCGCTTTGCCTGGTCGTGCCGGCCGATTTCACCGGAACTACGCTGAGCGAGCTGGTGGCGTTGGGATTCCTCAATTATAACGACGGCAATGCCAACGCGGGCCTGCTGCTGCGGAGCAACTTCGGCAGCGAATTTCGCAGCATGAGCCATTTCCCGCGCCAGGGGTTTACCAACGAAGTGGGACAGGTTCTGGATGCGGTGGCCCGAGGGCTGGGGTTCACGGTAGTGTCTCGCCCGGTTCTGGAAACCTCGCCCTGGCAGCGTCAGGTCAAGGAGATGTCGCTGGCGCAACCGGTCTACGAAACACTGCACTTGGTCTCGCGCAAGGATGTGGAGCTACCCAAGCGCTACCGCCAACTGCTGTCATCCTTCCGTCAGCAGCGTCTCAATGCCCTCTACGGCTATAGCGAGCTACCTACGCTGGAAAAGAGCTGATATTCGGGTCTTCGATTGACGCTGTTCGCTCCGTTGGCAATAACGATACCGTGGCTCATCATGCCAGTCAGGAAGCGAAAAACGGCCGCTCAATGAGCGGCCGTTGTCGTTTCTATCATTCCACCAAGACTTATATTCCACCAAGACTTATATTCCACCAAGACTTAGTATTCCACCAAGCCTCATGAGGCATCCCGATAGGCATCGATCGGCGGACAGCTGCAGATCAGGTTCCGATCGCCGAAGACGTTATCGACGCGGTTGACCGCCGGCCAGTACTTGGCCTCCCGCACGGCCTGGGTCGGAAAGGCGGCCCGCTCGCGAGAGTAGGGGCGATCCCACTCTTCTTCGGTCACGTCCGCCATGGTATGCGGCGCCAGCACCAGCGGATTGGCATCTTTTGGCCAGTCGCCGGCTTCCACGCGTGCGATCTCCTCGCGTATCGCGATCATGGCATCGCAGAATCGATCGATCTCATAGCGGGATTCGGACTCCGTGGGCTCGACCATCAGCGTGCCGGCCACCGGGAAGGACATGGTGGGCGCGTGGAATCCGTAGTCCATCAGACGTTTGGCGATATCTTCCTCGCTGATGCCGGAGGCCGCCTTGAGCGGGCGCACGTCGAGAATGCACTCGTGGGCCACCGTCCCGTTGGCACCCTGATACAGCACCGGATAATGCGTTGCTAGCCGCTTGGCGATGTAGTTGGCGTTGAGAATCGCCAGCTCGGTGGCTTCGCGCAGCCCGCGAGCGCCCATCATCTTGATGTAGGCCCAGGAGATCGGCAGGATCGAGGCACTGCCGAAGGCGGCCGCCGATACCGCGCCGGAATCCTTGGCGATGCCTTCCTGCGGTGTCATCACGTGATTGGGCAGGTGAGCGGCGAGATGTGCCTTGACGCCGATCGGGCCCATGCCCGGGCCACCGCCACCGTGAGGAATGCAGAACGTCTTGTGCAGATTGAGGTGCGAGACGTCGCCGCCGTAATCGCCGGGTCGGCAGAGGCCGACCTGGGCGTTCATGTTGGCACCGTCGATATAGACCTGACCGCCGTTGTCATGAACGATCTGACAGGCCTGGCGGATGTTTTCTTCGAAAACTCCGTGAGTCGAGGGATACGTCAGCATGATCGCCGAAAGCTTGTCACGGTGCTGGGTCGCCTTGGCCTCGAGATCGGCCATGTCGATATTGCCGTCACGATCGCATTCGACCACCACGACTTTCATCTGCGCCATCGCTGCGGACGCCGGGTTGGTGCCGTGAGCCGAGCTCGGAATCAGGCAGATGTCACGCTCCCCCTGATCCACCGCGGCCTGATAGCGACGAATGGCGACGAGACCCGCGTACTCACCTTGGGCGCCGGAATTCGGCTGCATCGAAATGCTGTCGTAGCCGGTGATCTCGATCAGAAAGTCGCTGAGCTCGGTGATCATCTGGCGATAGCCGCTCACCTGTTCGCTAGGCGCAAACGGGTGGATATTGGCGAACTCCGGCCAGGTGATGGGCATCATCTCGCTGGTGGCGTTGAGTTTCATGGTGCACGAGCCCAGCGGGATCATCGTGTGAGTGAGCGATAGATCGCGATTCTCGAGGCGCTTGAGGTAGCGCAGCATTTCCGTCTCGCTGCGGAAGCGCTGAAAGTTGGGATGCTGCAGGAAGTCGCTGTCACGACGATAGGCGGCGGGAATGCCGGTGGTGCCCTGATCGACGGCCTGGCGATCGAGTTCGCTCACCGATAGACCGTGCTCCTCGCCAATCAGCACGTCGAAGAGCTCCGCCAGATCGGCGGCGGTCGTGGTCTCGTTGAGGCTCACGCCGACCTCGCCATCGGCGGGATAGCGAAGGTTGATCTCGCGGGTCAGCGCGCGTCCCTGAATCCGGTGGCTGTCGACTCCTGTCAGCGTCAGGGTGTCGAACCAGCTGTCGTGCTTGAGTGCGATGCCGTGCTGCTTGAGGCCCGCTGCCAGCAGCGTGGTCAGCCGGTGAATGCGGCCGGCGATGGTCTGCAGGCCTTCGGCGCCGTGATAGACGGCGTAGAAGCCGGCGATATTGGCCAGCAGCGCCTGGGCGGTACAGATGTTGGAGGTCGCCTTTTCACGGCGGATATGCTGCTCGCGGGTCTGCATCGCCATGCGCAGTGCCGGACGGCCGCGGCTATCCTTGGACACGCCGATAACACGACCCGGCAGCGATCGCTTGAGGGCCTCGCTGGTCGCGAAAAACGCTGCGTGAGGGCCACCGTAACCCATCGGCACGCCAAAGCGCTGGGAGTTGCCCAGCACGATATCGACGCCCATGGCGGCGGGTTCCTTGAGCATGATTAGGCTCATCAGGTCGGCCGCCACGCAGGTCATGATCTGGCGCGAGCGCGCCGTGGCCACCAGATTCTCGAGATCGCCGATGTCGCCATCGACGCCGGGGTATTGCAGCAGAGCGCCGAACACCTCTTCGTCGGCCAGTCGAGCCGCGGGTGCGACGACCAGCTCGAATCCCAGGTAGGCAGCACGGGTGCGCAGCACGTCCAGGGTTTGCGGGAGTACGTCATCGGCAACGAAGAAGCGCTGACTCTTCTGTTTCTTGTTCGAACGCCGGCACAGCGCCATCGCCTCGGCTGCCGCTGTCGCTTCGTCCAATAGCGACGCATTGGCGATCGCCATGCCGGTCAGATCCATCACCATCTGCTGAAAGTTGAGCAGACCCTCCAGCCGACCCTGGGCGATTTCCGGCTGATAGGGCGTGTAGGCGGTGTACCAGCCCGGGTTTTCCAGCACGTTGCGCTGAATCACCGCCGGCAGATGGGTGGGGTAATATCCCTGGCCGATATAGCTCTTGAATACCTTGTTCTGCCGCGCCAGGCCGCGCAGATAGTCCAGCGCTTCCGACTCGCCCCGCGGGCCATCCAGCGCCAGTTCGCCGTCGAGACGAATTCCCTTGGGAATGGTTCGATCGATCAGTGTCGCCATCGAGGTCATGTCGAGCGCCTTGAGCATCTCGGCGACATCGTGGCGGGTAGGGCCATTGTGACGCTGAAGAAAATCGGCGTGATTGGCCAGTTCGGTCAGGGGGCGAGTCTCGGTGGGCATAGTCTATCCGGCGAGGTTGGCAAGAGATTGCTGGGAAAGCGAGACGGACCGTTCGGTGATGGAAGCACCGAACGGCCGGATCGGCGGGCGAGAGAGGAGGGCGATCAGCTGTCGTCCTGATCTTCCTCGGCCGCAACCAGTTCTTTATAGGCTTCGGCCGACATCAGGGATTCGAGATCGCCCTGATCGGCCAGCTGCAGCTTGAGAATCCAGCCGTCGCTGTAGGGTGAGTCGTTGACTGTCTCGGGGCTGTCTTCCAGAGCCTCGTTGACTTCGACGATTTCACCCGCCAGCGGAGAGTAGAGATCTGACGCTGCCTTGACCGACTCGATAACGCCGAACTCGTCGCCAGCATCCAGCTCACGGCCGGCTTCCGGCAACTCGACGAAAACGACATCACCCAGGGCTTCCTGAGCGTGATCGGTGATGCCGACGGTCACGGTACCGTCGCCGTTGTCCAGCACCCATTCATGGCTGTCGGTGTAGAGCAGGTTGTTCGGGATTTCGCTCATGAGGTTTCCTATAAGAAACAAATTTCGATACGGGGGATTTTGGCGAGCATTATGCCTCAACACGGGATCGAATGGCATAGTCTCGCGTGCTTCCATCGCAGCTTCTCGCGAATCGCGCTTCTAGGTTGACCCCAGATCCGGAAAACGTCCAGTCCCAAGAAGACCAACAGCGGCACCAGCGCTTCTCCACGCCGTTTCCCGCGGCGCGGATGCGCATTATCGATGGATGCCGGGATACTGCTCGGGAGACGACAAGACGACTCGTACCCGGTGCTCGATGCCGTGGCGGTGTTTCTTATTGGAAACAAAGGCTCTTTTCGCTATGGTGCCTTAACCTATCTAACTCGGTGCCTGGACTCAGTACGTAGAGTCCAGTACGTGGATTCCAGTGCGTAGATTCAATATCTGGGATTAGACCCCAATTCAGGGCGTCAACGAGACCGGCTTCATGACCATGGACAGTGTGGCATCGAGTCAGCTTGCCAAAAGAATGCTATTGGATAATTGTGGGTGGATAGTCGAATCCTCTAATGTGGCGCCGCTTTGTATGCAACGACGTGATCGATAAGCGATAACTGACCAATACACAACAACGTGCCGATGGAGTTCGCCGTGGATTCATTGACTGCCGTATTTAGCGCCATTAATGGCGTGGTATGGGGCCCGCTGATGCTGATTCTGCTGTTCGGGGTCGGTATCTATCTGCAGCTGGGTCTCAGGTTGCTGCCCATCCGTAAACTGGGCTTGGGTTTCAGCCTGTTATGGCGGGGGCGCCGCAGTGAAGCCGATAGCCATGACCAGGGCGAGATATCGCCGTTCAACGCGCTGATGACGGCGCTCTCGGCCACTATCGGGACCGGTAACATTGCCGGGGTGGCCACGGCGATCGCCCTGGGCGGACCGGGCGCAGTGTTCTGGATGTGGCTGACCGCCCTGGTGGGCATGGCGACGAAGTTCGCGGAAGCCGTCCTGGCGGTGCGTTATCGGGAGACCGATTCCAACGGTAACCATGTCGGTGGGCCGATGTACTACATCCGCAACGGACTGGGCAAACGCTGGGCCTGGCTGGGTGGGCTGTTCGCGTTCTTCGGTGCGATCGCCGCCTTTGGTATCGGCAATACCGTCCAAGCCAACTCGGTAGCGGACGCATTGACCACCTCCTTCGGTGTGCCAGCGTGGCTGACCGGCGTGATCATCATGGTGCTGGCGGGCGCCGTCATACTCGGCGGCATCAAGCGGATCTCTAGCGTCGCCGGCAAACTGGTGCCGCTGATGGCGGTCGCCTATTTTGCGGCAGGTGTCGTTGTCCTGATCATCAACGCCGGTCAGATCGGCGGCGCTCTGGGAACCATCTTCGAGCATGCGTTCCAGCCCATTGCCGCCAGCGGCGGTTTTGCCGGTGCCGCAGTGGCAGCGGCCATTCGTTTTGGTGTTGCGCGGGGCATCTTCTCCAACGAAGCCGGCCTGGGTAGTGCGCCGATCGCGCATGCCGCAGCGCAGACACGTAATCCGGTACGTCAGGGGCTGATCGCCATGCTGGGTACCTTCATCGATACCTTGGTCGTTTGCACCATGACGGCGCTGGTGATTCTGACCTCGACCCACTGGCTGGATGGCGAGAGCGGAGCGGGCCTGACCTCGCTGTCGTTCGACAGCGCCTTGCCGGGTATCGGTCAGCACATCGTGGCGATCGCGCTGTCGATATTCGCCTTTACCACGATCCTGGGCTGGTCGTTCTATGGCGAGAAATGCTTTCAGTATCTGTTCGGCGACCGGGCAATACTGCTTTACCGGATTCTGTTCGTGCTGGCGGTGCCGGTCGGTGCGATGGCCAAGCTCGACTTTATCTGGCTGGTGGCGGATACCTTCAACGCGATGATGGCCATTCCCAATCTGATCGCCCTGGCGCTGTTGTCCCCAGTCGTGTTCAAGCTGACTCGCGATCACTTCGCCGGCAAGACCGTACTGCCGGGTGAAGCGCTGGAAGACCGCGATCGAGACGCGTAACTTTCTTTTATCTGCTCTAGACGGGAGACATTGATGTCCAACATGAAACAGACGCCGCTGTTTGCGCTGCATCAGCAGCTGGGTGGCAAGATGGTGCCGTTCGCCGGCTACAGCATGCCGGTGCAATACCCGCTGGGCGTCAAGAAGGAGCACGAGCATACGCGCCGAGCTTGCGGTCTGTTCGATGTCTCCCACATGGGCCAGGTAAAAGTGACGGGGCCGTCGCCCGCTGCTGCCATGGAGACTCTGGTGACCGCCGACGTCGTCGGGTTGGTGGAGGGCGGCCAGCGCTATGCGCTGTTCACCAACAGTGAGGGCGGCGTGCTGGATGATCTGATGATCGTCAATCATGGCGAATCGCTGTACGTGGTCGTCAATGCGGCGTGCAAGGATCAGGACATCGCGCTGATGCGCACCGGCCTCGGGACGGGACACGACGTCGAGGTTCTGGATCGAGGCTTGCTGGCATTGCAAGGCCCGCAAGCTCGGGATGTCATGCAGCGGCTGTGTCCGGCAGCCTGCGAACTGGTATTCATGCAGCACGCCCGTTTCGATGTGATGGGGCATGAGATATGGGTGAGCCGTAGCGGATATACCGGAGAGGATGGTTTCGAGATATCGACGCCGTCCGAGGCAACCGAGGCATTGGCGCGCTGGTTCCTGGAGCAGCCGGAGGTCGAGCCGATCGGTCTTGGCGCAAGGGATTCGTTGCGTCTGGAAGCCGGCCTGTGTCTCTACGGTCACGACATCGACACGACCACTACACCGGTAGAGGCGAGCCTCTCCTGGGCGGTGGGCAAATCGCGTCGTGTCGGCGGGGAGCGTGAAGCCGGCTTTCCGGGAGCCGACATGGTGCTCCACCAGTTGCAGGCCAAGGATCATCGCCGCCGCCGGGTGGGATTGATCGGCGAGGGCCGGGCACCGGTTAGAGAAGGAACCAAGTTGTTCGACGCCGATGATCACGAGGTCGGTCACGTTACCTCGGGCAGTTTCGGTCCCAGCGTCGGAGCACCGGTCGCGATGGCCTACGTCGTCATCGAGTCCGCCGAGAAAGGTGCAACGCTGTACGCGGATGTTCGCGGCAAGCGATTGCCGATGACCATCAGCCCGATGCCATTCGTCACAGCGAATTACTATCGCGGGTGAACGTCAGGCTCCCTGAAACTCTACCTTTATACCGTTATCTTAAAAACGCCTTCTCCCCCGAGAAGGCGTTTTTGTTTGGCAGAACTGTTGTTTGCCAGCCATTTGGCGGAATCATGGCGGTTGCCAGCGAGCCTCGTTGTCGGCCAGTGGCGCGATTCCGACCAGACTGGCGAGTGCTGCAAACCCGAGGCACCGCAGGTTATACGATGCGGCGGAAAGTGAGGTTGAGTCGGCAGCCCTGGATCGCGCGTGGGGCCAGCGCATGCTGCCAACGCTGCTGGGCGCCGGGGCCCATGAGGAGCAGACTGCCATGGGGTAGCCAGACATTGAAGGCGTGCCGGGGAGATCCCGTCTTTTCACGAAAGCGCAGCGGGCGCTCACTGCCCAGCGAGAGCGATGCCACGATGGGGCGATCGCCAAGTTCGGGCTCGTCGTCGCTATGCCAACCCATGCGCTGTTCGCCGCTGGCGTAGCGATTGAGCAGCACGCTATTGAAGTCGGCGGACGGCAAATCACTGCTTCGCAAGACGTCTTTCACGCGGTCTCGCAGCATCCGCACCAGCGGATGCCACGGTTGGGGTTGAAACGTCTGCCCCGAGTAGCGGTAGCCGGCGTCGCTATCTCCCATCCAGCATTGGGCGCGCGGGATGGTATGCAGCCGCCCGTAGAGTCGTATGGTCGGTGAGCTCCAGACGATTTCCTGATCGAGGGCGTGCTGTATCCGCGTCGCGTCGGCGGGCGAGAGGAAACCGGGAAGCAGCGTCAACACCGGAGAGTCGTCGAGACGCTGCCATTCGATAGGCGCCGTGTCGGTCACGGGGCGAGCTCAGCCCCAGACGAACAGCGCGACGAGACCGCTGCACCAGGCGAGCGTGGCGCCGATCAGGCCACCTACCACGACATCGCTCACATAGTGCAGTCCCAGCACCACGCGGGAGGCGGCAATCAGCCCCGCCAGCGGGAGTACGACCGGTAGCAGTTGCGGCGTGGTGGCTGCGGTGAGTCCGGTGAACATGGCTGCATGTAACGTATGGCCGCTGGGAAAGCTGTAGCGATCGACCGGCGGCATGGTGCAGCGAATGGTGGTGAAGGTGATATACGGACGTTCACGACACAAGCGAGTCTTGAGCACGCGATAGAGCAGGGCGGCAACGCTGGCGGTCAACCCCCAGTGCACCGCTATCACCCATCCGAAGTGGCCATGCCAGATTGGTTGCAGCAATGCCAGTGCCACCCAGGCGGGCCAATCGCCCAGCCGACTGACGCAGCGGAACAGCCACAGCGTCGGCGCATGGCGGGAGAGTTCCGCCAGCCGGTGACTGAGCCGACTCTCGAGACGATCCAGACGCTCAAACGTGAGACGTGGAGTGCGTGGCTGCATGCGGGGCTCCCTGAACCTGGATTAGATGTGCGAGAAAACGGTCGCCAATATGGGACCAGCTCAGACTCGAGGCGCGCTTGCGGGCTTCGCGGCCCAGGCTCGCGTACAGCGCTGGCTGCTGGCAAAGCTCGCTGGCGGCCTGAATGAAGCCCTGGTCATCGCCCGGAGGCACCAGGCGGCCATTGACGTCGTGGGTTATCAGTTCCTTGGCCGCCGCGTGATCGAAAGCGACGACCGCGAGCCCGCTGGCCATCGCCTCTGGAACGACATTGCCGAAAGTCTCAGAAAGGGACGGGAAGATGAACATGTCGGCGCTGGCATAGTGACGCGCCAGCGCCTCCCCGGTCTGGAATCCGGTAAAGATGGCCTCCGGCAGGCGTCGGGTAATCGTCTTGCGAGCCGGGCCATCGCCCACCAGAACTTGAACCAGTTCGGGATTGGCGCGGCACATTGCCGCCATCGTGCTGGCCAGCAGCTCGATATTCTTTTCGCTGGCGAGGCGGCCGACGTAGAGCGCGACGGGCTGATCGGGGCCGGCTCCCCACTGGCGTCGTAGCTCGTTGTCTCGGCGTGACGGCTGATAGCGGTTGGCGTCGACGCCCCGAGCGAGAACCGAAACGCCCCGGTAGCCGTAATCCTCCAGCGCGTCACGCTGGGCCGCGGTGGGAACCAGGGTGGCTTCGCAGCGATTATGAAAGTAGCGCAGGCCTCGGCGAGCCATGGGGATGCTCCAGCCGAGTCGGTAATTGCTGGCGTACTGATCGAAGTTGGTATGGAAGCCGCTGACGACGGGGATCTGCAGTCGCCGTGCCGCATTCAACGCCGACCAGCCCAGGGGCCCCTCAGTGGCGATGTAGATGGCATCCGGGCGCTCTTCACGCCAGAGACGCATCAGTCGGCGCCGACAAGGCCAGCCGACGTGTACGTCGGCGTAGATGGGCAGCGCCACTCCCCGTACATGCACATCGCGCTCGGCCAGCACATCGCGCTTGCCATCGGCCGGGTCGGGACGTATCAGCTGCAGCAGAATGCCCTTGGACACCAGGTGGCTGGCGAAATGACTCAGGGTATGAGCTACGCCGTTGACCTCTGGCGCCCAGGTTTCACTGACCAGGGCTATGCGCATCGTTACTACTCCTTGCACGCTGGCGAAGCTGCCACTGCACTCGATTCGTCACCGACCGTGTCTGCTTCGGTCTTCGATCATCCGGGTTATCGATGACGTCAATGCGTCACGATGATGACGAATAGATGACACCACTGGATTAGCGTAGCACGCGCGCCGGATCCACGGGCTTGCCACCATGACGAAGATCGAACAGCAGGTGGTAGCGACTGCTGTCGCTCTCTGGAGCGATATCGCAAAGTGGTGTTCCGGCCGAGACGGATTGCCCTTCGGACACCAGCAGCTTGCCGCAGAACGCATAGACGCTCTGCATGTTGTCGGCGTGGTGAAGAATGACGACCTGGCCCAACTGGCGCATCCCGCTGGCGAACCGCACCTGACCCGACGTGGTGGCTTTCGCCTTCGCCGCCGTAGCGGTGGAGAGCATCATGGGTTGCAGGGTGCCGTGGGAATCGCGGCCAAACCGGCGTTCCACGGTGTAGTTCGCCAGCGGCCATTGCCATCGGCTGGCGGACGACGGCAAGGGACCGGGGTCCGGTAGCGAGCGGGAGGCCGCAGGCGCCGAAGCCGTGCGACGGCTGGCGCTCGACGACGGTCCGCCGTTCAGCGGGACGTGGATCAGCTGACCGACCTCGAGCTGCGAGGGATCGATGCCCTTGTTGGCGGCCTGGACGCGCTGCGGATTGGCGCCGAAATAGCGTCCGATGGAATACAGCGAGTCTCCACGACGGACCTGATAGCGATAGGGCCCGCCACCCGGCGCGCGTTCCTGCTGCGATGGCAGCATCAGTCGCTGCCCGACGGCCAGGCGACGAGAATCCACGCCCGGATTGAATCGTTGCAGGCGCAGCAGCGGTATCCCCGCCTGGTTAGCGATTTTGCCCAGCGTGTCGCCGCGCTGCACCGTCACCCAGCCTCCGCCGTCGGCGACCCGGGTGCCGCCGCCGCTGGCGCAGCCACCCAGGATCAACATCAGTCCCAGCAGTAGGAGGAGAGCGCCGCGTCTTTTTCCTGCCACAGTGAATTCAACCATGTGTAGAAACGTTCCTTGTATTGGGCATCATCGTAGCGGCCCTCCAGCATCCATTTCGGCCTGTCGAGGCATCTGACGGACAGCGCCACCTCTGACTCACGACCGCAGAGGAAGTCCCAGAAATTGGGAGAGCCTCGGCGGTAGTGCAGGGTCACGTCGAGTATGCCGTCGAGGCGCGGACCCAGCAGCCCGATCACTTGAGCGATGCCGCCGGCCTTGGGGCGCAGCAGATGCCGATAAGGGCTCTCCTGCTGGCGCTGCTTCTGCGGCGTGAAGCGAGTCCCCTCGACGAAGTTGTAGATCGTCATCGGCATTTCTCGGGCGTGCTCGCACATGCGATGCGTCGCCTGGCGGTCTCGCTCGGCCAGCCCGGGATTGCGGGCGAGTTTCTCGCGGCTATAGCGGCGCATGAAGGGAAACTCGAGCGCCCACCAGGCCAGACCGACGATGGGTACCAGAATCAACTCCCGCTTGAGGAAGAACTTCGGCATCGACGCTCGCCCGGTCAGCACGTAGAGCATGACCATGATATCGGTCCAGCTCTGGTGGTTGGCGATCACCAGCCACCATTGATGTGGCGAGAGCGTCTCGGGAATCTCGGTCCGGACCTGGGGGCGAATCCAGTGGCGGATCCAGACGTTGTTGGTCCTGATCCACGCCAGCGCGACGCGGTGCAGCCCACCCAGGACACGCAGGCGCCAGCGTCGAGTCGGAGTGACCAGTTTCATTGCGGTCAACGCGACCAGGGGGATTCCCCAGAACAGCGTATTGAGGATCAGCAACAGGACGCTGATTACCCCCTTCAGGGTCGACATGCCATTCTCCATCAACGACTTGGCTAGATGTTACTGGAATGTCGCAAAGCTGCCCAGCGCCCCGAGGTCCTGGGCAATGGTCAACCTGGATATCGACGCCGGAAAAATTCACTCAGAGAGCCGGAGTGAGATTTCTCATTGCCGAAAAACTAACCAACTCAACACCAGCGTGGATGGGGCCGACGACGGTCGAGGCGGATCACGGGAAATGCACAGTGTTATCCACAGAAGATGTGAATAATTCGGGTCAACGATCGCGATGCATCGATCTCGCCAATTCTCGGCAATATCCTCCATGAATTGATAGAATGCCGCCGCTTTCGTCTCCGTTCGATACGGAGTACCGATTATCGACTCGCCTCGACCCCAAGTCCTGGCCTCTTTCTTACCAACGCTACTGGAGATCGCCGTTGCGTTCCTTACCCGCGACCCTTCCCATCCTGTTTCTCTGCGAAATCAGCTTCCTGCTCGGCCACGGCCTGATCATGACGCTGCTGGGCGTAAGGATGTCGCTGGAGGCGTTCCCCTCGCAGATGGCGGGTCTGCTGATGTCCTGCTTTTCGCTGGGATTCGTTGCCGGCAGTTACTGGCTGGAGAAACGCATTCGTAGCGTTGGCCACATCCGCGTATTCGCGGCTTGTGCGGCGTTGCTGGCGGCTACCGCGATCCTCCATGGGCTATGGGTCAACCCGTGGGCCTGGCTGGTCTGGCGGCTTTTCGGCGGTGCGGCGACCGCCGGGCTGTTGATGGTGATGGAGTCGTGGGTATCCGGCGAGTCGACCAATGAAAATCGCGGGCGAGTGCTGGGCTGGTATCTGGTGATCTCGACGCTGTCGCTGGCGGGCGGGCAGTGGATGCTCAACATGGCCGATCCGGGCACTTTCGTGCTGTTCTCGGTGGCGGGCGTGTTGTTCGCGCTATCGCTGGTGCCGCTGTCGATTCATCGCATCCAGGGGCCGCTGCGCAACAGCCAGAGCGCGCCAGTCAAGATATCGCTGCGAACGCTGCTGGCAAGAGCCCCGGTCGGTCTCGTCGGCGCTTTCGTGGCAGGTCTGATGGTCCAGGCGTTCTTCGCCATGACGCCTTACTACGGCCAGGAAATCGGGCTTACCACCGCCCAGACGGCCAAGTTCATGTCGATAACCACGCTGGTGGCCCTCATCGCCCAGTGGACGCTGGGGCGAGTCTCGGACCGTTTCGATCGGCGCAAGGTCATCCTGTGCATGGCGGTGGTCATGGCGATATCGGGCGTGCTGATCGTGTTTGCGGCGCGTTCCAGCTACTGGTTGCTGGTATTCGTGGCCAGCTTTCATACCGCGATGCTGCATACCCTCTATTCGCTGAGCCTGGCGCATACCCACGATTGGCTGGAGCCAGAGGAGACGATTCAGGCCAATGGCAAGATCCTGATGTGCTATGGAGTCGGGTCCGTGGTGGGGCCGTTCAGCGCTTCCCTACTGATGCAAAGCGTGGGTCCGGATGGCCTGTGGCTATTCCTGGGAGCGGTGGCGCTGGGTCTGGCACTGTTCATTGCCTATCGGCTGTGGCGGCGCGAACCCGTCATGGCGCCGGAGGAGCAGGAGCCCTACATGCCGTTGGTGCCGATGGTGGAGTCGACCCACTATATCAATGAGCTGGATCCGCGCCACGGCCCTTATCAGCATGAATTGAATCTGGAGGGTGATCTGGAAGAGGAGTACGACGAGCCGGCCTATCAATCTGGCTGATGGTTGACGAGGCGGCCCGAGACCCGAGCCTTCAGTTCCGAACGAAAAGAGCCGGCATCTGCCGGCTCTCGTCGTTATATCGGTCACTATATCGTGTCGTGCGTCAGGCGTTTTCGGGCATCAAGGCCTTGTCCTGAACGTACTGATCGAACTCGGTAAAACCGCCGATGTGTGTCTGGTCGACGAAGATCTGCGGTACGGTCTCGACCGGCTTGCCGATGGTCTTTTCCATGTCGGCCTTGGTAATGCCTTCAGCGTGAATGTCGATATAGCGAAAATCGAAGTCGTCCCGGGCTTCCTTCAGTTTTTCCGCCAGATCTTTGGCGCGAACGCAGAACGGGCAGCCGGGGCGGCCAAAAATGACGGTCAGCATCAATGATTCTCCTGATCTGAATGATGGATTCGCTTCGAATGAACGAGTGTGGAAATAGAATGGGGCTTATTCTTTCGTATTAAACCCGGGCGGACCAATAGAGTCTCGCTACATTCGCTATTGCAGGCCGCTATCGCGTCGCCACGGGCCGCTAGCGCCGGCTTCAAGGCTCGAGCCGCTGACCCGCATCGGCATCGCGCAGCAGATCTCCGAGCGCTCGATGAATGTCGGGGGCGCTGACCAGCAGGTTCTCCCCATAGAGCTCGACGGGCAGCCCGTCTGGGCATTCGTAGAGATGGCTCGTCGTCGCGCCGGCTTCCCGGGCGATCAGTAGCCCGGCGGCAAAATCCCAGGGCGAGACGCTTTCATAATAGGCGTCGAGCTGCCCGCAACCGACGTGGCACAGATCGAGCGCGGCGGAGCCGTTGCGCCGGATGTCACGGCAGGACTGAACGACGTGATCGAGTCGTCTGACCAACGGAGCGCGTCTATCACGCGCGTAGGGGAATCCCGTCGCGACCAGGCTTCTCTCCAGGGTATCCGCCTGGCTGCAGCGCATCGGCTCATCGTTGAGTCGGGCTCCCTGACCGCGCACGGCGGTGAAGGTTTCGCCCAGAAACGGGGCGTGAACCACGCCCAGTTGAACCTCACCATCCATGGCCCAGGCGATAGAGACCGCGACATGGGCGTGGCCGTAGGCGAAATTGACCGTGCCGTCGATGGGGTCGACGACCCACAGCGAACCGCGCTGCTCGAGCTGGCTTCTATCCGGCGCCAGCTCCTCGGTCAGTCTGGCTTCTCCGGGAAACAGCGCTTCCAGTTCGTCGGCAATCATCTGATCGACGGCGACGTCCGCCTCTGTTACCAGCTCGTCTCCGCCCTTGTACTGACGCGAAAAATTCTGCTTCTCGCGGGCCTGAACGATCATTTCACCGGCCTGGCGGGCGATACGGATTATCTCTTCGAGTCGCTGGGCGTGGTCCACGATGGGCTCCTGTCTGAAAGATAGGATCGCGCCAAAGCTGGGCGCGATCGTCAACGATGAATGAGCTGTCTGTTTGTCGGGTCGCTGAAAAGTGTCGTCTGGTTAGGCTTTGGTCAAATCAGCGGCCGGATCAGTGCCTCACCGGGCGTTTCTGCAGCTTGCGCTGCAAGGTGCGGCGATGCATGCCCAGGGCTCTAGCGGTTGCCGAAATATTGCCGTCGTGTTCATGCAGGACTTTCTGGATATGCTCCCACGTCACCCGATTGACCGAGGGCGGGTTGTCGGCGATCTCCACGTCAACATCGCCGCTTTCGCGTTCGAGCGCCTGCAGAATCTCATCGGCGTCAGCGGGCTTGCAGAGATAGTTGGCGGCGCCGAGCTTCATCGCTTCCACGGCGGTGGCGATGCTCGAATAGCCGGTCAGCACCACCACGCGGCATGCCGGGGCAACCTCGAGCAGCGCAGGCAGCAGTTTGAGGCCGGAATCGGATTCCAGCTTGAGATCGAGCGTCGCCAGCGCCGGCGGCGTCTCCCGCGCCGAGGCCAGGGCCTGGTCGTAGGTATGAGCCACGACCACGTCGTAGCCGCGGCGGCGCATGGCGCGCTCCATGACGAAACAGAGCTGTTCGTCGTCGTCGACGATCAACAAGCGCTCCTGATCGGCGGATCGTTGCAAGTCACTCATCACTGAAACCTCCTGTCACTGAATCCTGCCCGGCGGACACGTGCGCGAGCATCACAGGCTCTCGCCTGCCTTGACGCGGGGTAGCTTGACCTCGGTCAACGTGCCGCCTTCCTCATGATTATAGAGACTCACGCCGCCGCCGAACCGGCTGACGGTAGCGTGGGTCAAAAACAGCCCGATCCCCATTCCCTTGCTCTTGGTCGAGATGAAGGTGTCGCCTAGTTGATCGGCGATCGACATCGGCACGCCCGGGCCGTTATCTCGAATGTCGATAACCACTTCCTCGGCATCCCAGTCGAGACTGGTGACGATGGCTTCGGGACTGGCGTCGGCGGCGTTGTTGAGCAGGTTGATCAACGCCTGCTCCAGCGTGGCGTCCACGGCGATACTGGGTTGGCCACGTTTGCCGAGCACTTCCAGCCGGTGTTGAACGTCCGGTCGCAGTACCAGCCAGCGCTGGATCAGATTCTCGAGCCAAGGTGTCGCGCGCCGTGTCTCGGGCTTTTCCAGACGCCGACGGTCGGCGTTGGCGACGAGTGTCTGCAGACGCTGTTTGCAGGTGTCGACCTGATTGCGCAGCAGGTCGATGTCCTCCAGCAGCGCTGGCTGTTGGCTGGCCTCGTGGCGCATCTCCTTGAGCAGCACGGCCATCGTCGACAGTGGCGTGCCGAGCTCGTGAGCGGTACCCGCCGCCTGGGTCGCCACCGCCAGGATCTGTTCGTTGCGCAGGGCGGCCTCGCGGGTCCGGGATAGCGTCATGTCGCGTCGGCGCAAGGTGTGCGCCATCTTGAAGATGAAGAAGGTGAGCAGGCTGCCGGACAGAATGAAATTCAACCACATGCCGAGGGTATGCAGCTGGACACCGAAGACGATCGTGCTGTTGGTCAATTGCGGCACGGATTGATAGAACAGCATCATGGTGGTGTAGCTGGCGGTCGCCGCCAGCGCGATGACCCAGGCGTAGGGCCATGGCAGCGTGGCGGCGGCGATTCCCAGCGGCACCAGCAGATAGGTGATGAAGGGATTGGTCGAACCGCCCGTGTAGTAGAACAGCAGACTCAGCCCGGCGATGTCGACCAGCCAGTGCAGCAGATATTCGGTGTTGGTGACGGCCCGCGGCCGACCCAGCCGCCACCAGGTCGCCACGTTGAACAGGCCCATGGCGACGATGACACTGATCACCGGGAGAACGTGGAGCTGGAACCCGAGCACTTCGATCCCGAAAATGATCGCGGCCAGAAAGCCGGTCCAGGTGATACCGCGGACGATCGTCAAGCGAACCAGATTGCGGTTCGGCGTCGAGAGCGGAAGCGGCTGCAGCATGGTCTCTCCGGTATCGAGTCGGGTTGGCAGAACGTTCGAAAAGCGAACCAGGGCAGCGCGGCTGACTCGACATCGCCGCGGGTATGACGGTCATGATAACGCATGCCACGAGGCGACGTGAGCCCGGCCGGACCGCTGGGGGGAAACGAAGGCGCGACCCTTCTTTTCCTCTTGCGGATATTCTTTTGCCGATCCTTCCGATCCGGGGAGTTCCGGACAGGAGGCACCGGTCGCGGCGGCTACAACTCTGCCGGTTCAGCGCGTACAATCGCCGCCATCTTCGATTCTCCGCGAACTCTCGCACTGCAACGGCTGTTGCTTGTGAGTCGCCTCTAGTCAGTGAAATTACTCATGTCAGATGCCCAGCTAGCGCAGGAAGCGGCCCTTCGTCGCACTTTCGCCATTATCAGTCACCCCGACGCGGGCAAGACGACGATCACCGAGAAGATGTTGCTGTTCGGCAACGCGATCCAGCTGGCCGGTTCGGTCAAGAGCAAGCGGGCCGAGCGCCATGCCACCTCCGACTGGATGAAGATGGAGCAGGAGCGGGGTATCTCGGTCACCACGTCGGTCATGCAGTTCCCCTACAACGGCCGCATCGTCAACCTGCTCGATACCCCCGGACACGAGGATTTCTCCGAGGATACCTATCGCACACTGACCGCCGTCGACTCCGCGCTGATGGTCATCGACGCGGCCAAGGGCGTCGAGGATCGAACCATCAAACTGATGGAGGTGTGCCGGTTACGGACCACGCCCATCCTGACCTTCATCAACAAGATGGACCGTGACACTCGCGATCCGATCGAGGTCATGGACGAGATCGAGACGGTGCTGAACATCCAGTGTGCGCCGATGACTTGGCCGATCGGCATGGGTCGTCAGTTCAAGGGTGTCTACCATCTCTACGATGATGTGGTTCATCTGTATACCCAGGGCCAGGGCAACCGCATTCCGGAAGACAAGCGCATCGAAGGCCTCGCCAGCGAGGAAGTCGACCGCGTGCTGGGCGAGAGCGCGGCGGAAGAGCTGCGCATGGAAGTCGAGCTGGTTCGCGGCGCCTCGCATGAGTTCGACCTGGAAGCCTATCGTCGTGGCGAGTTGTCCCCGGTCTATTTCGGTACCGCGATGGGCAATTTCGGCGTGCGCGAGATGCTCAACGGTTTCGTCGAGTTCGCGCCGACGCCTCAGGCCCGGGAAACCGATGCCCGTGAAGTGGTCGCGGACGACGGCCGGTTCTCCGGTTTCGTTTTCAAGATCCAGGCCAACATGGATCCCAAGCATCGGGACCGAGTCGCGTTTCTGCGTATCTGTTCCGGCAAGTACGAGCGCAACATGAAGATGCGCCACGTGCGCATCGGCAAGGAGGTCAAGATCGCCGACGCGCTGACCTTCATGGCCTCCGACCGCTCTCATGTCGAGGAAGCCTGGCCGGGCGATATCATCGGGTTGCACAATCACGGCACGATCCAGATCGGTGACACTTTCACCGCCGGGGAGGACATGCGCTTCCTGGGCATTCCGCACTTCGCGCCGGAGCTGTTCCGACGCGTTCGGCTGCGTGACCCGCTGAAGATGAAAGCGCTGCAGAAGGGCCTCCAGCAGCTCTCGGAAGAGGGGGCGACGCAGGTCTTCCTGCCCTTGGACAACAACGATCTTATCGTGGGCGCCGTGGGTACGTTGCAGTTCGATGTCGTCGCGCATCGCCTCAAGGAGGAGTACAAGGTCGACTGTATCTACGAGCCGGTCAACGTCAATACCGCTCGCTGGATCTACAGCAAGGATGCCAAGAAACTCGACGAATTCAGGCGCAAGGCGAGCGCCAACCTGGCGCTGGATGGCGGCGACTACCTGACTTACCTGGCGCCGACGCGAGTCAATCTGCAGATGACGCAGGAACGCTGGCCGGAGATCGAGTTCAGGGCCACCCGCGAGCACTGATTACCGTCAGGTCGTTGCTGCAGGATATCTCTCCTCCACGGACGTTCGGGGCAGCCAGAGCCGCTCGTCCGTTCAACGGATCTTGCGAGACACAGCGAGATTTCGTCTTGCCGCCACCCGGCGCTTAGGCCATTCTGAAAACCGGCTAGTCGTCACGGCGGCCGGAGAGATTCGAGAGCAACCCGTTAGATCAGAAAAAGGAAAAAAGCCGATGGCTTCCAAATTTCTCAAGGAGTTTCGAGAGTTTGCCGTCAAAGGTAACGTCGTCGATATGGCGGTGGGCATCATCATTGGCGGTGCCTTCACGCTGATTGTTCAAAGCCTGGTGAAAAACATCTTCAACCCGGTGCTCGGGCTGCTCATTGGCGGCGTCGACTTCGCCAATTTCTACGTCGTGTTAAAGGAAGGGGCGACGCCGGGACCCTACGCCTCTCTGGGGGCGGCTCAGGAAGCCGGCGCCGTGACGCTGGACTACGGCCTGTTCCTCAACGCCGTGATCAGTTTCATCATCGTCGCGTTCGTCGTGTTCCTGTTGGTTCGCACCATCAATCGGCTCAAGCGCGAAGAAGCGGTCGCCCCCAAGGCGCCGACGGACAAGGCGTGTCCGCACTGCTTCATGACGATTCCGATCAACGCAACCAAGTGCGGCCACTGCACCGCCGATCTTCCGCTGGCGGAAGAGAGCCCGACAACCTGAATCATGCTGTTCGACGCGCATTGTCATCTGGATTTCGACAGTTTCGACGCCGACCGCGAAGCCGTTTTCGAACGTGCCCACGCGGCCGGCGTCTCGCGTTTCATGGTGCCGGGAACGACGCGGCGACGGTGGGAAAACGTGCTGGCATTGAGTGAGCGCGACGATGTCGTCGCGTCGCTTGGGCTTCATCCGTTCTTCCTCGACGAGCACGCCGAAGGGGACATTGAACGCCTGGCGGAAGCATTGGACCAGCATCCTCACCTGGTCGGTATCGGCGAATGCGGGATCGACACGCGATTCGAGGCCACGCTAGACCAGCAGTGGGCGCTGTTCGAGGCGCAGCTCCAACTGGCCAAGCAGCGCCGGATGCCGGTCATCGTCCACTGTGTGCACGCCGACGACCAGGTCGCCAAACGGCTCAGGCAACTCGATCTACCGGCCGGCGGGCTGATTCATGCCTTCGGGGGCAGTGCGCAGCAGGCCCGACGCTTTCTGGATCTGGGTTACACGCTGGGGCTCGGCGGGGCAGTCACCTACGACCGGGCGAAACGATTACACCGCGCCGTGCAGTCGCTCCCCGACGACGGATTCGTGCTCGAGACCGACAGTCCGGACATGCCGCTATGCGGACGTCAGGGGCAGCGCAACGAGCCATCCTGTCTTCCCCGAACATTGGACGCCGTCGCCGCGTTGCGAAGCCAGGAGCGAGACCGGATCGCCGCCAACGCCTGGGCCAATACGCGGCGACTGTTTCGGCTGGCCGCCGACTCATGAGTAGTTGAAAGACGTCTCACGAAGTCTAAGCGGCAACAACGCTTTCGGGATCGAGGCGCTCCAGCGGATAGGGCAGTTCGCGCAGCGTCAGCTTGCGATCATCGACGACGAGCCTGGATTCCTCGGACTCGCTGGTATTGAGCACCACCAGCAGATCGCAGACGGCCGCGTCGCCTGCAGGCGTGGCCTGAAAAACCTCGCCCACGCGCTTGCCTTCGGCGTTGCGGATCTCGCTGCCGATCTCGACTGCCGTGCCGCCCTCCAGGGTCGCGATCTGCAACCGCTTCTTGACCTGTCCGCGAAAATGCGTGCGCGCCACGATCTCCTGGCCGGTATAGCAGCCCTTGCGAAAACTGATGCCGCCCAGGGCTTCCCAGTTGATCATCTGTGGCAGCAGCGAGTCGCTGTGGGTCGCCGTGAGCCAGGCTACCCCGGCGTCGATATCCGCGCGTTGCCAGCTCGCATTGCCGACTGCGATGGCGTTGGGCTGCATCTGGTTCCAGATCGATACCGCTCGCGCCTGGGGCAGAATCATCAGCAGGCGTGACCCGGCGCCGGGGTGGCGCACTAGCACGGTGTCGTCCTGCTGGCTCATGTGCCAATCGATTTCGGACGGAGCGGGAAGCTGTGCCTCGTCGGGCAATGAGGGCATGGTGCCGAAGACGCCGATCAGCGCCAGGTCATCACGTGGGTTCAACGTCACCTTGTAGAACGGCGCATATTTGCCGAGCTGTGTCGCCAGCGGGGCGACCAGAGAAATATCCAGCAGTAGCCAGTAGCGCTCTGCGCCAACCTTGAGCAGTTCGGCGTTGGCGATCATGCGCCCCTTGGGCGTACAGAACGTGGTCAGCGGGGCGAATTCGCCGTTCGCATGCTCGACGTTGGCGCTGGTCTGGCCTTGGAGAAAGCGCGCCGCATCGGGGCCGTCGCATTCGAGAATGCCGAGATGGCTCAGCGGCGACAGGCAGCTTGGGGTAGCGCCCAGGGGGCTATCGTCCTGCGGAAACTGCCAGAGACGCTCGTCGACCTGGCGCCCGCCCGCTGCCGTGAGATGTGCCAGCCAATCGTTCATCCGGTCCCTCCATAAAGACATTGATGGCAGTCTATGCCTGATGCTGGCGTCAAGATGGTGTCGATCGCTCGCCATTGCAACATCGGCGATGGCGAACGGCGTGCTACGCTATATCGCTGGCTCGAACCTTTTCCCCGAATCACGGTTCTGGAAGCCCCTGTCATGAACTCAGTCATGAACCGAGTGTGACGTTATCGTGAGCTGACCGCCGTCAATTGTCAGCTGTGAAGTACTGATCAGAAAGCGCCGTTCGTCATACCGGCGTTCTGGAAAACATCGTGGAGAAAGCGGCATGGCCCGGATCAATCTGACCCTGAAAGGGGTCTCCACCCCGGAAGATCTCAATCGTGTCACGACGGCACTGATGATGATGGATGGAGTCGATACCGTCGATATTGGACTGGAGTGGGCGGAGATCGAGGGACGCGTCAGCCGAGAGTCGCTGATCAAAGCCGTCGCTTCGTTGAAGGCCGGCTATTCTGCTCAGTGATTTTGTCTTTCAGGAATGTGTCGCCCAATGACTGTGTTGTACAGCACCGTGCCGTCCGGCAATTGCCGCGCCGGCGAGGCATAGAAAGCAACGGAAAAACGGCCTGCCCTTGAATGATGGTAGTTTGGACCCTAATTAGTGACCATGAATAAACCTTTCAAGATTCACTCCAAGTATCGTCCCGCCGGTGATCAGCCGGCCGCCATCGAGGGGTTGATCCGCGGGCTGGGGGCGGGGCTTTCGCACCAGACGCTGCTCGGTGTCACCGGCTCCGGCAAGACCTTCACCATGGCCAACGTGGTCGAGAAACTGCAGCGTCCGACGATCGTGCTGGCGCCCAACAAGACGCTGGCGGCGCAGCTCTATGGTGAGTTCAAGAGCTTCTTTCCGGACAATGCCATCGAGTATTTCGTCTCCTACTACGACTACTATCAGCCGGAAGCCTACGTGCCGTCGTCGGATACGTTCATCGAGAAAGATGCTTCGATCAACGACCATATCGAGCAGATGCGGCTGTCGGCGACCAAGGCGTTGCTGGAACGTCGCGATGCGCTGATCGTGGTCTCGGTCTCGGCGATCTACGGGCTGGGCGATCCCGAGCAGTACATGAAGATGCGTCTGCACTTCAACCGCGGCGAGCAGATCGATCAGCGCGCGTTTCTGCGGCGACTGGCCGAGCTGCAGTACACGCGCAACGACGCCGATTTCCGGCGCGGGACCTATCGCGTGCGTGGCGATGTGATCGACGTCTTCCCTGCGGATGCCGAAGACGAAGGCGTGCGCGTGGAGCTTTTCGGCGACGAGATCGACTCGATTCGTCTGTTCGATCCGCTGACCGGGGAGGTTCGGGGGCAGGTGCCGCGCATGACGATCTATCCCAAGAGCCACTACGTCACGCCGCGTGACACCATTCTGGGTGCGATCGATTCGATCAAGCAGGAACTGGCCGACAGACTCGAGTACCTGCGCAAGCATGAGCGGCTGGTCGAAGCGCAACGCCTCGAGCAGCGCACGCTGTATGACATCGAGATGATGCTGGAGCTGGGCTACTGCAACGGCATCGAGAACTACTCGCGCTATCTTTCCGGCCGGGCGCCGGGTCAGGCGCCGCCGACGTTCTTCGACTATCTGCCGGACGACGCGCTGCTGTTCATCGACGAGTCCCACGTCAGCGTGCCGCAGGTCGGCGGGATGTATCGCGGTGACCGCTCGCGCAAAGAGACGCTGGTCGAATACGGGTTCCGGCTGCCGTCGGCGCTGGACAACCGACCCATGACCTTCGAGGAGTGGGAAGGCATCGTCCCCCAGACGGTGTTCGTCTCGGCGACGCCGGGGAATTACGAAGCCGAACACGCCGGGCAGGTCGTCGAGCAGGTGGTGCGCCCGACCGGTCTGGTGGACCCGCAGATCGAGGTGCGACCTGCCACGTCGCAGGTCGATGACCTGCTATCCGAAATTCGTCTACGCGTCGACGTCGGTGAACGGGTATTGGTGACCACGCTGACCAAGCGCATGGCCGAGGATCTGACCGAATATTTTGCCGAGCACGACATCCGTGTGCGCTACCTGCATTCGGACATCGATACCGTGGAGCGGGTCGAAATCATCCGCGATCTGCGGCTGGGCGAGTTCGATGTGCTGGTCGGCATCAACCTGCTACGCGAAGGGCTCGATATTCCCGAGGTGTCGCTGGTGGCGATTCTGGACGCTGACAAGGAAGGTTTCCTGCGTGCCGAACGCTCGCTGATCCAGACCATCGGGCGTGCCGCGCGTAATGCTCACGGCAAGGCCATTCTCTACGGCGATCGAATCACCGACTCGATGCGCCGCGCGATGGACGAGACCGAGCGCCGCCGCAACAAGCAGATCGAGCACAACGAACGCCATGGCATCACGCCGATGACCGTGACCAAGTCCGTGGCGGACATCATGGAAGGCGCACCAGCGCCGGGTAGTCGTAAAAGCGGTCGCAAGCGGACCGAACAGCTGGTGGCCGAGGCGCCGGGCGATTATACGCGTGAATCGCTGGCCGCCATGAATGCCACACAGCTGACCAAGGAGATCAGCAAGCTCGAGGATCGTATGCATGAGGCTGCGCAGAATCTCGAGTTCGAGCAAGCTGCGAAACTGCGCGATCAGCTGCAAACGTTGAAATCGCGGCTGCTGGAACTGGGCTAGATCGAGTCGGGACAAGTTGAAGCTGGGATCGCCGAAACCTGAATCAAGGATGATCGCGCCATGCCCGAAGGGCCGGAAATACGCCGCGTTGCGGATCGCCTGGGCAAAGTACTGGTAGATGTGCCGTTGACCCAAGTCTGGTTTGCCTTTCCCGAGCTGGAAAGCATGGCAGGGCGCCTGGCGAAGAGTCGGGTGACCACGGTCGACTGCTGGGGCAAGGCACTGCTGATCACCTTCGCCCATGGGCACGTGCTTTATTCTCACAACCAGCTTTACGGCGTCTGGCGGGTTCATCGTCGGGGGCGATCGCCGACGACGGGCAGGGTGCTGCGGGCGCGTCTGGTGGCCGGAGATCACACCGCCAGCCTTTACAGTGCCTCGGACATTTCGTTGTGGACTGCCGACACCTTGCGACAACAGCCGTTTCTGGCGCGCCTTGGCCCGGATCTATTGACGCACGATGTCACCGCCGAAGATATCGTCGCTCGCCTGTCGGAACCGCGTTTCGCGGGAAGAGGGCTGGGCGGATTGCTGCTGGATCAGGGCTTCTATGCGGGGATCGGTAACTATCTGCGGTCGGAAATCCTGTTCTATGCCGGCCTTGCGCCCAGAAATCGTCCTAAAACGCTCTCCGAGGCACAGCGGGAAAAACTCGCCGACTGCATTCTGACGACCATTCATCAGGCTTACCGCGAGGCGGGCGTGACCAATCGCCCGACATGGCGCAAACGCCTGCAACGGGAGGGGAAGCGCCGCAGCCAATGGCGCTTCGCCGTGTTCAATCGCGATAATCAGCCTTGTCATGCCTGTGGCGATCTCATTTTGCGAGAGACCATCGCTTCTCGCCGACTCTACCGCTGTCCGACCTGTCAGCCAGAATGACACCTGAGGTTTCGGATCGATAACATTGAATTTTATACCGTTATCTAATTTACAACTCTATCTCGAACAACTGCCAATTCACGTTCGCTAGGGTATGATTGGCGCCCTTGAAGTTACCGACCGTCGGGCAATCGATCCGTTGGCAGTTACCGTGACCAGTCAGGAGACCAGTAATGACCGTGATCCGTCAGGAGGATCTCATCCAGAGCGTGGCCGACGCGCTGCAGTACATCTCCTATTACCATCCCAAGGATTTCATCGATGCCATGCACGCGGCCTATCAACGGGAAGAAAATCCCGCCGCGCGTGATGCGATTGCCCAGATTCTGATCAATTCCAGAATGTGTGCCACCGGTCATCGCCCGATCTGCCAGGACACGGGCATCGTCACGGTCTTCGTCCATGTCGGCATGAACGTGCGTTGGGAAGCGGACATGAGTCTCGACGACATGATCAACGAGGGCGTTCGTCGCGCTTATTTGCTGCCCGATAACGTCCTGCGCGCATCGGTGCTGGCGGACCCCGACGGCAAACGTCAGAACACCGGCGACAACACGCCGGCCGTCATCCATCACAAACTGGTACCGGGTGACACGATCGAAGTGCACGTTGCCGCCAAGGGTGGCGGTAGCGAGGCCAAGTCCAAGTTCGCCATGCTCAATCCCTCCGACAGTGTCGTCGACTGGGTGCTGGAACAACTGCCCAAGATGGGCGCAGGCTGGTGTCCGCCGGGAATGCTGGGTATCGGCATCGGCGGGACCGCCGAAAAGGCGATGGAACTGGCTAAGGAAGCGCTGCTGGATCCGATCGACATTCAGGCGTTGCAGGCTCGCGGTGCCGCCAACCGTGCCGAAGAGCTGCGTCTCGAGCTGTTCGACAAGGTCAACCGCAGCGGTATCGGCGCGCAAGGGCTGGGTGGCCTGACCACGGTACTCGATATCAAGGTCAAGGATTACCCGACTCATGCCGCCAACAAGCCGGTGGCGATCATTCCCAACTGCGCCGCGACCCGGCACGTTCACTTCGGCCTCGACGGCAGCGGGGCGGCGGTACTTCCGGCCCCCAAGCTGGACGACTGGCCGGAGATCACCTGGGAAGTGGGTGCAGGGGTTCGACGCGTCAACCTCGATGAGATAACACCGGAAGCGGTACGTGAATGGCAGCCGGGCGATACCGTACTGCTCTCCGGCAAACTGCTGACGGGCCGCGATGCCGCCCACAAGCGCATGATCGACATGCTGGCGAAGGGTGAGAGCCTGCCGGTCGATCTCAAAAACCGCTTCATCTATTACGTCGGCCCGGTCGATCCGGTTGGCGAGGAAGTCGTGGGGCCGGCCGGTCCCACGACCGCAACGCGCATGGACAAATTCACCCGCACCCTGCTCGAGGAGACGGGATTGCTGGGCATGGTCGGCAAGGCGGAACGGGGTCCGTTGGCGATCGAGGCCATCCGCGACAATCAGGCGGTCTATCTGATGGCGGTCGGTGGCGCGGCGTATCTGGTGGCCCAGGCGATCAAGAAAGCCGAAGTCATTGCCTTCGACGACCTGGGGATGGAAGCGATCTACGAGTTCGAGGTCGAGGACATGCCGGTCACGGTTGCCGTGGATCATCTCGGTACTTCGGTCCATCAGACCGGGCCGGCCAAGTGGAAACAGATCATCGCCGAGCGCGTCTGATCTTCCGGGATCGGACCAAACCGTCGGCTGCCGGCGATGGATCCCGCTCGAGGCGCTGGCCATTGAAAGTCGCAATACGGATAAAAAGGAGAGTCCCGGTGGGGCTCTCCTTTTTTCGGTATGATATTGGTTAGCTTGGTGATTTAAGCGGGAGAGCGGCAATGGGGCAGAGTGAGAGAAAGGGCGGGGAAAGATGGCAGACATGAGCTGGCTGATCGGTATGTTTCTGTTCGTATCCCATGTCGCCGGCATCATCACCGCGGTGGTAGCGCTGATGTCGAGTCGCACCTCTCAAGGGGCGGTCGCCTGGATCGTTACCCTGGTCAGCTTTCCCTACATTGCGGTCCCGATCTTCTGGACGTTCGGTAGGCCTCGATTCTATGGCTACGTCTCCGCGCGGGGTGAGCGCGATACCGTGCTCCGCCAGGTACTGCAGCGGTATCGTCCGCATATGGAATCCTACGTGTCCCGGCCCGAGGCCGTCAGCGGACGCATTCGCGCCGTCGAGGCATTGGCGAAGATGCCGATGACTCGCGGCAACCGGGCGGATCTGCTGATCGATGGCCAAGCCACGTTCGATAGTCTGTTCGAAGGCATCGATCGAGCCGAAGAGTACATCCTGGTTCAATTCTTCATCGTCCGCGCTGACGAGATCGGTATGGCTTTCAAGCGCAAGCTGATCCATCAGGCCGAGCATGGCGTCAATGTCTACTTTCTGTACGACGAAATCGGCAGTCGTGGACTCCCCGGCGGATATCTGCGCGACCTCGAAGAGGCGGGAGCTCGCGTATCGGCGTTCAACTCTTCGCGTGGCTGGCGACATCGCTTCCAGATCAATTTCCGCAACCATCGCAAGATCGTGGTGGTCGACGGCCGGGAAGGCTGGACCGGCGGTCTCAATGTCGCCGACGAATATCTCGGCCGGGTCGAGCGGTACGGTCAATGGCGTGATACCCATCTCAAGCTCCAGGGGCCGAGCGTGTTGGCCCTACAGGAGGCTTTCTGGGAAGACTGGTACTGGGCGACGGGGGATATTCTGGCACTGGGCTGGAAGCCTCAGCCGGCGCCCGGGGCGTCACAGCATGTGGCAATCGTGCCCTCCGGGCCTGCCGACGGTCGGGAAACCGCCAGTTTGCTGGTTCAGCATGCCATGCACGGTGCCCGACACCGACTCTGGGTTACCAGTCCGTACTTCGTGCCCGATCACGGTGTGCAGGATGCACTGGTCCTTGCTGCCTTGCGCGGGGTGGATGTTCGGGTGCTGATTCCCGAGCGTCCGGATCATCTGCTGGTCTTCCTTTCGGCGTTTGCGTTCCTGCCGGAAATGATTCGGGCAGGGGTAAAAATATACCGTTATCAACCCGGATTTCTACATCAAAAAGTCCTGCTCGTGGACGACCACACAGCAATGGTAGGAACCGTCAATCTCGATAATCGGTCTTTCAGGCTCAACTTCGAAGTGACAGCCTATATTCCCGACAAGGCATTCGCTACCACGGTCATCGATATGCTCGAGCAGGATTTTGCCAATAGTCGGCAAGTCAGCCAGCGCGAGCTTTCCGACCGACCGTTATGGCGCAAAGTAGTATCGCGGGCCACCTATCTGCTGTCGCCCATCCAATGACGAGACAACGTATTTTGCACTCATGGCACGAGATATCGCATCGCAGATCGTGCACAGATCGCGCCGAGACTAGAGATGTCAGGGGGCTTCATTGAATCTGGAAACCAAATGGCTCGAGGACTTCGTCGCCTTGTCCAACACGCGCAGTTTTTCGGCCTCGGCGCGCCAGAGACATGTGACGCAGCCTGCCTTCAGTCGGCGCATCCGCTCGTTGGAACAGGCGGTCGGGGCGACGCTGGTAGATCGTTCGACAACCCCTGTGAGTCTGACGCCGGAAGGACAGCTCTTTCTGGTGACCGCGAGAAACATGGTTGAGCAGCTCAGCGATAGCCTGGCCCATCTCCGCGGTCTGGCGATGGACAACGAGGCCCTGGATATCGTTGCCGCACACTCGCTGGCGCTGGCATTCTATCCGCCCTGGATATCACGCCTGCAAAAGGGCGTCGGCGAGCTGCCGACGCGCCTGGTGGCGATGAACGTCGGCGATGCCATTCATGTGCTGCGCGAAGGCAATTGCGATCTGATGCTGGCGTATCACGATCCTTACGCCACCATGCAGCTGGACGCCGAGATATTTCCGTCGTTCTCCATCGGCCAGGTCAAGATGGTTGCGGTCAGCGTGCCGGACGCCGACGGCGCGCCGAAATTTTCGTTCGATGATGAGGGGGCGATTCCTTTTCTCTCCTACACACAAGGCGCCTTTCTCGGTCGCAGCGTACGGATGCTGCTCAAGAACGAGCCGGGACGCATGCGCCTGAAGACCGTCTACGAAACGGCCATGGCCGAAGGGCTGAAAGGAATGGCGCTGCAGGGATTTGGTCTGGCCTGGATTCCGGATTTCTGTATTCGTGACGAACTGGCCAACGGCAGGCTGGTTCGCGCGGCTGCCGAAAACTGGGACATCCCGCTGGAAATTCGCCTCTATCGCTGCTCGCTGGTGCACAAGCCCGGGGTCGAGAAACTCTGGCGGCGCATGATGAAGCTCCCCAGCGATTTCTTGCGTGCATGAGTGATATCAGCAGCGCCTCAGGCAGGATATCGCCGGATTGTCGTCTAGACTGCTGATAACTCGAGAAAGCGTCATTGCCGATCGATTTCTCCAGGTGTGCTTCTGCCACGGACGGTGGCAGCCAGCAACGAGGAGTCCAACTATAAGGAACGCTACGTGAGAG
Source organism: Salinicola sp. V024 (assembly GCF_052645315.1). Taxonomy (NCBI): domain Bacteria; kingdom Pseudomonadati; phylum Pseudomonadota; class Gammaproteobacteria; order Oceanospirillales; family Halomonadaceae; genus Salinicola; species Salinicola sp. V024. The sequence goes on from NZ_JBQXYB010000011.1 coordinate 81,888, forward strand.
CTTCTTTTTCCAAAGTCGTCCCTTTCCTGAAGTACTGGACTGCCATCGTGCGCGATTCGATCAAGCTTTGGCTCGATCGCAACGCCTTCAGCTATGCCGGATCGCTGGCCTTCTACACGCTGTTTTCCTTGGCACCCACTATCATTATCGCCGTCACGGTCGTCGGGCTGTGGCTGGGCGAGGACGCCGCTCGCGGCGAAATCGCGACTCGCCTGCAGGACACCCTGGGTCCAGCGGCGGCCACCGCAATCGAAGATGCCGTGGCGCAGTCCAGTATTCAGGCTTCCGGCATCCTGCCCACACTGGCCGGTATCGTCACATTGGTGATCGGGGCCACTACGGTCTTCGGGCAGATGCAGTTTTCGCTCAATACCATCTGGGGCGTAGCGCCCAATCCCGATCGCAACAGCATCGTGCTGTTCGCCAAGAAGCGCCTGCTATCGATGGCAGTCGTACTGGCCATCGGCTTCGTTCTGCTGGTGTCGCTGGTGCTGGGCGTCATCCTGAGAACGACGTTCAGCTACGCGGGAGACTGGGTGCCGGGGAGCGCCTTCCTGCTCGATGGAGCGGAGTTCCTGTTGTCCATCGTCGTGGTGACACTCTTTTTCGCGGCGATCTTCAAGGTGCTGCCGGACGTGGTGCTGTCTTACCGCGACGTGCTGCTCGGCGCTCTGGTAACGGCAGTACTGTTCATCATCGGCAGGAATGCGATTGCGGCTTATCTGGCCCATACCGCGACGGCATCGACCTACGGTGCCGCCGGCTCTGTGGTATTGGTGCTGCTATGGGTCTATTACTCATCGCTGATTCTACTGTTCGGGGCGGCGTTCACGCGTACTCACACTGTCGCCAAGGGGCAGCGTATCGTTCCGCGTAACACGGCGGTACTGATTCGCCATGAAGTGATTCGAAAGGAGACACCGGATGACCCATCGAACGATCAAGGCTTGGGTGAGCGGAAGAGTTCAGGGCGTCAGCTATCGTGAGCACGTGCGGCGGCATGCAGAGCGCTGGGGTATCACCGGTCATGCGCTCAATCTCGAGGATGGGCGTGTCGAGGTCGTCGCCTGCGGCGAAGCGACCGCCGTTGCCGAACTGATCGACCGGCTGTGGGAAGGCTCCCCGGCGGCGGACGTCAGCGACGTCAGCGTCGAGGAAGCGACGCTCGTTGCACCGGCAAGTTTCACGACTCACTAGACTCACGAGTCGCTGAACCCACGGCTACTCGACTTTACCAATCAACCGTCCGCGATTTGGTAAAGCCACCGGCCCCGTCCGATCGTCGACAGTGATCGGGCGGGCCCGGGCAGGACTGATTCGGCCGAACCGAGCAGAGCCGAAACAGTTCAAGATGACGTATGAGCGGTGGGCCAGGGCGATGTATGAGTGGCGGTTCAGGGCGACCTCTGCGTCGTCAGCGTCTCGACGATCCAATCGATCACGCCCGGGCCGTTGGCATTCATGCAGACATCCGCCGGCGTGCCGTGGGACCAGCGTGGATCGACGAATTCGCGTGACTCCGGCGCCATTAATGTCTGTCCTTCGGCCAGGCCATCGGTCACCACGCTCAAGTATCCCCGTTCGACGCTGAACAGATCGGGACGCAGCAGCCAGACTAGCGCGCAGCTATCGTGCGGGCAGCAGCCGTCGATGCCCAGCGCCTGCTGGTAGAAGTTTCGGTAGAACGCGTAGCTTTCACCCAACACCTTCCCCAGCGCGCCTTGAGCCTCGACGATCCGCGCCATGCTCCGCGGATCCAGCACGCAGCGGTGAGTCGCATCCAGCCCGACCAGCGTCAACGGCCAGCTCGCTTCCAGCACTTTGGCAGCCGCGTGCGGGTCGTTGAAGATGTTGGCTTCGGCCACCGGCGTCACATTGCCGCCTTCCCGGATCGACCCGCCCATCACCACGACCCGTTTGACCTTGTCGACCAGGCCGGGATCGAGCTGCAACGCGGCGGCGAGATTGCCCAGCGGGCCGACGGCAACCAGCACCACCTCGCCGGGGCGGGCGTTGACCTGATCGACGATGAACTGCGCCGCACTCTGCTTCAGGGCGTGAGTCTCGATAGGCGGCAGTAAAATATCGCCCAGGCCGTTGTCGCCATGAATATGGCCCGGCGGCGGGTTCTTGGTCTTGACCAGCGGCCCGGCGGCGCCCTGGGCAACCGGAATCGACTGCCCGGCCAGTTCGGCCAGCAGCAACGCATTATGGGTCGCGACTTCGATAGTGACGTTGCCGAAAGTCGTTGTCAGACCCAGCAGTTCGATGTCGGGATGGGCGAGGGCGATGGCGATCGCCTGCGCGTCGTCGACACCCGGATCGGTATCGAAAATAATCGGAGTTGGCATGATGAATTCCTGCATGGCAATTCAGTTGGCATGACCGGACGCAAGACCGGTCACTCGGAAGCGATACGGCGATCGACGTGTCAGCCGATCAGGGCGCGAGGCGTTCGAGCGCAAGCGTGGGCCATTCCTTAAGCGCGGATTCGACGGTCTCGGCGGTGGGAATACTCGGCTCGGCGCCGGCCTGCTGCACGCACAGTGCCGACGCCGTCGTCGCCAGACGCAGGGCCTGCTCGATCTCGTCGCCACGCTGTCGCGCGGCCATGAAGTAACCGATAAAGGTATCGCCGGCGGCCGTGGTGTCGACGGCCTCGACCGCGTGCGCCGCCATGGTGACACGTGAACCCTGATACTGATGGCAGACACCGTCGCCACCGAGTGTGAGTACGATTTCGACTTCGGGCAGTCGTGCCGCGAGGGCATCGAGTAGCGTGTCGACATCGGCCGTTTCCGGTCGTTCGACCAGCGCCGCGGCCTCACCCCGGTTTAGAAACAGAAGCTGGCACAGTTCCAACGGCAGATCGGCCACGTCGGCCGACAGCGGGGCCGGGTTGAAGGCGATCGACAGGCCGCCATTCGCCGCCAGGCGCAGCATCGACTCCGAGGCGTTGCACTCGTTCTGCATCAAGACCCAGCTGCCCGCGTGTGCCGAGTCGACCAGCGTCTTCAGTCGGGCCTCATCGAAACCGTGGTTGGCGCCGGCGTAGAGAATGATCGCGTTCTCGCCAGCGTCGTCGACCTGGATCAACGCGTGACCGCTCGCGCCATCGATCAGCTCGACGTCATCGATATCGACGCCGGCGTCACCGAGCGGCGTCAACGCCCAGCGGTCGCTCTCGCCGAGACGACCCCAGTGGGCGACGTTTCCGCCGGCACGTGCCAGCGCCAGCGACTGATTGGCACCCTTGCCGCCGAGTACCTGGCTCAGACTGGTACTGGCCAAGGTCTCGCCGGGACGCACCAGGTGGGGAACCCGGTAGACGTAATCGATATTGATGGAGCCGTAGTTATAGACCTTTGCTGTATCCCGTGACATCTCTTCGTTCCCTAGGCTAGCCAGCCGCGCAGATTATCCGCCGTCAATTCGACCACTCGCTGACGCGCTTCCGGCGTGATCCAGGCGTTGTGCGGTGTCACGATCAGATTGAGCGGCTCGGTAAGCGCATCGAGCAACGGATGCCCGTCACGAGGCGGTTCGCTGGGCAGACTATCGACAGCCAGCCCGCCCAGGCGTCGCTCGCGCAGAGCGGCAAGCGCGGCACCTTCGTCGATGATGCCACCCCGGGCGCCGTTGACCAGTAGCGCATCCGGTTTCATCATCGCCAGCGCCTCGCCATCGACAAGACCGCGAGTCGCTTCCGTCAACGGGCAGTGCAGGCTCAGGACATCGGCCTCGCCGAGCAGTGTCGCCAATGCCGGTCGCGAATCATCGGTTTCACTGCCGGGGCGAGCGGAGAACGTCACGCGCATGCCGAAGGCTTCTCCCAGCTTGGCGACGGCGGTGCCCAGAACGCCGCTTCCGACGATTACCAGATGCTTGCCGGCCAACTGCAGCGTGCGATGGTCGAGCAGACAGAAGATATCGCTACGCTGCCAGGCTCCGGACTGCACCTCGTTCTGATAGCGCGGCAGTCTCGCCGCCAGGGCCAGAATCAACATCAGCGTGTGCTGGGCGACGCTGGCCGTGCCGTAGGCCGCCACATTACGCACCACGATGCCGCGGCGCTCGGCGGCGGCCATGTCGATATTGTTGGTGCCGGTGGCCAGCACGCAGATCAGTTTCAGCGCGGGAAGGGACTCGATCAGCTCGGCATCGAGAACGACCTTGTTGGTGAGCACTACCGTCGCGCCCTCGAGTCGTTCCCGAGTCTGATCCGGAGCGGTAAGACGATGAATGTCGAGATCGTCGACGAGGGTGCGGATGGGGCCGAGATCGATATCGTCCCCCAGTGAAGCGGCGTCCAGAAGTACGGCTTTCATGCTTCTTTTCCTTATCTCTTGCGGGTCTCTCTGCGGTCTCGGGCGCTGTCGTATCACGATTGCTGCGTGCGAACGACGACATCGGCGTTATCAGCCGGTAATATTGCCCGCGACCGGCTGCTGCGCGCTATACTATGCGGCTTTCCTGCCCGGCTTGGAAAGGGTCGGTACGTCACCGCTCGGGCTGGGCGTCGAGAACATTCTCGCCGTCGCGCCGGCGGGAAACAGATAAGCGGGACTAGACAAACAGCTGGCGCCAGGCCGACAACCGGGTGGCGCCCGGATAACGCAAGGAAGTCGCCCATAGCGGGGCCTAGGCTTCCCGTAGCCAGAGAGTGATCAATCCATGCCCATTTACGAATATGAGTGCAAGGCTTGCGGCCATCGTCTGGAGAAGCTTCAGAAGATCAGCGCGCCGCCGTTGAAGGATTGCCCGACCTGCGAGCGCCCGGAACTCTCTCGCCTGGTGTCGGCGGCCGGTTTCAGGCTGGCCGGCGGCGGCTGGTATGAAACCGATTTCAAATCGGGCAGCAAGAAGAATCTCGTCGGTGACGCCGCCAAGCCGGCTTCGTCGAGCGAAAGTGGCAGCAAGTCGACAGGCGAAAGCAAATCGAGCGGTGAGAGCAAAGCGTCTGCCTGAGTCTTGTCTCCACGTTTTTAGGCTTCACATTTTTAAGCTTCACAATTCTAGGATCCAGCATGCGCAGTCATTATTGCGGCCGATTGAACGAGTCATTGATCGATCACGAAGTCACGCTTTGCGGGTGGGTGCATCGCCGCCGCGACCATGGCGGTGTCATTTTCCTCGACATGCGCGATCGTGACGGTATCGCTCAGGTGGTTGTGGATCCCGACACGGCCGAGGCCTTCGCCAATGCCGATCGAGCGCGCAACGAGTACGTGCTTCGCATCGTCGGTCGCATTCGCCTGCGTCCGGAAGGCACTCAGAATCCCAACATGCCGACTGGCATGATCGAGGTGCTGGCCAAGCAGGTCGAAGTCCTCAACACCGCCGCGACACCGCCGTTCCAGCTCGACGAGCACGGCAAAGTGGGCGAAGAGGTTCGGCTCAAGTATCGCTATATCGACCTGCGCCGTCCGGAGATGATCGAGCGCCTGCGTCTGCGCTCGCGGATTACCCACAGCGTGCGCGCCTATCTCGAGGATCATGGTTTCCTCGATATCGAGACCCCGATCCTGACTCGAGCGACGCCGGAAGGGGCGCGGGACTATCTCGTGCCGAGCCGGACTCACGACGGTCACTTTTTCGCGCTGCCGCAGTCACCGCAGCTGTTCAAGCAGTTGCTGATGGTCTCCGGTTTCGATCGTTACTATCAGATCGCCAAGTGCTTCCGTGACGAGGATCTGCGCGCGGATCGCCAGCCCGAGTTCACCCAGATCGACATCGAAGCATCGTTCATCGACGAGCAGGACATAATGGGCACCACGGAGCAGATGGTGCGCCAGCTGTTCCAGGAAGTGCTGGATGTCGACCTGCCGGCGTTCCCGCGCATGCCCTACAGCGAGGCGATGCAACGCTACGGCTCCGACAAGCCGGATCTGCGCATCCCGCTCGAACTGGTGGATGTCGACGATCTGATGCAGTCGGTGGACTTCAAGGTCTTCTCCGGTCCGGCCAAGGCCGATGACGGTCGCGTGGCCGCGCTGAAGGTGAGCGGTGGGGCCAAGCTGTCGCGCAAGGAGATCGACGAATATACCAAGTTCGTGGGTATCTACGGTGCCAAGGGGCTGGCCTGGATCAAGGTCAACGAGCGCGCCAAGGGGCTCGAGGGGCTGCAGTCGCCGATCGTCAAGTTCATGGAAGGCATCGTCGAGCAATTGCTGGATCGCGTCGGCGCTGAAGACGGCGATATCATCTTCTTCGGGGCCGACAGAGCGAAAATCGTCAACGAAGCGATCGGCGCGCTGCGCGTCAAGCTGGGCGAGGACCTCGATCTTTACACGGCCAAGTGGGCGCCGCTATGGGTCGTCGATTTCCCGATGTTCGAAGCCGACGATAGCGGCCGCCTGTCGGCACTGCATCATCCGTTTACCGCGCCGTCCTGTTCCTCGGACGAGCTCAAGGCGTCGCCCGCCACGGCGCTGTCTCGCGCCTATGACATGGTGCTGAACGGCACCGAACTGGGTGGTGGTTCGATCCGTATTCACGATCAGGCCATGCAGCGCGCGGTGTTCGAAGTGCTGGGTATCGGCAAGGAAGAAGCCGAGGAGAAGTTCGGCTTCCTGCTCGACGCGCTGCAGTACGGTGCGCCGCCGCACGGCGGTCTGGCTTTCGGCCTCGACCGGCTGGTGATGCTGATGACGGGATCACGGACTATCCGCGACGTCATCGCCTTCCCCAAGACGCAGAGCGCCGCCGACCTGATGACCGACGCGCCCGGCGAGGTCAGCAGCCAGCAGTTGCGCGATCTGCATATCCGTCTGCGCCAGAAAGCGAAGCCCGAAAGCAGCGGAGAGTAACGGCTTTCGACTTCACACGCCGGCGCCCTCAGGGGCGCCGGCGTCGTTTTGGCTGGCGTCCGACAGGTATCTGAAGCCAGGTGTCGGTGTAGCTCGATGCGGGCAATTTCATTACATTCGCGTTCAACGAGGCGAATCATCGATAGCAGCCATCGATGTCAGTCGGGAGGTCATATTTCGATGAATCTGGGCCAGTGGATACAGGAATCCGGCGTTTGATTCTCTTGGGTATCGACCCCGGATCGCGGATAACCGGCTACGGCGTGATCGATGTCTCCGCCAAGCCACGTTATATCGCCAGTGGCTGCATTCGTATCGACGGCGAAGATCTGGCCCAGAAGCTGGCACGGGTCTATGCCGGCGTGAGCGAATTGATCGGCCTGTATCGGCCGGCAGAATTCGCCATCGAGCGCGTGTTCATGGCCAAGAATGCGGACTCCGCCCTCAAGCTCGGTCAGGCTCGTGGCAGCGCGATCGTCTGCGCGGCAAATCATGGTCTACCGGTCCACGAGTATGCCGCGCGTCAGGTCAAGCAGGCCATCACCGGCAACGGCGGTGCCGACAAGTCGCAGATCCAGCATATGGTGACGGCGATACTCTCCCTGGATGCGCCGCCACCGGCCGATGCTGCCGATGCGCTGGCGATCGCGCTGACCCATGGATACGCCCGCCAGGGCTTGTTGGCGGTGTCTCCGCAGCGCCGCGGAAAACCCTCTCGGGGCGGGCGCTGGCGAGACTTCAAGCCGGATTGACAGAGGCGTCATAACAGCGCCTCGGGTAGCTAGTCAGTTGAATCGGCTATGCGTATAGTGGACGCCGTCGGAGTAAGGACACGAATGGCATGATTGGACGTTTGCACGGCACGCTGTTGGAGAAACACCCCCCCTGGATCGTCATCGATGTGCAGGGCGTTGGCTACGAGCTCGAGACCTCGATGACCACTTTGGTTTCGCTGCCCGGCGCCGGGGAAGCTGTGCGCCTCTATACGCATCTCAGCGTGCGTGAGGACGCCCATCTGCTTTACGGTTTTTCCCACGACGAAGAACGCCAGCTGTTTCGCGCCCTGATCAAGGTCAACGGTGTCGGTCCCAAACTGGCACTGGCCATTCTGTCGGGAATGGATACCGATGAATTCATCCACTGCGTGATGGAAGGCGACAGCAAGGCGTTGACCAAGCTGCCCGGCGTCGGCAAGAAGACCGCGGATCGCCTGATCGTCGAGATGCGTGATCGCTTCCCGCATTGGCAGGAAGGACAGGCGTCGTTGCTGGGCAGTGAGAATGCCGCCACGATGACGCCGGCCGACCCGCTGGCCGATGCCGAGGCCGCGCTGGTCACGCTGGGTTACAAGCCAACAGAAGCATCGCGCATGCTTTCCGCGCTGGACAAGACGCTCCCTACCGAAGCGCTGATCAAAGCGGCGCTGTCACGCCAGCTGGCTGGATAACCCGCTCATGATTGAACCCGACCGTCTGATTGCGGCACCGCCGCAGCAGGGCGAGCAGCAGGTCGACCATGCCATTCGACCACGCCGACTCGCTGACTATATCGGCCAACCGCGCGTGCGCGAGCAGCTGAACATCTTCATTGCCGCGGCGCGTCAGCGTGAGGACACGCTCGATCATACCCTCGTGTTCGGCCCGCCGGGGCTGGGCAAGACGACCCTCGCCAACATCATCGCCACCGAAATGAACGTGGACATCAAGTCGACTTCAGGCCCGGTGCTGGAGCGCGCCGGTGACCTGGCCGCGATGCTGACCAACCTGCAGCCGGGCGACGTGCTGTTCATCGACGAGATCCACCGGCTTCCCGCCGCAGTGGAAGAAGTGCTGTATCCGGCGATGGAGGATTTTCAGCTGGATATCATGATCGGCGACGGCCCGGCGGCCCGATCGATCAAGCTGGATCTGCCGCGGTTCACGCTGGTCGGCGCCACGACTCGGGCGGGGCTTCTGACCTCGCCATTGCGCGACCGGTTCGGCATCGTGCAGCGACTCGAATTTTACGCCGTCGACGAATTGACCGAGATCGTATCGCGCTCCGCCCGGCTGCTGGGCGTACCGGCCGACGTCGAAGGCGCCCGGGAAATTGCCCGACGCGCCCGCGGCACCCCGCGTATCGCCAACCGGCTGTTGCGACGCGTGCGTGACTTCGCCGAGGTCAAGGGCGACGGGCGGGTCAACGCGGTGGTAGCCGATCAGGCGCTCAATATGCTCAACGTCGATAGCCACGGGCTGGATCACATGGATCGGCGACTGCTGCTGGCGATGATCGAAAAGTTCGATGGTGGGCCTGTCGGTGTCGACAGCCTGGCCGCGGCTATCAGCGAAGAACGCGACACCATCGAGGACGTCATCGAACCCTACCTGATCCAGCAGGGCTTCATGATGCGCACCACCCGAGGCCGGGTCGTCACGCGGTCCGCCTACACGCATTTCGGCATCGCGCCTGACGACAAGGCGCCGGGCGATAACGCCCCCCGCGATGACCGGACGCCTGCAGGCGCCGGGCAGAATTCGTCGATGGGCGGGGGTCAGGTCGGCAATGAATGAATTCATGTTCCCGGTGAAGGTCTATATCGAAGATACCGACGCCGGTGGCATTGTGTACTACGTTAACTATCTGAAATTCATGGAGCGCGCGCGCAGCGAATGGTTGAATGCGCGCGGCTTCGGTCAGCGTGGGTTGATAGAGAAGGGCGTGCAGCTGGTGGTTCATTCGCTGAGTTGCCGCTATGCACGCCCGGCGCGACTCGACGACCGGCTGGAAGTGACGGCCAAGGTCAGTCGACTGTCGGCCTGCTCGTTACAATTTGAGCAGGCCGTACGGTACGACGGGGATACATTATGCGAAGCGACGGTCGATATTGCCTGTGTCGATGCGCAACGCCTGAAACCGATGCGTTGGCCCAGCGAACTCCGCGCGGTGCTGACGTCAGACATTCCAAGCCAGTGATTCGAGGATTTTCGTGAACGACTCCATGTCCATCCCCCATCTGATCATGAACGCCAGTCTGGTGGTCCAGCTGGTCTTGCTCCTGCTGTTGGCCGCATCCATCGCCTCCTGGGTTGTCATCTTTCAACGCAGTTTCGCGCTGGCTCGTGCCAGGAAAACGCAGAAAGCGTTCGACGAGCGCTTCTGGTCGGGTGTCGATCTCAACGAACTCTACCGGGATGTTCCGGAAAACTACGAAGCGCAGGGCTCCGAGCACGTCTTTCGTGCCGGCTTCCGCGAGTTCAATCGGCTGATGCCGAAGACGCGCAGCAGCGAAGCCGTGCTGGACGGCGTGCAGCGCTCGCAGCGAGTAGCGCTCTCTCGCGAAGAGGATCGACTCAACGCCAACCTTACGCTGCTGGCGACCGTGGCCTCGGCGAGCCCGTATATCGGGCTGTTCGGGACCGTCTGGGGCATCATGGGTTCCTTCCAGAGCCTATCGATGGCCCAGCAGGCGACACTGTCGACCGTGGCACCGTGGATCGCCGAGGCACTGGTGGCAACCGCGATGGGACTGTTCGCCGCGATTCCCGCGGTCATTTTCTATAACCGTCTGTCGGCCATCGCCAGTCGCCTGCTCGGCGAGTACGAAGATTTCGCCGAGGAATTCCATTCGATCCTGCACCGTAACCTGCAAGGTCGCGGCAGCAATCAAGCGTCCTGAGGCGGAGGTTCAACATGAGTGGACCCTACAGCCGCCGTCAACGGCGCAAACCGATGGGCGAAATCAACGTCGTTCCGTTCATCGACGTCATGCTGGTGCTGCTGGTGATCTTCATGATCACCGCGCCGATGCTGACCCAGGGCGTGAAGGTCGATCTGCCTCAGGTCACATCGGAACCGATCGACACCGATGAGCAGGAGCCGATCATCGTCTCGGTCGACAGCCAGGGCGAGTACTATATTTCGCTCGGCGAGGAAGACAAGCCGGTGACACTGGAGACCGTCGGCGATCAGGTCGTGGCGATCCTCGAGCGCAAGCCGGATACCCCGGTCATGGTGCGTGGCGACCAGAATGCCTCCTACGGCCAGGTCGTAACGCTGATGAGTACACTGCAGATGGCAGGTGTGGCGAACGTCGGATTGATTTCCGAGCCGCCCCATGGCGACAAAGGGTAACCGCATGGCGAAGCGAAACCGCCGAGTCGGTTACGGCCTGCCCGTCGTTCTGGCGATCGTCGTTCATGTCGCGGCGCTGTTATTGACGATGTTGCGCTTGCCGGAGAGTGAACCGACACCGAGCTCCTCGTCCGTGGTACAGGCGACGCTGGTCAGCGACGTCACCGCCACGGATCAGGCCCAGTACGCCAAGGAGGCGCGGGCGCGAGCGGCTCAGCGACAGGCAGAAGAGGCGGCTCAGCAGGCGGCCGAACAGCAGTCGCAGGAAGAAGCACAGCAAGCAGCCGAGCAGCAGGCTCAAGAACAGGCGCAGCAGCAGGAAGCCGAGCGCCAGGCGGCTGCCGAGCAGGCCGAAGCGGAATCCGAGCGTCGCCAGCAGGCGGCGAAAGAGGCCGCCGCCGCTCGCGCCGAGGCGGAAGAGCAGCAGAAGGCCGCCGAATCCCAGCGTCAGGCCGAAGCGAAAAAGCAGCAGGTCGCCGCCGAAAAGCGGAAAGCTGAAGAGGCCGAGAAGAAGGCCGAGGCGGAAAAGCAGAAAGCGGCAGCGGCCGAGAAACAGCGCCAGGCGGAAGCCGAGAAGAAAAAGGCCGAAGCGGAAAAACAGAAAGCTGCAGAAGCCGAGAAACAGCGCCAGGCGGAGGCCGAAAAGGAAAAGGCCGAAGCGGAAAAGCAGAAGGCTGCGGAAGCCGAGAAGAAAAAGGCTGAAGCGGAAAAGCAGAAAAAGGCCGAGGCAGAGAAAAAGCGCAAGGCTGAAGAAGCGGAGAAGAAACGCCAGGCGGAGGCGGCAGCGAAAAAAGCGGCTGCCGATGCGCTGAGCGATTCGATTTCCAACGAGCAGGAGCGGATTGCCAATGCCGAGCAGTCCGATCAAGCGTCGAATAGCTTCATCAATCTGGTCAAGCGGGCCGTCGAGGATCGCTGGCACTTGCCGGCCAACGCGGACGGTGGTTTGGTAGCACAGGTTCGCGTAAGACTGGGGCCGTCCGGTGAATTGCTGGCAGCCAGCGTCACCCGCAGCAGTGGCAATCCCAGTTTCGATCGATCGGCGACGCAGGCCGTTGAAGCCGCGGCACCGTTCCGCGAACTGCAACAGCTGGATGCAGGGTTGCAACGGCGGTTTCGCGACTTCAATCTCAAATTCACCCCCGGGGATGTACAGTGATGAAACGATGGATGTCTCAAGGATGGAAAACCCTGGCCGCCGGCTGGCTGGTGTCGTTGATAGCCCTGACCTGTATGGCGACCACCGCCCAGGCACAGAACCTGACCATCGAAATCAATCGCGGTAGTGATCAGGCAACACCGATCGCGGTCGTGCCGTTCGAGGTCAGCGGCCAGGGTTCGTTGCCGCAGGATGTGGCGCAGATCGTCAGTGATGATCTGGAACATAGCGGGCAGTTTTCACCCCTGAGCCGGAGCTCACTCGTCTCGTTGCCGAGCAGCAGCAAGGATGTTTTCTACGACGACTGGAAACGCGTCGATGCGCGCTATCTGGTGGTGGGCAACATCGAGCCCCAGGGTGATCAGTATCGTATCCAGTACGAGCTGATGGACATCCTGGGTGGCAAGCGCATGCTGGGCGAAACCGTGACCTCCTCCGAGGGTAATCTGCGGGCCAGTGCTCACTACATCAGCGACCAGATCTTCGAGGCGATTACCGGTATCCGGGGGGCATTCTCGACCCGTATCGCTTACGTCTCGGCCAGCGGTGCCGGGGATAACAGTCGCTATGCGCTCCATATAGCCGATGCCGATGGCTACAACAGTCAGCAGATTCTGTCGTCGGATGATCCGATTCTGTCACCGGCCTGGTCGCCGGATGGCAAGAAGATCGCCTATGTCTCGTTCGAATCCGGCAACTCAGCCATCTATGTACAGAATACCTCGTCGGGCGAGCGCGTACGGTTGACGTCATTCCGCGGCATCAATGGCGCACCCGCATGGTCACCGGATGGCCGCAAGCTGGCGATGTCGTTGTCGAAGGATGGCCAGCCGGAAATCTACGTCATGAACCTGGGGTCGCGTCAGCTCACGCGGCTGACCAATAATCGCGCCATCGAGACGGAACCGGATTGGACGCCTGACGGTCAGTCGCTGATTTTCACCTCTGACCGAAGTGGCGCCCCGCAGCTGTACCGCATGTCAGCCAGCGGTGGACAGGCCGATCGCATCACATTTACCGGGAGTTATAACTCGGACGGGCGCTTCTCGCCCGATGGCAAATCTCTTTTCATGGTGACCCGTGACGGCAGCGGTTATCACGTGGCGAAGCAGGACATGGACACGAGTCGTGTCACTGTCTTGACTGATTCACGTTGGGATGAATCGCCCAGTGTCGCACCGAATGGCACCATGGTAATCTTCGCTACCCAGCAAGGGGCGCAAGGTGTGTTGGGGGCAGTTTCTTCGGATGGACGTGCGTCCTTCCGACTGCCTTCGGCGCAGGGTGACGTACGCGAACCCGCGTGGTCGCCGTTTTTGAACTAAACGACTACAGTCAGTGTGTCATTCGACATCCGAGCAAGGAGATGACAATGCAAATGAATACCTACGCGAAGACATTAGCAGTCGCGCTGTCGCTAGCAGTAATGGCTGGTTGTTCCAGCAGTGGCGGTACCCAGGAAGGGGACATGAATGGCACCGCGGGCGGCACGTCCGGCCAGGGCATGACATCCGGCCAGGGCACTTCCGGCTCCCAGATGGGCGCCAATGACCAGAAGCCCAACGTCGACACTATCTATTTCGCATTCGACAGCGAAGAAATTCGCCCTGAATTCGAATCGGTTCTCGATGGCCATGCGCAGTACTTGATGGCGAACTCGAGCACCAACGTGACACTGCAGGGTTATGCAGACGAGCGCGGTACGCGTGAATACAACCTGGGTCTCGGCGAGCGTCGTGCGCAGGCGGTCGAGCAGTACTTGACCGTTCAGGGCGTCTCTCCGTCCCAGATCCAGATCGTCAGCTACGGTGAAGAGCGTCCGGCAGTTCAGGGCCACACTGAAGAAGCTTACGCCAAGAACCGTCGCGTCGTATTTTCGTACTAAGCACCGACGGAGAAAAGCATGAAACACGGTCTGAAAAGACTGTGCGGCGCGGGAGCCCTGGTGCTCCCGCTGTCCGTATGGGCTCAGCAACCTGCCGTTGATGACCTCACCGGTCAGTCGAACGGCTTCTATAGTCAGACGGAAGCTCGCCAAAGTGGTGGGGGGACGCTGACGATCCTCAATCAGTTGAAGGACAATCAACAGCAGATTCAGCAGCTTCGTGGCCAAGTCGAAGAGCTGCGCTACCAGTTGGATCAGCTGAAACAGCAGACCCAGCAGCAGTATCTTGACCTCGATGATCGCATCTCCGGCGGCGGGATGGGGGCAGGAGGTGGCGGCAATTCCGGTAGCGATCTGGATAACACCAGTATCGATAACGGTGCGGCCAACGATGTCGCGAGCGATAGCGGCGCAAACGCCAGCAACGCCGGGAATTCGACGCAGTCCTCGTCCAACGCAGGTGACAGCGGTGGCCAGTCTGGAGCCGGCGGTCAAGACGGCCGTGATGCTTACCAGGCGGCGTTTCAACAGGTTCAGTCTCGCCAGTTCGACTCGGCCATCACCGCTTTCCAGAGCTTCATCAGCGACTATCCGCAATCCAGTCTCGTGCCCAATGCACACTACTGGTTAGGTGAACTCTATTCCGCGCAGTCGCAGCTCGATCAGGCCGTCAAGGCATTCGACACGGTTATCAGCGACTATCCGCAGAGCAACAAGGTTCCGGATGCGCTATACAAGCTAGGGCTGTTGAAAGCGCGTCAGGGGGATACCGAGGGCAGCCGTCAGCTGCTGCAGCAGGCTCGTGACGATTATCCCGACAGCAACGCGGCCCAGATGGCGAGCGACTTTCTCAATCAGATGGGTAACTGATCGGATCAGGACACCAGCATGACGTGCCACATCGACTATCAGGCGCCAACCGGGCTACTCGACGGAAAGATCGTTCTGGTGACCGGGGCGAACGCAGGTATCGGCCGCGCTGCAGCCATGAGCTATGCGCATCACGGCGCCACGGTGATTCTACTGGGCCGCAGCGTCAGTCGTCTCGAAGTGGTTTACGATGCCATCGAGGCGATGAACGGGCCGCAGCCGGCGATTTTTCCGCTCAATCTCGAAAGCGCGACACCCCAGGATTATCTGGCAGTCGCCTCCAAGCTGGAAAAGGAGTTCGGCCGCCTCGACGGCTTGCTTCACAATGCCAGCATTCTGGGAGAGCGGGTATCGGTCGAGGCCTACGATCTGGAGCTATGGGCTCGGGTCATGCAGGTCAACTTCACCGCCACGTTAGGTCTGACGCAAGCGTTGCTGCCGCTGCTGGGGCGCTCCAGCAGCGCATCCGTCGTCTTTACCTCGTCTAGCGTCGGCCGCCATGGGCGCGCCAAATGGGGTGCCTATTCGACCTCGAAATTTGCCACCGAAGGTCTGATGCAGATTCTGGCCGACGAGCATCGCGACGCTGCCATTCGTTTCAACTCGCTCAATCCTGGCGCCACGCGCACGGCCATGCGTCAGTCGGCGTATCCGGACGAAAACCCTATGGAGCTTCGCACGCCGGAAGAGATCATGCCGACCTACCTGTGGCTGATGGGCTCATCCAGCGAGGGCGTCAGCGGCCAGGCGTTCGACGCCCAGCCACCGAAGGCGAAAGCCTGAGCCAGACGCATACCTCAGATCGCCGCTCGACACTCCATTCACCTTGCTTCGAGCAACGCCAGCAGGGTGTCGGTGAGTTCCGCCGGCGTGGCAAACCACTGCGTGGCCGGCCACGCGTCAATATCGTCATCTTCCGCGATATAGCCATAGCGTACGGCGATTGCCGCCATGCCGGCGCTATTGGCGGCTTCCATGTCCCGCCGATGATCCCCGATGTACCAGCATCGCGGCGCGTCGACACCGATCTGTCTGGCCGCTTCCAACAGTGGGGCGGGGTCGGGCTTCCTGACGGGAAGATCATCCGCGCAGAGCATGACTCCCGGTGCCAGGCCGAGTGCCGCAATCAACGGTTCGGCGTAACGCCGCGGCTTGTTGGTGACAATGCCCCAAGGCCGTCCGGCCGCTTCCCATCGCGTCAGCAGCGGCACGAGTGCCGGAAAGACTTCGCTTTTCTCCGCGACGGCTTGCGCATAGCGCTCCAGCAGAAACTCGCGCGCGGTAGCATGTCGCGGATGGTCGACGGCCCATCCCACGGCCAACGTGACCAGAGCACTGCCGCCGTTGGACACCTGGGCCCGAATGTCCTCGTAGGGTAAACGCGCCAGTTCATGGTGCTCACGCAGCCGGTTGGTAGCCTCGGCCAGATCGGGGGCGGTGTCGACGAGGGTGCCGTCGAGATCGAACAGCAGCCCTTGCGGCAATGCCGTCGCGCTCATTTGTCGTCGCCGCTACCGGTTCGCTCTTCTCCGAACCATTCGGGGCGGACATGCACCATGTAGTTGACCGATACGTCGCTCGCGGTCAGCCGGTAGCGTCGTGATACCGGGTTATAGGTCAGCCCCGTCTGCTTCTGCAGCCTCAGGCCGTGCTGACGGCACCAGCCGGACAGTTCGGAGGGGCGAATGAACTTGCGATATTCGTGCGTGCCGCGCGGCAGCAGGCCCAGTACGTATTCGGCGCCGAGGATCGCGAACGCATAGGATTTCGGATTGCGATTGATCGTCGAGAAGAACAGGTGGCCGCCGGGCTTGACCAGCCTGGCGCAGGCTTCGATCACGGAGCCCGGATCGGGCACGTGTTCGAGCATTTCGAGGCATGTCACCACGTCAAATTCACCGGCGTGCTCAGCCGCCATCGCTTCCACACTGATGTTCCGATAGTCGACTTCCACGCCGCTCTCCAGCTGATGGAGTCTGGCGACCGACAGCGGCGCCTCGCCCAGATCGATCCCGGTCACGTCGGCGCCACGCATTGCCATGGCTTCACTCAGAATGCCGCCACCACAGCCAACGTCGATCACGCGCTTGCCGGCCAGCGATACCTGAGAATCTATGAATCCCAGACGCAGCGGATTGATGTCATGCAGAGGCTTGAACTCACCTTCCCGATCCCACCAGCGGCTGGCCAATGCCTCGAATTTGGCAATTTCGGCCCGATCGACATTGTCATGGGGCGCCGCGTTATCGTGAGGTGATGGTGTCATGGACTGGTTTCCTTACCGGAATGTCGATGTATCGCTGAGTTGGCTGAGTTCATGCCACCGAAAGAGGGGATGCGCCGGTGCAGCGGTACCTGGCTTTACGATATTCTACTATGGACGGTAGCCAGGCTGGATGCCAAGTTAGCAAAAAGGGCTGGCAATAATCGACATGGCCTGTCGCCATTGTGCGACTGTGCTTTCGGCGTCTCGCCCGCTAAGCTAGCAGGAGACTCGATGTCAGGCTCCCCACGCCCGTTGATTTCATACCCAGGAAGGGAAGGACCTAAAGATGATTCGCAAGGCTGTACTGCCCGTCGCCGGATTCGGCACCCGTTGTTTGCCCGCTTCCAAGGCGATCCCCAAGGAAATGATCACCATCGTCGACAAACCGGTGATTCAATACGTGGTCACCGAGGCGGTGAAGGCCGGTATCAAGGAAATCGTCCTGGTCACGCACTCGTCGAAAAGCGCTATCGAAAACCATTTCGACAAGCATTTCGAGCTCGAGACGCAGCTGGAAGCCAAGGGCAAGGATGAACTGCTCGAGGAACTTCGCAATATCATCCCCGATGACGTCAATATCATCAGCGTACGCCAGCCAGAGGCTCTTGGCCTCGGTCACGCCATTCTCTGCGCGCGTCCGGTCATCGGCAACGACCCGTTTGCGGTACTGCTGCCGGACGTCGTGATCGACGACAACGGCATGGCCAGCAACGATCTGATGGGCATGATCAAGGCCTTCGACGAGACCGGTAAGGCCCAGATCATGGTCGAGACCGTGCCCAAGGAGCTGACTTACAAGTACGGCATCGTCGCGCTCGAAGGTGACGAGCCAGCTGCTGGCGAAAGCGCACCGTTGACCGGCATGGTCGAGAAACCCAAGGTCGAGGAAGCGCCGTCGACGCTGGCCGTGATCGGTCGCTATCTGCTGCCGGGCGAAATCTTCCCGATCCTGGCAGAGACGCCGCCGGGGGCGGGCAACGAGATTCAGCTCACCGATGCCATGGAAACCCTGCGCAAACAAAGCGGTGCCGCCGCCTACCGCATGCAGGGGCAAACCTACGACTGCGGTAGCCAACTGGGCTATCTCGAAGCCACATTGGCCCTGGGGCGGAAGCATCCGAAGCTGGGCGAAGGCTTCCGTCAGTTGATTCAGCAATACGCGGCTGAGGAGTAGACCCATGCGGGTGGTCGTACATGGTAGCGAACTGGCCGCGGCGACTGCCGCCGCCGCGTTGTGCTCGGTCGGGCATCAGGTTACCTGGATGCCACATGCCGACTTTCCCTGGGAAAGCCTGGCCAATGCCGACTGGCTGATCAGTGAACCGGGCGTCAGGGACCAGATTCAGGCCGGCCAGGAGTCGGGACAGTTGGTGATCGTCGATGCCGTCCCCGACGATGCTGAAGCCGATGTTCACTGGCTGGCACTATCGCCGGATCAACGCGAGGCCGCCGAGAGCTACGTTGCCGCGGTGCCGGGGCGACAAAGCTCGCCGCTGATCATCGTCAACAACTCGACGTTTCCCGTGGGCCAGACAGAGAAGCTGGAAGCGCTGTTGGGGCACTCCTCGCAGGTGGCCGTGGCGTTGCCGGACCGGATCGAGGAAGGCCGCGCCTGGGAAACGTTCACCCGACCGGCGCATTGGCTGTTGGGCAGCGAGGACGACTGGGGTACCCAGCAGATCCGTGAGCTGCTGCGTGCGTTCAACCGACGCCATGAAGTGTTCCAGTTGATGCCGCGTCGTGCCGCCGAGCTGACCAAACTGGCCATCAACGGCATGCTGGCCACGCGTATCAGCTTCATGAACGAACTGGCTGGCCTGGCCGACTCGCTCGCCGTGGACGTCGAGTACGTGCGTCAGGGGATGGGGGCCGATACGCGTATTGGTTTCGAATATCTCTACCCCGGCTGCGGCTTCGGCGGCCCCAATTTCTCCCGAGACTTGGTCCGCCTGGCCGACGTCCAGCACTCGACGGGGCGCGAATCCCACTTGCTCGAGCATGTGCTCGATATCAACGAGAGCAAGAAAGAGACGCTGTTCCGGAAACTCTGGAACCATTTCGAGGGCGAACTGGAAGGTCGCACGGTCGCCATCTGGGGCGCAGCATTCAAACCGGGCACCGCGCGTATCGATCACGCTCCGGTGCTGACGCTGCTGGAAGCGTTGTGGGCGCAGGGCGTCAGGGTCAAGGTACACGACCCGGCCGCCTTGCACGCACTGGCCGCGCACTATCCGGATCATCCGCAGCTCGAGATATGTGAAGGAGACTTCTACAGCGCCTGCGAAGGGGCCGATGCCCTAATGCTGGTGACGGAGTGGAAATGCTACTGGAATCCGGACTGGAGACGTCTGCTGCAGGCGCTCAAGACACCGCTGATTCTGGACGGCCGCAATATCTACGATCCGACCTACGTGGCGTCTCGGGGATTCGTCTATCGGGGTATCGGTCGCCGGGCCTAGTTCTAGCTTTCTCCCTGGTTCTGGTTCTAGCCCCGACGGCAACCCTGTAGACGGGGCGAGCGCCGGTCATTCTAGACCGGCGTTCGAACCGCCACCTCGCTGTTGAGCTGCGCGTATTCCCAGTTCAGGTGGGGCCACAGCGCATCGAAATACTCGCCACGATCGTGTCGATGATCGATTCGATAGGCCTCATCGGTCAGGGTTATCGCCAGCAAGGGTGTCATCTCATCCGGCAACTCGCCCGGCGACGACGTTGCCAGGCGCAAAGTGCTCTTGGAATCGAGCATCAGCCAGCACCATCCGGCGGTGGTTTCCTGGATCCGTGCGCGCCATTGGCACTGCAGTCCGCCGATCCCACCGAAGGCCGCCTCGATTCGTCGGGCGAGCCTTTCCGGCATCTCCACGCTTCGCGCGCTCAGTCCATGCCAGAAGAACACCAGGTTCCAGGCTTCCTGCGCCGAGTCACGCACGTCAGCTTCCTCGGCTTTTGCCAGCGCAGCCAGTGAGCGCCCGTCGTCGGAAGCCAGTTGCGCATTGAGCTCGTCGATGTGACGTCGATGATGGTGGCTGTAAAGCAGGTCGATCTGCGCCCGGGATACCTCGGGTTCCAGCGAATGTCGCTCGAAGGGAAGCGCGGGCAACTCGAACCGGGAAGCGAAATGGGGCATCGTATTCATCGACAGTGGGAGAGGAACGGAGTAGCGGAAAAAGAGTCCGACAGAGATCGGCCGACGGCGGGCATGCTACCGCGAACCGGGATCGGATCGCCAATGCGATACGCATTGCGGCCGCGGCCGTTATCATGCGAACCGTACGCTGCCAAGCCTAGGCTTTGTGATGGCTTTCACGTAACGTAATTGCGTCAGCGGTTTACGCCCGGCTTGCGGCATTGAGCCTTCATTCTGCGGGTTCCGCTCGACAGGAACCTTTTTGGCATATTTTCATCAGTTCGAGATTCCAGGCGTCGAAGATCATCTCGATCGCAGAATCGGCGTCCGCAACATTATCGGAAAGGTATAAGACGGCCATGCCATCACGATCCGACGAGCATCGCGCTTCTCCGAGCATCGTCCCCGACCGCAACGACATGACGGTGCCCAGGGCCGGGACACATCATTATCGAGGGGCCGGCGGCCGTCGTGCCCCCAGGGTATGGCCGCTGTGGATCCTGCTTCTGTTGCTGATTGCCGGGGCCTGCGCAGGCGGCTGGCAACTCTGGCAGACAGTGCAGGCGCAGAATGCGCAGATCGACCGGCTCAACCAGCGGCTGGATTCCACCGGCTCGACGCTGGACGCATCCGGTGAAAGCTTGCGCGCCGAATTCGACCGCCTCCGCGATCAGCTCGATGGCACTCAGGCCGCCGTGGGCAGTCTGGAAACCCGAGTCGCCGATTTCCGGCAGGGCGACCATAAGGCCGAGCAATTCGAATCGCTGCAGAAGACCGACCAGAACCTCAGGGAGCTGATCGGGGCGTTACAGTCCTCGTTCACCGCGCTGGAGAGCACTGGCAAGGATGAGCGGGGCGCAATGGCAGCACGACTTGCCACGCTCGAGGAAGGCCAGCAACAGCGGGATGATCGACTCGCTTCGCTCGGTGACGCCGTCGATCGGCAGCAGCAGGCCAATCAAGAGCAAGCCGACCAATTCAGCGCGTCGATCGAACAACTTCGCCAAGATCAGCAGGCGCTTTCGCAGCAGCTCGGGACGACGGATGATTCGGATATCCAGGCGGCAATCGACGATCTGCAATCGACGGTGTCGAAGCTCGAAACACGAGTCGGTACCCTGGCCCAGCAGGAGTCTCCGTCTGCGGACGACGTCGACCAACTTAAAGGAGCGGTCACGGAACTTCGCCAGGGCCAGACCGCGCTCAGCGCGAGTCTCGAATCGTTGCAGTCGCGTATCAGCGATATGCCCACCGGCGCCAGCGCGTCCCAGATTCGCGACCTCAGGGAACGGTTGGGGTCGCTCGAGGCCAGTCGCGCTCAGCTGACGCGTCGCGTGACGTCGCTGATCACCAACGTTTCCAACCTACAGCGCGGCGGAGGTTGAGCCGATGTCTCAAGCTAGAGTCCTACGGATGGGACTGCTGTGCCTTGTGCTACCCGCGGCAGGGCATGCCTGGGCGCTCGATGTCACCGTCAAGGGATTGAGTGGCCCACCGGCGAAGAACGTCATCGACATTCTCTCGGAGCTGGAAGCCGACAGCCAGGCCACCCGCGAACGTCTCGACGGCGTGGTGCGTGACCGTGCCGAGAAGGCACTGCAGGCATTCGGTTACTACAACGCCAGTCTCGCCACCCGTTACCCCAACGAGGATAACAAACGCGTCGTCATCGATATCAAACCCGGCGAGCGTACGCAGATCACCCAAGTCGATCTTTCGCTCGAGGGCGATGCCAAACAGGACGAGGCGTTCGAGCAGGTCATGGCGAGCAGTCCGCTCAAGGTCGGCGACCCGTTGCTGCACTCGCGCTACGACGGTTACAAGGGGAAGATTTCCACGCTGGCACTGGAACGAGGCTACTTCAATTCGCGCTTTCGCCAGCAGCGTATCGAAGTTCGGCCGTGGGAGAACAGCGCCCGCATCTTTCTCGACTTCGATAGCGGGACACGCTATCGCTTCGGCAACGTTCACTTCAAGGGCAGCCAGATCGAGCAGCGCCGGCTCAGAAACATGATTCCGTTCGAACCGGGCGATCCCTACATTGCCGGGGATCTGGCAACGCTCAATCAGAACCTGGGACAAACCAACTGGTTTGCCGGGGTCGCGGTGCGCCCGCGCGTCAATGAAGACGCTTCCCCGACGCCGCCCAGCCGATGGTGGAGCGCCGCAACCGGGCGTGACACGATGGCCGATAACACCGAAGTCATGGGTGGCCCCGGCCTGAGCGCCGCCCGTGAATTGACTAACAGCCAGCCGACGATCGTGCCGGTCGATGTCGAACTGACGCCGGCGGATCGCCATCAGTTCGAGGTCGGGGTGGGGTACGCCACCGACGTCGGTCCGCGAACGCAGTTCACCTGGACCATGCCCTGGCTCAATCGTTACGGCCACAGTCTGACCAACTCGCTGTTTCTTTCGGCGCCGGAGCAGCGCGTCTCCGGGGAATATACGATTCCGCTCGCCAACCCGTTGCGGGACAGTTACCGCGTTCGCTACGGGCTCAAGAACATCGACAACGAAGACACCAAGAGCTTCGAGAGCTCGGTGCAGCTGGCACGCCACTGGGAGTTTTCCAATGGCTGGATCCAGGATCTCTACTGGCAGACCACCTACGAAGACTTTACCCAGGCCGATCAGGACGACGCCGTGCTGCTGCTCTATCCCGGCATCAGCTGGTCGCGCACCCGCAAGCGCAACGAGACCTTCCCGAGCTGGGGCGACAAGCAGCAGCTGACGCTGGAGTGGTCGGATCCATCCTGGGGTTCGGACGCTCGCTTCGTGCGAACCACCTTCGATTCCCAGTGGGTGCGCATGCTGGGTAGCGAAAACCGTTTCGTCGGTCGGATCGGCGGCGGCGCCATGGCCACCAACACCTTCGACAAGGTGCCACCGTCGCTGCGTTTCTTCGCCGGGGGCGATCAGAGTATCCGCGGCTACTCCTATGAAAGTCTGTCCCCGGAAAACGACGATGGAGAACTGCTGGGCGGCCAACACATGCTGACCAGCAGCGTCGAATACCAGCGTCATCTGGCCGGCAACTTCTGGAGCGCCACGTTCGTCGATACGGGCAACGCCTTCGACGAATGGTGGCCAGACGAGCTCAAGACCGGCGCCGGTGTTGGCGTGCGCTGGATTTCACCCGTTGGGCCGATTCGTTTCGATATCGCCCACCCGTTTGACGACGAGGAGGATTCTTGGCGTCTCCATTTCTCCATCGGACCGGAGTTCTGATTCGGCTGCTGCTGTTCCTGATCCTGTGGCTACTGGGCCTGGTGCTGACGCTCATCGGACTGGGCCTGTCTCCCTGGGGCAGCCACTGGCTGTTCGATCAGGCGCAGTCGCGCGGCTGGGTCGAGGCGCAGCGTTTCGAGGGCGCCCCGCTCGACGAGCTGACCATCGACGGGTTGCACCTGTCGGCCGGCACGCTGGATGTGGCCGTGGATCACTTTCACCTCGCCTGGGCCGATGACTGCCTGCTCAAGGGACGCGTGTGTCTCGACGATCTGAGCGTGGTCGGTGCGCGTATCCGGATGAGCGAGAGTGATCAGCAACCGACGCCGCCTCCCGAAACGGACGGCGACAGCGGCATGCCCTCGATCTCGGTACCGCTACCGATCGAGATTCGCCAGGTGCGGCTGGATGACGTCAGCGTTCAGTTGGCCGACGGCACCGACATTCATTGGCAGCATTTTCAGACCGGCGCCGAAATGGCCGGCAATCACCTAAAACTACTGCCGACGACGCTGGACCAGGCGCGTATTCGATTGCCGCAAAGCCCGGACCAGGCGCTGGCCATGCCCGATCTTGGCCCCGGCGTCGTGAGTCCGGACGCCATGCAGGCGGCGCTGACCGTTCAGGCTGCCGGCGAGAACGCGACTGGCGAACGCGTCGCGTCTCCGGCGACGCCGGCTACTGTCGCCTCTGAAGCCTCTGGAGGCGCATCGTCGACAGCCGGTGCCGACGCTGACTCCGACGATCGGGTGGCGGCCGTACTGACGCCATTGACGCTGGCCGCGACGGCCAACGTGGCAGACGGGGATACCTCGCAACGTGACGCTAGCGTCGAGCGGATCGAGCAGACGCTTCGCGATCTTCGCCAGCAGCTGCCCGACATTCAGCTGCCGCTGGAAGTTGAGGCACCCAGCCTGACGATCAGCGATGTCAGACTCGACGGGCCAAGCCCACAGCAACTGAACCGGCTGGAGCTGGCGTTCTCCGCCGTCGACCGCAAAATCGAGATACAGAGACTGATGGTGGATGCCCCTGACGGCCACGCCGAGCTCACGGCGAGCGCCGAACTGCAGGGTGATATCCCGTTCTCGCTATCGCTGAATGGGCGCGTCACGCGGGCGCCGATCGACGGGCAGACGGTTGCGCTCGACGCTTCCGGCACGCTCGCCGATCTTGACGTCAAACTACGCACCGACGGCAAGGCCAGAGCCGCGATCGATACTCGAGTGCAGGCCTTCGAACCAGGTCTACCGTTTTCGCTGCACGTCGAAACGGGCCAGCTGCGCTGGCCGCTGGCGACGAGCCCGTTCGCGTCTCTGCCCGACTCGGGTGAAGGGCTCGACGTTGCCGCGACTATCGACCCCACGGCTATCGGGGCCGCGCGGGCGGTGAGTGGCGTTGCCGCCGCCGATTCTGCACCGCCGCAATACCAGCTCGACCACCTGACCCTGGATGTCGACGGCAGGCTCGAGAACTATCGTGCCGCGGTGGATCTTGCCGGGCAGGGACAGGGACTGCCGCCCGTCGCGCTGACGGTGGCCGGAGAGGGGGATCTGAGCCATTTCCAGTGGCAGCCCATGCACGTCGCCAGTCAGGGCGGTCAACTCGATAGCCAGGGCACGGTACGCTGGACGCCGGTGCTCTCGGCGAGCGTGAACCTCGATTTCAAAAAACTACCGCTGGGCGCTTTCACCCAGGCCGTGACCGGAGAGCTGAACGGTCAGACGCGTGCGGCCTTCGCCATGCGCGACGATGGCGGCTGGCAGCTGTCGGTCCCTCAGTTGGCGATCGATGGCACGCTCCAGCAGCGAGCGCTCAAGCTGAATGCGCAGATCGATGGCAACAGCGAGATGCAGTGGGATATCCGTGAGCTGGATTTCCGTCAGGGTAACAATCGGGTCACCGCCAGCGGGCGCGTCGACCAGAATCTCGATATCGACGGCCGTATCGACGCCCCCGCGCTGGGCACGATTCTGCCGGCACTCTCGGGCGCCCTGCGGGGCCAGTTCGAGGGGCGTGGCACGCTGGAGCGCCCGCAGATCGCCATCGATCTGCAGGGCAGCGGTGTCGGCTATGCGGAGAACCGCCTCGATCGATTGACGTTGAAAGCCAATTCCACCGGGACGCAGGATCCGCAGTTCGACGTCGATTTCACTGCCGCTGGCATTCAGGCCGGCGGTCAACAGATCAGCGCCATCGATCTGGGCCTGCAGGGCCGGCTGTCCAGCCATCAGCTCTCTCTCGACGTGAGCGGCGGTGAAGGTCTGCCGCTCTCGCAGGCCTCCATTCGCCTGCAGGGGGGCCTCGACAGCGCATTCCAGCATTATAAAGGCGCATTCTCGCGGCTCTCGGCCTCAACCGACTACGGCGATATCGCGTTGCGCGACTCGCTGGGCTTCAATGCCGATCTGACCCATTCCAGCGCTATGATTTCGCCGTTCTGTCTCGATCGGCAGCAAGGCGGGGCGCTATGCCTGACCGAACGCATGACCGCTTCCGCGGACCAGGGCCGAGCGGCGCTGTCGATCGATGACATTCCGATGGCACTGCTCGACGACTTCATGCCCGATGGTTGGCAGATCGACGGCCAGACCGACGGCAAGCTGATTGCCAGCTGGTCACGTGGCGGCCAGGCCTGGGCCGCCAAAGCCGATATCGACAGCAACGTCGCGGTCAGCGGCGTCGATGCGCGCGGCGCGCCGTGGCAAGTGCCGGCGGCAACGATGTCACTGTCGCTGGATGCCAATCAGCAGCAGGCCCGGACCCAGCTCGATCTGCAACTGGAAGACGCGGGGCGAATTCAGCTCCAGGCCCAAGTCGACGATCCGGCCGGCGACGGCGCGCTGCAAGGACGGCTGCAGATGAGCGATCTCCGCTTCAGCCCCTATCGGCCGCTGGTGGCAGGCATCGATCAACTGGAAGGGGCCGTCAACGGCGATGTCTCGCTCGGTGGCACGCTGGCCATGCCCGCGTTGAATGGCGATGTCGTCATCGATGGCGTCAAGGTCAAGGGTGGCGTATCGCCGGTCGCGGTGACCGATGCCAAACTGACGCTGGCCCTGCAGGGCCAGTCGTCGACGCTGCAGGGCTTCGTCCAGAGCGATGACGGCCGCCTCGAGCTGACCGGCGATGCCAATTGGCGGGATCCGGCCAACTGGCGAGCCAACGTCAATATCGATGGCACCGACTCGCCGCTGCTGGTGGCGATGCCGGCCTACGGCCGGCTGCGGGTGTCGCCGGACCTTCAGATCCATGCGATGCCGCAGCGACTTCAGGTACGCGGCGACGTCACCGTGCCGTGGGCGCGTCTGGAGATCGGCCAGTTGCCTGCCTCGGCTCAGGCGCCCAGCAGCGATACCGTGATCATCAGTGAGGAAGATGATCGCCGGCAGCAGGCAGCCGCCGCCGCCCGGGAGAGCGAAGACGGGGCGGGTACCGCACAGGCGTTGGCCGATGCCGGCATGCAGCTCGATGTTCGCGTCAACCTGCATCTCGGGCCCGACATGAAGCTGGAAGCCTACGGCCTCGAAGCCGGGCTCACCGGCGATCTACAGGTTCGCCAGGGCACCGGCCCGGTCCAGCTGTATGGCGACGTCAATCTGACCGACGGCACGTACACCTCTTTCGGTCAGGATCTGATCATTCGCCAGGGGCAGGTGCTGTTCAGTGGCGCGGCCTCGCAGCCAAGCCTGCAGTTCGAGGCGATTCGCAATCCCGACACCACCGAAGACGACGTGGTCGCCGGGCTGCGGGTCACCGGTTCGGCATCGGCGCCACGGCTGACGATCTTCTCCGAGCCGGCAATGACGGAAAGCCGAGCGCTTTCCTACATTCTGCGCGGGCGAGCACCGGAGGACGCCGGCGGCGGTGACGATGCCCTGACTTCGGCGTTGATCGGGCTGTCGCTCTCTCAGACCGGTAGCGCGGTGGGTCAGGTCGGCGAAGCGTTCGGGGTCCAGGATCTGAGCCTCGATGCATCGGGATCCGGCGACGACAGTCAGGTCGTGGTCAGCGGATATGTCTTCGATGACTTGAAGGTGAGTTACGGCGTCGGCATATTCTCTCCCATCGCCGAACTGACGCTGCGCTACCGCCTGATCCAGAACCTCTATCTTCAGGCGGTCTCCGGTGCTGCGCAGGCCGTAGATTTGATCTATACCTTCAGCCTCGGCCGTACCAGCGGCAATTGAAGGCCACCGGCAATTGACCCTAACGGCGTCCGACACCTCGGACGCCGACTTCGACATCTGGGAGATGACCATGTTTCAACGACGTTCCGAATCGCTCCCCACCGCGGAAACAGCACTCCCGGGGCGCGATAAGCCCATCGCCATCAGCGGCGAGCACCTGATCAATGGCGCCTCGATGCAGCCACCGTTTCCGGCGGAGACCGAGCAGATCGTGCTCGGGGCCGGCTGTTTCTGGGGCGCCGAGCGCCTGTTCTGGGAACAGGAAGGCGTCGTCGTGACGGCGGCGGGCTATGCCGGCGGTGTCACGCCGAATCCGACCTATGAAGAGACATGCTCGGGCAGGACAGGCCACACCGAGGTCGTTCTGGTCGTCTATGACCCGGCTCGAGTGACGCTTCAATCCCTGCTGAGCACCTTTTGGGAAGCGCACGATCCTACTCAGGGCATGCGCCAGGGCAACGACATGGGCACGCAGTATCGCTCGGCGATCTATACCACCAGCGACGCACAGCAGACGGCAGCGCAACGGAGTCGAGACGAGTATCAATCGGCGCTGCAGGCGCGCGGGCTAGGGGTCATCACCACCGAGATTCGGCCGTTGGATACGTTCTACTACGCCGAGGAGTATCACCAGCAGTATCTGGCCAAGAATCCCAACGGCTATTGCGGACTGAAGGGCACCGGCGTGACCTGTCCGCTGCCGGCCTGACCGCACGTTCGGTCGGCTTCGGTACAGGGTTTCCTGCCTGTCCCGACTCACTGATCCTGCCGAGCGGGACGGGCAGCCGGTTCGGATGGGCGGGATCTCGGTTCAGAAGGACAACTCGGCGGCTCGGACGGGCAGGGTGCCCACTGCTGGAGCTGGGCCCCGATCCGACGGGCCAGCCAGGAGCGCAGCCGACCGCCACACACTTCGACATATCCAACATGGCCACCGTATCGCGCGATCTCGACCCGAACCGATGAGGAAGGGGCCGGCAGGCGCGAGAACAGATCTCGTGGCATGAACGGGTCGTCGGCGGCGTGCAGCACCAACGTGGGTGTTTCGATCTCGCCCAGCAGCGGGCCCGCCGAGGCGCGGCAATAATAATCGCTGGCCGAACGGAAACCGTGCATTGGCGCGGTGATATCGTTGTCGTAGGCCCAAAAACTGTTCAGGTGCCGAATATCCGAGGAGGTGATCCTCAGCGGTAGCGACATCGTCTGTAGCCGAGTCATCACCTTGCGTTTGAGCTGTCGCAGCAGATAGCGCTGATAGACCCGCGCGAAGCCGCGATCGAGTGTGTCGGCGCTCGCGGCCAGATCCAGCGGGGCATTGATCGCGATGGCGCCGGCCAGCGGCAGCTCATCGGCGCTGTGTTCGGCGACCAGCTTGAGCAGCACGTTGGCGCCCAGGGAAACACCCGCCGCCACCATCGATGCACCGGGATAACGCTGCGCCAGCAGATCGATGATCCAGCGGGCGTCTGCGGTATCGCCGGAATGGTACGCCCGCGGCAGTCGATTCGGCTCCCGACCGCAGCCCCGAAAATGCATCAGCACGGCACGCCACCCGAGATTTGACGCGGTGTACAGCAGTTCTCTCGCGTACGGCGAATCGAATGATCCTTCCAGGCCATGAAAGAGCACGAAGATCGGCGCGTCGTCGCGGGTAGGCACGGGGCTCGCCCATGCCAGCTCCACGAAATCGCCGTCCGGCAGATTCACGATCTCGGGATCCTGCCTCAATGATCGCCCCCGCAGCAGGCGCGGCAGCAGCGTCTGCACATGCGCATTGCGAAGCCACCACGGCGGATCGAAGTCGGCCGCGGCGATCATGCCGGACGGGCGAGTCTCACTCATCGGGAATCGGTGCGCCCTGGGTCAGGTTGTCGTGACCTTGCCCCGTGATGATCACGTTGTCCTCGATCCGGATGCCGCCATGATCCGCGAGCCGGTCGATGGCCGCCCAGTCGATGGCACGGCTTTGCGAGCCCTGACGGAAGGGTTCCAGCAGCATCGGGATCACGTATAGCCCCGGTTCGATCGTCACCACCATGCCTTCGTCAAGCGTGCGGGTCAGGCGCAGCGCCGGATCGGCCACCGGCGGCGGCAACGGCGTCCCCCGGCTATCGCGCTGCCGGCCACCGACGTCATGAACCTGTATGCCCAGGCTGTGGCCCAGGCCGTGGGGGCAGAAAGCGCGCGTCAGCCCGCTTTCGACCGCCGCGGCCGGGCTCATCGAGGTCAGCCCGGTATCGACCAGGAGTTCGGCGAGATATTGATGCATGTCGAGGTGTAGCTCGACGAAATTGAGCCCCGGCGCCAGCTGCGCGATCAGGCGGTGCTGGTAGTCGGTCACGCCCTGAACGAGACGCTCGAATAGCGGGTCGGCGTGAATGGAAGCCCAGGTTCGGGTGATGTCCGCGGCGTAGCCGGCGTGCGCGTGGCCGGCGTCGACCAGTAACGACTTCGGCGTCGCGGGCGCCGCGGAGGCGTAGTGCTGGTAGTGGAGAGTGCCGGCGTGGTGATTGATGCCGATGATGTTCTGATAGGGGACCTGGGATTCCCGCTGACGCGTGGCGGCCAGATAGGCGAGCTGGATGTCGAGCTCGCCGGCACCCATCGCGAAGGCGTCGCGCGCTGCCTCGTGGCCGGCCAGCGCCCACTGGTTGGCGACGAACAGACAGTGGCGCTCGTAATCGTCCTTGCGCATGCGCAGCTCATCCAGAGCGGCGATCAGTGCCGGCGGATTGAGTTCCGCCCCTAGTGGCATCGACGAGGCGTCCAGGTTGCCGATCACCGCCAGTCGACGAGCGGAAACCTCCTGCGGGGGCGGCCAGCCGGTATCACGAAGCGGCTGCAACGCCAGGACTTCTGCCAGCACGCCCGCTGGCGCGGGTGTCGGAAGATGCCAGAAATCCGCCGGCGCATAGTAGTACCAGCGCGGAGCGCGACCCGGCTGAACCAGCAGCCAGTCGTGCTGATGATGGCTGGCGCCGGTCCAGTGGACGAAGTGACCGTAGCCTCTGAACGACGCTTGCTGGTCGTCGGCAAAGAAGGTGCCGGCATGGCCGCTGTAGATAAGCACCGCATCGAAACCTTGTTCGGCCAGAATCGTGGCGTAGGCGGCCTGCAGGCGTTCCAGATGAGCGCGTTGAAGGGCTTCGACGGTGTTGTTGTCAGACGTCATTGAGCGTCTCCTGTCCTAGGGCTCATCGATGAGCAGCAGAAAGTTGCGTCAGCAGGCCCGCTAACGAAGGGTGCCGGCTATCGTGGCGAAAGTAGAGGCGCAGCGACAGCGACACGTCCCAGCGCTGGTCGCCGGCCCGTGTCAGATCGCCGGTCTCGAGCAACTGCCGAACCGTGCGCCAGGGCAGCCAACCGAGGCCGTAACCCTGCTGCACCAGTTCACGAATATTGGAGGTCTGGACGCTTTCGTTGAGCGTCGAGAGATGCACCTCCTGACGCGATCGCGTCCAGTGTGCCTGCAGTGCCGCGGCGATCAGGCCGCCGGAATGATAGGCGATATGCGGCAGCGGGCTTCGCTTATCCCCCGGCAGCGCATAACGCGGCTGGCCGTCGGGATTGACCACGCTTACCGGCACCAAACGCTCTTCGCCGATCTCTAGATAGCGTACGCCGGTCAGATCCAGGTCCAGCGCCGTGCGCCCCTGTGGCCAATAACACAGCGCCAGATCGACCTCGCCACGTTCCAGCGCGTGAAAGTAGTCCTCGATCAGCCAGCCGGTCGCGCGCAGGTAAGGTTCGACCTGCTGGCTGATTGCGTTCGCCTCCAGCCAGGCGGGGACGAAATGCGTCACCAGACTCTGGGGCGCCGCCAGTTTGACGCGACGGGCGTCCTCTCGGTCGAGATTCTTCAGCCGCTCCCGGGTCACTCGCACTCGCTCGCTGATCTGCTTGCACAGAATCAGAAATTCCTCGCCGGCGGGGGTCAGGCTGAGCGGCAGTGTCTGACGATTGACCAGCGTGGCGCCCATTGATTCTTCGAGCAGCTTGATGCGTCGCGAAAAGGTCGGCTGGGTGACATTCTGTTGATCGGCGGCACGGGAAAAATGACGCGTTTCGGCCAAGACGATGAAGTCTTCGAGCCAACGTAGTTCCATGGTGTTCTCTATCGTCAATCACGCTGTTGCGATGTCGCGGACGGCGGGTTGGCACATCATCTCATCTGCACAGAGCCGGTTGCGGCCAGCCTAACCGATACGCCATGTGGCGACCATCATCGACGGCCATCAGATGCGTCCCTCCTCGACGGCGTGGCAGGCGACCTGGTGGCCGCGATCCAGCGTGACCGGGGTAGGGGCCGCCTCGCGGCAACGCCGGTTGGCATGCGGACATCGATCGCGGAACACGCAGCCCGAGGGCGCCTGCAGCGGCATCGACAGCTCCCCGCTCAGTCGCAGCTGGCCGGGGAAGGCATCGTCCAGTCGTGGGCTAGCCGCCAGCAGCGCCCGGGTATACGGATGGCGGGGGCGTGCGAACAGCGTATCGGCGTCAGCCAGTTCGCAAATCGTACCCAGATACATCACCGCCACCCGAGTGGCGAAATGCTCGACGACCGCCAGATCATGGGTGATGAAGAGATAGGTCAGTCGATGCGAGGCCTGGGCGTCCATCATCAGATTCAGGACCTGGGCCTGCACCGAGACGTCGAGCGCCGAGACGGGTTCATCGGCCACCACGAACTCGGGGTCGACGCTCAGCGCCCGGGCGATTGCGATGCGCTGGCGCTGCCCGCCGGAGAACTCATGCGCGAAACGATCGCCCCAGCCGTTATCGATGCCGACATCGTCCATCAATGCCTCGACCTTCGCCTCGACCCGGTCGCGAGACCAGTCGGGGTGATGGATACGAACCGGTTCCTCCAGCGCCTGTCGCACCGTCAGACGGGGATTGAGCGAGGCGTAAGGATTCTGGAAGATCATCTGCATGCGCCGCCGAAACGGCTGCCACTGCCTGGCATTCAGATGATCGATACGCCGGCCGTCGTAATGTACTTCACCGTCGCTGGGCGTGACCAAGCCCATGATCAGGCGTGCCAGCGTCGACTTGCCACAGCCCGATTCCCCCACCACGCAGAGCGCGTCGCCACGCTGGATATCGAGATCGACCCCGTTGACGGCATAAATTCGCTCTCGCCGCCAGCCACGCTGACGCCTGTCGAATCGCCACGGCAGGAGGCGTTCCGGATGCAGGGCGAAGCGCTTGCGCAGCTGCCGAACGCTGACCAGCGGCTCCGGCGTGTCGGCAGCGCGACCCAGCGTCTGAAGTGTCTCGGGCTGGGTCATGTCGCGCGCTCCTCGGCCGGCTCGCGGGCGATCAACTCGGCGACCCAATGGCAGGCCACCTGACACTCCCCGGAGCGAACGGGCTCGGGTACGTTTTCGATACAGTCTCGGCGCGGCACTCCTTCGGGCGTGATGCGATAGGCGCAGCGGGGATGAAAGGCGCAACCGCTGGGCACCTCGGAGAGCGTCGGCATCGAACCGGGGATCTGATGCAGACGCTGTCTCGGCAGTGTCATCTGCGGCAGGGCATTGATCAGGCCTTGAGTGTACGGGTGCTGAGCGTCGTTGATGATCTCGCGGGTCGGCCCCTGCTCGACGATGCGCCCGGCGTACATCACCAGCGTCCGTTGCGTCAGCTGGCCGATGACGCCCAGATCGTGGGAGATCACGATCAACCCGACGTCGTGTTCATCGCACAGCCGCTTGAGCAGGGTGATGATCTCGGCCTGGATCGTGACGTCGAGCGCCGTGGTGGGCTCGTCGGCGATGATGATATCCGGCTCCAGCAGCAGGGCGATGGCAATGACCACGCGCTGACAGAGTCCGCCGGAAAGCTGATGCGGATACTGCTCGAGACGGCGTTCGGGTGACGACACCTGGACCTGACGCAGCTTGTCGACCGCAACGATCCTGGCCCGGCGAGTCGAGAGTCGTCGGTGCGCCTTGAGGCTTTCGATCATCTGCTGACCAATGGTCAATACCGGGTTGAGGGTGGTCAACGGATCCTGGAATATCATCGCCAGACGATTGCCGCGCAGTCGTCGGAACTGCCTTTCGGACAGCGAGGTCAACTCGCGCCCTTCGAAACGGACCGTGCCGGCCACGATATGTCCGGGGCGCGAGAGCAATTTCAGCAGGCTGAAAGCGAGCACCGATTTGCCGGCGCCGGACTCGCCCACGATGCCCAGCCGTTCGCCTCGCTGGAGCGAGAAGCTCAAGTCACGAACCGCGCGTATTTCCCCCCGCCGTAGCGGGAAGCGGACATCGAGATGTTCGACTTCCAGCAGTGCCATGGGATTGGCCCTCATAGTGGTCCTTCAGGCAGGCGCGGATTGAGCGTATCGCGCAGCCAGTCTCCCAGCAGATTGACGACCAGCACGAATACCACCAGGAACAACCCAGGCAGCAGCGTGATCCACCAGGATCCGGACTGCAGGTAGTCGAACCCGGACTTGATCAGCGAGCCGAGCGACGGCTGGGTTTCCGGCATGCCCAGGCCCAGAAACGAGAGCGCCGCTTCGGCCATGATGGCATTGGCGATCTGCACCGTGGAGATCACCAGAATCGGCGTCAGGGTATTGGGCAGAATGTGTCGCAACATGATGCGACGCCCCGAATAACCCAGCACGCGGGCGGCATCGACGTAATCCTTGTGCTTTTCAACCAGCACCTTGGCCCTGACGGTACGCGCGTACTGGGGCCATTCGCTCAAACCGATGACCAAAATCAGTATCACCACGCCGTAGTCGCCGTAGAACGCGCCGCCAAACGCCGTCTTGACGACCGCCCCGATAATGATCGCCATCATCAGCGTCGAAAACGACAGCTGGATATCGGCCAGACGCATCAGCAGGGTGTCGATGACACCACCGCGATAGCCGGCAAGCAGCCCCAACGCCGTGCCCAGTATCGCCTGGAGCATCACCGCGCCCAGACCGATCGCGATCGATACCCGAGCACCATAGAGAATGGTCGACAGCAGATCCCGGCCCTGGGCGTCGGTCCCCAGCGGAAAGCCGGGCTCGCTCCCCGCGAGCCAGAACGGCGGCAATTCGGAGTCGAGCAGATCGATCTGGGCCAGGTCGTAGGGATTGCTCGGGGCGATCCAGGGCGCTGCCAGGATGCTTGCCATCATCAGCACGAACAGCGCCAGACAGAGCTGGGCCAGGCGGTCGCGGCGCAACCGATA
Source organism: Salinicola sp. V024 (assembly GCF_052645315.1). Lineage (NCBI taxonomy): Bacteria > Pseudomonadati > Pseudomonadota > Gammaproteobacteria > Oceanospirillales > Halomonadaceae > Salinicola > Salinicola sp. V024. Next base: position 116,738 of record NZ_JBQXYB010000011.1, read on the forward strand.
GACGAAGTAGGAGTCGCCAAAGCGGCGCCAACGCGCCGCAATCCCGATTCGATCCTGCTTCATGCCGGTCTCCCGCTAATCGTGATGCGCGGATTCAACACGCGATAGAGTAGATCGACGAGGGTATTGATGACCACGAAGATGGCGCCGATTACCATCAGGTAGGCGACGATCAGCGGCATATCGGCGCGTTCGATCGCGTCGAGAAACATCAGCCCGGCGCCAGGCCATTGAAAGACGGTTTCCGTCAGCAGGGTGTAGGCCGCCAGCGTGCCGATCTGAACGCCGCCCAAGGTGATCACCGGTAGCAGCGTGTTTTTCAGCGCGTGAAGAAAGTAGATGCGTGACGGCCGGAGGCCTCGCGCCCGGGCATATCTCACATAGTCGGACTCCAGCACCTCCAGCATTTCGGCGCGGATCAGACGCACGAACAGCGGCAGCATGACGAAAGCCAGCGACAGGGCAGGGAGCAGTAGATAGAGCCAGCCTCGCCACGAGGCAAAATTGGTGCTCCAGACGCCCCAGACGTGTACCGGGCTGCCCCGTCCGTAGGCGGGCATTCCGCCTTGGGTGGAGAGCGTATGATTGAGCCAGCTGCCCCAGCCGGTCCCCTCGGGAAATAACGTCACGTGAACACCGATCGAAAAGAGCTGGATCAGCACCATGGCCGTCAGGAAAACGGGTACCGAAATGCCCACCACCGAGAGACCCATCAGCGTCCTCGATAGCCAGCTGCGCGGGCGAATCGCGCAGTAGACGCCCATCGGTGCCGCCAGCAGCAACGTGATCACCGCGCTGGTCGCGATCAGCTCGAGGGTCGCCGGCAGATAGCGTGCGATCACCTCGAGCGCCGGCTCGTGAAAGAAGTAAGAGTTGCCGAAATCCAGGCGCAGGGCGTTACCCGCGAAGTGCAGATACTGCAGCCATAGCGGGTCGTTCAGTCCCAGCGACTGACGCAGCGCCATGATATCGGCGTCCGTCGCGGCCTGCCCCAGCAGCTGGCGCACCGGATCGCCCAGGCCACTCTGAAGGGTGAAGCCGATCACGCTGATGACGAACATCACCATGATCGCCTGGCACAGTCGTCGAATTAGAAACATGATCATCGGGGGTGAACGACCACGTCGCCCAGATAGGGCATGTTGATCACGTTCAGCACCGGCGCGATATCGACGCGATCCGACGCCGCCCAGGCAAGATTCTGCCAGTACAGGGGGATGAAAGGGGCGTCATCGTGAATCGACTGCTCGGCCTGCTTCAGCAGGCGCGCGCGAGCCTCCGGCTGCATGGTGAGGTTCGCCCGTTCGACCAGCGCATCGATCGCCGGATTGCAGTACTCGCTGGCGTTGTAGTGGCCGGCGCCGGTCTCAGGATCGGTGCAGAACGTGAGGTACTCGAAGAAATTGGCCGAATCGCCGGTATCCGAGTACCAGCCCATCATCATCATGTCCGCGGCGCGCTTGTCGTATTCGGCCCAGTACTGGTTCTTGGGCAACGTCTCGAATTCGACGGTGACGTTGATCTTGGCCAGCATGGCAGCCACCGCCAGCGCGACCTGCGCCGTCTGGGCGTCATTCACGTAACGGTTGTTGGGCGCCATCAGGGTGACCGTAAAGCCCTTGGCGTAGCCGGCTTCACGCATCAGTTCACGCGCCTTGCCAAGATCGTAACGCGGTTGCAGCGTCGCCACATGACCCGCATAGCCCTCGGGCGACATCTGTGCCGCCGGCGTCGCGAAGCCTTTCAGCAGGCGCTCGGCGATGGCCGTCTGATCGACGGCGTAAGTGAACGCGCGACGTACCCGACTATCCCGGAAAGCCGGAACCCGCCGTTCGTTGAGCTGCAGCATGGTGATACGGGTGCCGGGCATGGAGACTAGTTGGATCCCGTCGGCATGGCGAAGCCGCTGCATGGCATTGAAAGGCACCGGCGAGATGAAATCGACATCGCCGGCGCGCAGCGCAGCGACCCGGGTGGCATTCTCGGCAATCGGCGTCATCACCAGATGATCGACGTTGCCGGGCGACTCGGTATCCCAGTAGCCGGGAAAGCGTTCGAACTCGGTCCTGATCCCGGGATGGCGCTCCTCGACCTCGAACGGTCCGGTCCCGGACAGGTGATTCGAGGCAAACGAATTGCCGTTCTTGACGATTTCGGCCTTGTCGCGTCCGTTCGCCGAGGTGCCGGTGTAGAACCGGCTATCCATCGGGAACAGATAAGTGGCGAGGTTGAGCAGCAGCGGGTAGGGCTTGCGCGTATGCAGATCGACGGTGAAATCGTCGATCGCTTCGGCCCGTTCGATCGGTTCGAATATTGCACGGAAGTCCGGGCTGCGCCTGAGACGTTGCAACGTCCATACGACATCCTTGGCCGTGAAGGCATTACCACTATGAAATGTCACGCCGTGACGCAGGTGAAAGCGCATCGTGGTGTCGTCGATCCGTTCCCAGCCGGTCGCCAGGCGAGGTTCGAGTTCGAGATCGCGATCCCAGCGCACCAGCGGATCGAAAGTCAGGTGCGACAGCTGGAGCATGCGAATGGAGAGCTGCTCGTGGATATCCAGCGATACCGGGGCGGTGTCGTAAGCCACTCTGAGCGTGATGTCTTGATCATCGTCGACGACGCCATTATCGGCCGGCTTGTCGCCGGCCAACGCCGAACACGACAAGGGCAACCATAGACTCACGATCAGAGCGCAGACCCGCGTGCTGGCCGGGGCGCCGGATGAAAACAGGGTGAGACGCATTGAAAGTCCGCTGTGCAGGCCCGTTATCCCACTACCTTACTGATAGATGTCCGACGGGCCCAATCGAAATCGCGCAACGCGGCATTCAACCCGTGAATGACGAGCGTCCCGTCAGCCGATGATCGGCGTGCGCTGACAGGACGGGACGCGAAGGGGAGATCAGCTTTCGGCGGGGAACGTCGGCTGGATCCGGATGGCGCCCATCTCGTCGGCGCGCGATACCGTGCAGCCGAGATCGTTGACGCGCCCATCGGTGAGGCCGTAGACCCAGCCATGCACCGACAATGGCTGGTTGCGCTCCCAGGCGCGCTGAATGATCTTGGTACGACACAGGTTGGCCACCTGGAGACGAACGTTGTGTTCGCACATCCGATCGATCTGCTCTTCAAGGGGCAGTGACTCGAGGGTGGGGCGATGCTGCTGGTAGAGCTCGCTGATGCTGTTGAGCCAGTAGTCGACGATGCCGTGTTCTCCCCCGGTGATCGCCGCTTTGACCCCACCACAGCCGTAGTGTCCGACGACCATGATGTGCTTGACCTTGAGCACGTCGACGGCGAACTGGACGACCGACAGCGCGTTCATGTCGTTGTGATAGATCAGGTTGGCGACATTGCGGTGAACGAACACTTCGCCGGGCGGCAGATCGACGATCTGATTGGCAGGCACGCGGCTGTCGGAGCAGCCGATCCAGAGATAGTCGGGATTCTGCTGCTGAGAAAGCTGCGCGAAGAAGTTCGGATCTCGCTGCTGAACCCCGTCGGCCCAGCGTCGATTCTGTTCGAGTAGCGTGTTGATATCGCTCATGGCAGCACCCTGAGATACGTGAATCGGCGGACGTCTTGTCGCGCCGGCAAAGCGATGATTCTAGGCTATCCGAGGGGATTTTCGAAGGCATGGCGAAGGCGTGCTGAAGGAGGGGCTCAACGGACCCGATGGCATCACCAACGCTAGCATCCTATCCCCAAAGCTTTTTTTATATCGCCCTCATAGGCACGGTCTTTTTCGACAGACGACCGAGGCTGGTATCATCGCGGCATTATGTTCCCAAGATCTTGTTTCAAGGAGTTTCACCGTGGCGAATTACGATTACGATCTCTTCGTGATAGGAGCCGGTTCCGGCGGCGTGCGTGCCGCACGAACGGCCGCAGCGACGGGTGCCAGAGTCGCGGTTGCCGAGGACCGCTATCTCGGCGGCACCTGCGTCAACGTAGGCTGCGTACCGAAGAAGCTGTACTCCTATGCGGCGCATTTCCATGACGCGTTCGAGGACAGCGCGGGATTTGGCTGGACGATTCCGCAGGCCCCGACGTTTGACTGGGCGACACTGCGCGACAACAAGATCGAGGAGATCAAGCGCCTCAACGGTATCTACAGTCGATTGCTGGATGGCGCCGGCGTCACGCTGATCAATGGTCGTGCCAAGGTCGTCGATGCCAACGCCGTCGAGATCAACGGCGATCGCATCACCGCCGAGAAGATACTGGTGGCGGTGGGCGGCTGGCCCTGGACGCCCGAGTTCGAGGGCAGTGAACATACCATCAACTCTAACCAGGTATTCGATCTCGACAGCTTTCCCAAGCGCTTCCTGGTGCTGGGCGGTGGCTACATCGCCGTCGAGTTCGCCAGCATCTTCAACGGCCTCGGCGCGGACACGAGCCTGATCTACCGTGGGGAGCTGTTCCTGCGTGGGTTCGATCGGGAAGTGCGAGAATTCACCCGCGACGAAATGGTCAAGAAAGGGGTCGACCTGCATTTCAAGACCAATATCGAGCGGATTCGCAAGGTAGAGAGCGGGCTCGAGGTAACGTTGACCAGCGGCGAGCAGTTCGAAGTGGACGCCGTACTCGCCGCTACCGGCCGTCGGCCCCACCTGGAAGGGCTTGGGTTGGATGCGCTGGGCGTCGAGCTCAACACCGATGGTACGCTCAAGGTCAACGAACGCTACGAATCCTCGGTGCCCTCGATCCTCGGCCTGGGTGACGTGACCGGCGGCCCAGAATTGACCCCGGTTGCGCTCGCCGAGGCAATGCACCTGGTCCAGCACCACTTCACCCAGAACGAGAGCGGCAAAACGCCAGCACCGCTCGACTATCAGAACATCGCGACGGCCGTGTTCTGTCACCCCAACATCGGCACCGTCGGCCTATCCGAAGAAGAGGCGCGGGAGCGTTTCGAGGCAGTGCGCATCTACAGCGCGGATTTCCGTCCGATGAAGCACACGCTATCCGGCAGTGACGAGCGTTGCCTGATGAAGCTGGTGGTCGATGACGAAAGCGATCGTGTCGTCGGTGCTCATATGGTGGGCGACGACGCGGGCGAGACCATTCAGGGAATCGCGATCGCCGTGCGAGCTCGGCTGACCAAGAGCGATTTCGATGCCACGGTGGGCATTCATCCCACCGCCGCGGAAGAGTTCGTCACCATGCGCAGCGTGACGCGACGCTGATCATTGCCGATCGCTGAACGTCAAAGTGGCCGCCCGGCAGGGCGGCTTATTGCTTCGGTTCATCGCATTTCGTCAATCGGCAGGCGCCGGTTGTGCGGCAACGGCGGCAGGTCGCCACAAGCCTACTCTCTTGGCGTCGTTGCTACATCGAAGCCCCGTACCTCATAGCTTCCCGGGATCTCCCCGACTACTTTTCCTCACGGACCTTCGCTCGTCGTCTAGACTTCGGATATCGAGGCAGTCGCAAGCCCGTCAGCATATAAATATTATTTATTGAATATGCGCGGCTAAATAACCTGTCGTTTGAAGGTTGGCTGACTCACTGTTATTCTGAATCCCAAATTCGCCATAGCGACGATGACGATGACCAACCCCAACCCGGCATTTACGCCCTCGGCAGATCTGGCAAGGCCTACCGTGGCCGATGCCGTCGTCGGCAAGCCTGATATGCCTCTCTTCATTCGCAAGCCCACCACGGAAGATGGCTGGGGTATCTACGAGTTGGTCAAGGCGTGCCCACCGCTCGATGTCAATTCCGGCTACGCCTATCTGCTACTGGCAACGCAGTTCCGTGACAGTTGTGCTGTCGCAACCACGGAAGACGGCGAAATCGTCGGCTTCGTCTCGGGTTACGTCAAGGCTGCAGCTCCCGACATCTATTTTCTATGGCAGGTGGCCGTAGGGGAAAAGGCTCGCGGTACCGGTCTGGCACGTCGTCTGGTAGAAGCCGTGCTGACGCGATCGGAGCTGTCGGGATTGAATCACCTGGAAACCACCATCACGCCAGACAATCAGGCCTCCTGGGGTCTGTTTCGTCGGCTGGCCGGTCGTTGGCAGGCGCCACTCATCAGTCGCGAATATTTCTCTACCGATCAGCTGGGGGGCGAACACGATCCGGAGAATCTCGTCCGGATCGGCCCGTTCGATCCGCAGCGCATCCAGGGCTGACGGATCTAACGTCGTGGGCCGTTTTCTCGCTCGGCTATTCCGCCTGATCGTTTACGCATTCACTGCGACTGTCCCAAGTCAATCACTTCACTATCGATATCCATCCACTGAGGAGGTTGTATGCAGACCCAGATTTTCGAACGCATGGAATCAGAAGTCCGGACCTATTCCCGCTCGTTTCCGGTCGTCTTCGGCAAGGCCCAGGGTGCCCGGCTGACCGACGAGGACGGCCGCGAATACATCGACTTTCTCGCCGGCGCCGGTACGCTCAACTACGGCCACAACCATCCCAAGCTGCAGGAAGCGCTGGTCGAGTACATTACCTCCAATGGCATCGTTCATGGCCTGGACATGTGGTCGACGGCCAAGCGGGACTATCTCGAGGCGCTGGAAGAATTGATCTTCAAGCCGCGCGGACTGGACTACAAGGTTCATCTGCCCGGCCCGACCGGCACCAACGCCACCGAAGCGGCCATTCGCCTGGCCCGGGTCGCCAAGGGACGCCACAACATCGTTACTTTCACCAACGGTTTCCATGGCGTGACCATGGGCGCGCTGGCGACGACCGGTAACCGCAAGTTCCGCGAAGCCACCGGGGGCATTCCCACTCAGGGGGCCAGCTTCCTGCCGTTCGACGGCTACCTCGGCGAAGGCGTCGACACGCTCGACTATTTCGAGAAGCTGCTGGGCGACAAATCCGGCGGCCTCGATGTGCCGGCCGGTGTCATCGTCGAGACGGTGCAGGGCGAGGGCGGTATCAACCCCGCCGGGCTGGATTGGCTCAAGCGGCTCGAGGGCATCTGCCGCGCGCACGACATCCTGCTGATCGTCGACGACATTCAGGCGGGCTGTGGTCGTACCGGCAAGTTCTTCAGCTTCGAGCACGCCAATATCGTGCCCGACATCGTGACCAATTCGAAATCGCTGTCCGCCTATGGCCTGCCGTTTGCCCACGTGCTGATGCGCCCCGAGCTGGACAAGTGGAAGCCGGGCCAATACAACGGTACCTTCCGTGGTTTCAACATGGCTTTCGTGACGGCGACAGCCGCGCTCAAGCACTTCTGGAGCGACGACACGTTCGAGCGCGACATTCAGCGTAAAGGCCGCATCGTCGAAGAGCGCTTTGCCAAGATTGCTGCCTCTTTGACCGAGATGGGTTATCCCGCGAGTGAGCGTGGCCGTGGCCTGATGCGCGGCATCGATGTACGCGACGGCGACGTGGCGGACAAGATTACCGCCAAAGCTTTCGAAAATGGGCTGATCATCGAAACAGCCGGCCAGGCTGGTCAGGTCGTGAAGTGCTTGTGTCCGCTGGTCATCAGCGATGAAGATCTGCTCGAAGGTCTGGACATTCTGGAACGCAGCGTCAAGGAAGCTCTCACCTGAGTCAGGCACTGCCACGATAAGACGGCCCAGTGAGGCCGTCTTTCAGATCACTTTGATAGCGTCACTTACCAGGAGTTGTAGCGATGATCGTACGTCACCTTTCTGAATGCATGGAAACTGAGCGTTTTGTCGAAGCCGAGAACGGCAACTGGGACAGTACGCGTTTGATGTTGGCCGAGGACAACTGCGGCTTTTCATTCAACATCACGCGTATTCATCCGGGTACGGAAACCCACATTCACTACAAGAACCATATCGAAGCCGTCTTCTGCTACGAAGGTGAAGGTGAGGTGGAAACTATCGCCGATGGCAAGATCCACACCATCAAGGCCGGCACCATGTACCTGCTCGACAAGAACGACGAGCACTGGCTGCGTGGCAAGGAGAAGGGCATGACCGTAGCCTGCGTCTTCAGCCCAGCGCTGACCGGTCGTGAAGTGCATCGAGAAGATGGCTCTTACGCACCGGCAGATGATTGAGCCTCAATGCGCCAGCGTTCATTCGACACAAAAAAAGACCGCATAAGCGGTCTCAGACCGCTGACGAACCCACCGATTTTGGTGGGTTCGTTGCTTTCAGGATGCCGCTACGCGTGCCGGCACAGCAAACTCGGGCAAAGCTCCATCCTCCACAACATTCGTTTTTCTAGGGTAATTTTGATCGGCTAGCAACCATAGATGAAGCTGTATCATGATCGATCTGAGCTAAGAACTGCTTGGCCTCCTTTTGAAAGGCTGCTAATGCTTGTCCAGATAGCTGCTTGCCTTCCGGCAATTTGACGCGCATGGCGTCGACTTGATTATTGTTAACCATTAACTCGTAATGAAGATGAGGTCCCGTGCTACGACCCGTATTGCCGGATAGTGCAATCTTCTGGCCTCTGGAAACGCGCTCGCCTTCAGATACCAAGCGTTTGGATAGGTGCATATAGCGAGTCTTGTAGCCGTTGTCATGGCGGATCACAACGTAGTTTCCAGCGCCATTTGCTTGATAGGCCGATTTGACAACACGTCCATTTGCTGGAGATTGAATCGAAGTGCCAGTGGTTACTGCAAAGTCAGTGCCTCGATGCGGACTAACTCGGCCAGTGATTGGGTGCTTTCGCCGCAAGTTAAAAGGCGAGCTTATCCTGTAGTCGCCTTTAAACGGCTTCCGGTTAAATGCCGGGGAGAGGCTGTAGCCTTCAGAGGTATAAAAATTGTCATCAGCAGGATTCCTAACGATAGCTAGGTCTCTTTTATTGCCTTTGTAGTGAGCAGCAAGGATGCGCGAATCAGTAGCCTGACCCTCAATCATATCGGTTTCTACCAAAACTCGGAATTGATCTCCTCGCCGGGCAGCACGGCGAAAATTTATCTTTTTCGAAAGTAGATCGCTCAGATCAGACACTTCTGAGTAAGATAAGCCAGTGGCGCTGGCTGACTGAGCAAAACTACCATTGACGGTTCCTGAAAACAATCGCTCCGTTTTCTGAGCCGTTTTTTCAAGACGAGTAACCTCAAAGCTCTTGCTGTCGTGGTCGCGTTCAATCAGGAGGCCGGAATGTGCGTCCTCCATGATTCGCAGTGCCAATAATTCACCAGATTCGTTAATTTTAAAGTCAAAGTTATCACCGACACGCCAGCGAGTGAATGTCCTTTCGTCCGGGATTTCTTCGAGAAGCTGCATAACTTCATCATAGCCTAGTCCCAGAATGCGTTCGGCCATGTCCGCGAAAGTATCGCCGGATTGAATGGTATAAGTTTCCCAAGATGGGACGAATCTTTCGTTGGCTACCAGTTCTTCTTCCAGGTCTACTTTTTCATCGTTATGTATTAGGTCGACAGATAAACCTTCATCGGAAGTCCCGCCAACTTCGCGATCGTTGGTTTCTGTTGCCGAGTCGGTAAGTCGAATCGCCATGTGCAGCGCCTGGCTATTCAGTTTGCTAGCGTCTTTAGTACTTTCCGGCTTGGTTGTAGGAACGCTGGGGCTTAATGGTGTAGCCGCACGAACAACGCTGTCTTGGACAGTTGTTTCAGAAACGCGAGTAGTTTCAACTTCGTCTGTTACCAATAGGGGGCTTTGTGGCGAGCCTGCCGTGGGCTTGGTAAGTCCGGTGGAAGCCTGAGCGGGGCCCGTATATTTGTAGTTGGTGCTGACTTTAACAGCTGTCATGGTGTCAGCTTGAGCTTGGAAACTAGTAGATAACTCAATGCTTGGCGAACTAGCCTCGTTAAGGGACGCATCATCTCCATTAGAAGCTTTTAACACAGAGAAGATTTCCTGCGCTCCTAGTAACGTGACTAGCGTAGCTATAGGTAAAATCAGTAATTTTCGGCTGCGAGGCAGGAAGCGAAGGATTCTTAGCATGAGAGCTTATAAATAGACCAAGTGAAGTGAAATGGCGGTACTTTACCCCAAACAACACGATGTGCCTACCCTACAGGGCAAGCCTATGCGCATAATGACATTTTGTAGTGGCTTGCCTAATCTGTCGATAACGGTGTCTTTTAGCTATTTCGCCTGCGTACCCCGGATATAACCAGCGCTGCTGACAATAGCCAGGTTGGCCAGCTTCCGGTGCGTGTGAATGGCGTTTGTCCCCGCATGGCCCGGATTTCTCCGTTGAGGGTGGTCATCCTGAATTGAGTCGCGCGATCGATAATGCGACCTTGCGGGTCGATGATGGCCGTCACCCCATTGTTCGTTGCCCGCATAACATAGCGACCATTTTCAAGGGCGCGTAGCCGGGCCATTTGCAGATGCTGAAGCGGCCCGATGGAGTCACCGAACCAGGTGTCGTTGGACACCGTGAGCAACACCTCAGCGTTATCGGCGCGTTGTGCCACTAAATCCGGGAAAATAATTTCGTAACAGATCGCCGTGCCGATGCGCAGTCCAGCGGCTCGGATCGGGCCTTGTTCGGAATTGCCTGCCGTGAAGTCTGACATCGGCAGATCAAAGAAAGCGATAATGCCACGTAGCTGTTTTTCCATCGGGATGTATTCACCGAACGGTACCAGATGCGACTTGCGGTACACATCCGTAACCTCGCCGGCGCCGACTACAGCATTGTAATAGCGGCCCGAGTCGTCGCGCTGCACGATACCGGTGAGCAGTTCGGCTCCTGATGGCAAAGTAGCCTTAACCCGCTCCAACATCGGCTCGGCTTGACGCTGATACATGGGGATCGCCGTTTCCGGCCAGATAACCAGATCTATGTCTTCAGCAATGTTGCGGGTCAATCGGGCATAGCTGCTGACTGCGTTACGCTGCCCCTCGTTTGTCCATTTGCTTAGCTGGGGTAGATTGCCCTGTAACAGGCTCACTTGTACGGGCTCCTTGCTGGGTATGGTCCACTGAGTAGGAAGCATCAGGGGGAACAGCCATAGAGCGGCGATCGTGCCCCCTGCCCACCAGCGTCGACGCAGGAACTCCACCCCCAGCGTGCCCGTCAGGGCGGTAACCAATGTCAACAGCAGCACCCCGCCAATCGGGGCCAATGGTGCTAAAGGAGAATCGACGTGCGCGCTCCCCAGCAATAGCCAAGGGAAACCGGTGAAAAGGTATGTCCGTAGCACTTCAATCAACACCCACGCGCCGGCGAAGGAGAGAAAGGCTAGCCGCGAGCCAGTAAAGCGCCGATAGAACCAGAAGGGAATGGCATAGAACAGCGCCAAGGTGGCGGCAAACAGGGCTGTAAGGAAAACCGATAGCGGCACCCCCGTGTAACCGTACTCATGGATCGACACGTAGACCCATGAGGTTCCCGTGGCGAACAGCGCGATGCCATAACACCAGCCTCGCAGGGCTGCCTGACCCGGTGTCAGGTCATCCAGGCCTGAGTAAATGAGGCCGACGGCGACCGGCCCCAGCCACCAAAGCTCGAAGGGAGAGAAGGTTAGCGTCGTTAGAGCCCCTGCGAAGACCGCTAACACGCACCCCATCCAGGGGCGACAGGAAAATCGCATGGGTTGCTCCTTAACGTGACGGGCCACTTTTATCAAAAACGCCTCGGAAAAACATTATGGCCATTCTCAAAAGTCATGCTTCTATTGGCCGTCGCAGTCGTTCGCAAGTCGTTTTCTACCCGCCTCGCATGCTTCACTACCAGTAAGACGATGCGGCTTGACTCTATAGCCACTAGAAGGTTTAGAGTTTGAGCAGAGAAATTGAACTAGGTAACTTTTCATGCCAGCTACAAATTCCGAAGTATCCGATAACACATACCAGTGGACCGTTCAAGGCATGGACTGTCCAAGCTGCGCCGGCAAGATCCGTGGTGCGGTGGAACGCCTGAAAGGCGTTTCCGACGTTCAGGTTTCGGTGATGAAGGAGACGCTGAGGCTTGGGCTGGACACGCGACAAACCTCGATGGAGCAAGTCGAGAAGACCGTCAAGCGGCTTGGCTATGGCGTCCAGTTCAAGCCCGCTGCCGCTGGACAGGATAGTGATCCGGACGAGAGCCATTCACACGGCGGCTGTGACGGTAGCCACGCTCACGCTCACGACCACTGTCACGGACATGACCATGACCATGACCATGACCATGACCATGACCATGACCGCGACGTGACGATGGCGACAGCCGAAGAGGCCGATACCGAGGGCACGCTCAGTTGGAAGGTCGGCGGCATGGACTGCGCCAGTTGCGCGGCGAAAATTCGTGGCGGTGTGGAGAACCTGCCGGGAGTCTCCGACGTCAAAGTGTCGGTCATGAACGAGACGCTCACGCTGAAGCTCGACG
>NZ_JBQXYB010000012.1:0-126823 GCF_052645315.1 Salinicola sp. V024
AACACAAGGCCTCGCCAGACGTTGGACTGGCGAACCCCACTGGAAGTCTACGCCGAGGTGCTCAAGAAATCCGTCGGCGGACCGAGCACCCTTCAATAGCGTTGCACTTGGAACTTGAGACCGCCGTGTCAGGGGCAATGATCATTCACAAAAAGAAGCGGCTGTTCCCGCTGCTCGTGAAGCCTATGCAGGTGAGCGGAGTGCCAAGGTTATCGATATGCTTAAGCGCTTGCGTCCAGGACCAGGCAAGTGAACCGTACACAGGTGTTTGCTGATTATATTCCTCAGCCCATTGCGGAGTATTCCGGGAATCCGCTGATTGAGGCGCTGCCTCAGATCTTGACGGAAGAGGCTGCCATGCAGCTATTAGCGAACTTTCCTCCTTTGGCTAGTCCAGAGGAGCTAGAGCTTGATCGCTCGCTGCGCATCCATTGTATTGACCGATTACGCTCCGTCATTCAGCCGATGCTTTTGCACTTAGAGTTAGAGTCGGTGTTTTCATCGCTGATAAGAAGGGGCTACGTGGGCAGAAACCCTGAGTCTCCGGATACAGTCAGACATCTGCATTCACTGAATCGGTCCCAAAGCTACCACAATGGATTCAAATCGACTGCAGAGACGTTTAGTCTCGTGGGCCTGAGCGGAATTGGAAAATCGACGGCGCTTGAATCCATCCTGAGTCTTTATCCTCAAACCATTAAGCATGAACGGTATCAAGGCAAGCAATTCGTTCATACGCAAATAGCTTGGCTAAAGCTTGACTGCCCAAGGGATGGATCTCTTTCGGGGTTCTGTCAGCAATTCTTCGTCTCGATTGGTGAAGCGCTTGGTGACAGGGATTACTCTAAGCGCTTTCGTGCTCGCAATATTAACGAGTCGTTGCAGCAAATGGAGCAGGTGGCGAGTAATTTTTATATCGGAGCGCTACTCATTGATGAAATTCAGAACTTGCACCTTGCAAAGACGGGCGGCAAGTTTAATATGCTTAACTTTTTTCTGCATCTTGTAAATAATCTTGGTATTCCTGTGATATTTATCGGAACAAACTCCATGGTTAGCCTGTTCTCTGATGTTTTAAGGAATGCGCGTCGTACCTGTGGTTTGGGAATAATCGAGTTCAAGCGTTTCGAGCGGGAGGACGAACAGTGGCGCTTCCTGGTAGAAAATCTTTGGAGTTATCAATGGTGTAAACACCAAGATGAGCTGAGCGATGACATTTACAACGTATTGTACGAGCGCACGCAAGGAGTTACCGATTTTCTAGTGAAGCTTTTGGTTCTCACCCAGCGCTACGCTATCCAGAGTGGTGAAGAGCGCATCACTGCTGCCTCGCTTCGTTTGGTAAGCGATTCAAAAATGCAGATTCTGAAGCCGGCACTTTCAGCGCTTCGTAGTGGTGATCCAAAAGCAATGGCTCGATTCGAAGATCTCATGCCATTAGACATCCAGCTATCCGAAATGATGGCTCCTGGCCCCGCATTAGGGTCGGCTCGCCTGGAGCTGCTTCGCAGCTTTTCGAAAAAAGCATTGGCACCGGTAGCTGTTTCAGAACCTAAGCCGGCTATACCTCTGGCGATGGCGGTGAAAGGTAAGCCAGAATCGCATAGGTTTAGCGAGGATGATAATCCACTGCAATCAATGCGTGACGCCGGTTGGATCCAAGATGATGTTTTTGAGTTCTCCCCTACTTACCGAAAGGGATGAATATCAGGAGAAAAGATGAAGCGACGCTTCCATTTTTTTCCATCAGCGTTTCCTGATGAAACGCTGCACAGCATCCTTTCTAGGTTAGTACGCCTAGATGGCCTTTGTTTAACCAATGGCGTCTTTCCAGCTGATCTTCTCGAACTTGGCTGTGCCAATAACGTACCTTTTCCCTGCCACCTTTCCAGTCTGCTGGAGCTGCTTCCTGCCGAGGCTAGCCTGACGGTTCCCGAGATCATTAGTCGTCATACCCACTTGCCTTACTACCAGCCTTTTCTGACTGTGGGACAATTGCAGGCTGCTCTTAATCAGATGTCGGTGGGAAGTGCGAGAGGTCTGAAGCTCCGCTTAGGTATCACCGCCAGTCGCTTGGAGAGCTCTTCGCGGATCCGCTTCTGTCGAGATTGCATTACTCAGGATGCTGATCAGCATGGGGTCGCTTATTGGCATCGGGTTCATCAGCTGCCAGGCGTTTGGATCTGTCCTCATCACTCGTGTTTGTTGGCAGCAGTGGATCACAGGAAACTGAGTAGATGTAGAAAGCGCGTTCAGTTGCCGGGTGACGATGAGGTGCAGGAAAACGCGCTACTTCCTGATGTAGGTCCAGAGCACTATCGCACGCTGATTGCAATCGCGCTTTCTTCCCTAAACATCCTCCAGGCGAACGAATCACCCTGTCCTGCCTGGAAAGTCCAATCCGTACTCCTTGATGGTGCAAAGTCTCTCGGCTTGGCGTCGGTTCAAGGTCGCCTGCATTTGCAGCCGTTGGCACGGCACATGAATTCTTTCTTCGCTGAGTTGCCCTGTATCGGCGAGTATTCAATTCTTCGTAAGAGTTCTTCTGATGAGCTCGCACAATGGGTTACCAAGATACTTCGCAAACCTAGGCGGACTCGGCATCCTCTCAAAGTTTTACTAATGGCAACCGCGATGAAAGTTGACTTGCTGGAGGGGATTCGCAGCGATCGGCAGCTCTCAGACAAGCGGCCCGCCTCTCATCAGATCAATGAAAAGTTAGTAGCCCTGCAGTCGCGTTCTGCTTCAGTGGTCGCTGCCGGTGTTGCCTCCAAACAGCAAAACGTATTGCTCATGGCTATGCGGGGGGACAGTGCCGGGGAAATTGCTGCATCATCTGGTTTCTCCGTGGCGAGCGTTTACCGAATCATCAGGGCCCAGTCACATGGGACACTGTTGTGGAACCAAGCGAGATATGCGAAGGAGTTGGCATTTCGGCGTGACTGTTTCATAAGTCAGTATCAGCACTCCTTGGCTCGCGAGTGCTGTGACTACTCGTGGTTGTACAGGCATGACAGAGATTGGCTGATCGGGCATATCCAGAGTGGAGAATCTCACCGCAGCTACCATAGGAATAGTCGCGCGGTGGAGGAGCTCGATACGCAGTTGGCAAAGCAGGTTTTTGACTGTTCCCACCGGCTTCGGACGACACCCGGTAAGCCAGTACGTATTACTATAGCTAGGATCGGTCGAGAACTAGACGTGGTTTCAAAATTTGAAAAGCACCTCGCTCGTCTTCCGCTGTGTACCGCTGCACTAGCTGCAGTTTGTGAAAATCGTGATGACTTTCACCGGCGGCGATTGGAGTGGGCTAGGCAGGAGCTGGAGAACAATGATCAGGTAGTCACACACTCTTCGCTGTATAGAACAGCTTCGATTCGTCCGCCGAATGAAACAGGCTGTATTTGATTGCACAATATTGTGTAGAATGCTCCGCAAAATAAAGTCTCATTTAGCGCAGCTTGAGGGAGTTCTACACGTCGAATGTCAATGATCGTTTTTTTCCCACCATCTATGCCGGACGAACTGTTGCTATCTCGAATCTCTAGATACCATCTTCTTTCAGGCAACAATTCTGAAATTGACACTTATCAAGATCTGTTTGGGACAGCTCCGTTCCCTATGGCAATTATTCCAAAACAACTTGAAATTCTTGCGTCCAGATTGCCAGGTACAAAACAAGACAATTTCATTGAGCTTTTAAAAAGCAACACCAGTTTTCCTTCTTACAAACCATTTGTTGGCGTGTCAAGCTGCGCTAAAAACCCGCTTGTACAGACAGTTAGTGTGGATGTTGCCAGGATCCCGCGTAGAGAGGTATCAGGAAATAATCGTCCGCAAATTTGTCCCTCCTGCGTTCGCGCTGATGTTGTCGAGTCTGGCTATTCGTATTGGCATCGAGCTCATCAGATGCCTGGCGTCACAGCATGTTGGCAGCATGGGGAAGTGTTGCTACCCTCTTGTCCGAATTGTTCCCACCCCTTTTACCGCAAGTTAAAGCTTTTGCCGAACCCGAGTGAAGGATGCATTTGTGGCTGGAACCCGATCATGCCATCGTCTTCTAGGATGGCATCGGATATGGAACATCAATATGCCGTATTCGTAAACGCGGTTTTACAGCGCGATCTACCTAGCGTCGATTACAAGATATTGGCCGATTGCTATCGTCGGCAAGCAAGAATAAAGGGTTTCTATCACGGTAGCCTATTTGGTGTGGCTAAGTTGTTCGATAGCATACGTGCCACCTACGGAGACGATTTACTTTCGAAGATAGACAAAGCCTATGCCAATGGTGCCAGCACGCAGTGGATCAGGCTTTCGGCGTCGAGAGGACAAATTGATATGCCGCTCGTGAGGCATCTTGTCATATGCCACCACTTGTTCGGAAGTGTTGATCGTTTTGAAAAATGTCTATTAGAAGAGTCTGTGTTGTTCAGTGCTAAGACAGCACCAACACACAATAGTGTAAAAAAACACTCCGAAAGTAAAAGGAAGCAATGCCGTGATAGAATTAAAATTCTAGTGGCCGCTAAGCCTGGTGCTGATTTGGAATATTTGTGGGATAACGCTTATCAGGTCACCCGTTGGATCAATGAACATGACAAAGCGTGGTTGACTAATATACTTTATAACGGAGCTCCTGACATCGAGACGCCTCAAGCCAGCATTTCTTTTAATGATGAATTTTATGCTCAGATATTGAGTGATGGCATTGAGCGGCTTTATAAGATTACTCAGAAGCAGAAGCGGGTGAATATAAGCAATATGTTGGCATTGTTGCCCAAACGAGTGATTGGTGATCCTAAGTTGCGCAAAGTCGTATATCCAGAATTAACTAGGCTGCTTGAGGCGAATGCGGAATCAGTCTGGCATTTCCGACTTCGACGAGTCATTTGGGCTGTCTCTGAAATCTCGAGGCTAAACTTGCCTTTGAATAGTTCAAACAAAGAACTTTTTACATCCGTTCCTCATGGGGCTTGGATAGCGATTTTGAGCCACTTTGATTGCGATTTGGAGCAGCTCATTCGTAGTGGTGTTAGCAACGACGATGTACTAAAAGCTTCAGGTGTATCCAGGCAATGGGAAGGGCCGCCAGGTTTCGATAAGCCAATGGGGGGGGATGCTTATATGAAGCGTGTACGCAGAGGGTCTCAACAGGAAGTGAACCGTACCGGCTATCTCGAAGACCCGCTGGTTTGAGTCAGGCCGCCTTCTTGGCCTGATCCTGTTGCTCATAATACAGCGCTTCTCGTTCGGCCGGTGGCATGTTGCCGATCGGCTCCAGGAGCCGCCGATGGTTGAACCAGTCGACCCACTCCAGGGTAGCGAACTCAACGGCTTCCAGGTGTCGCCATGGCCCGCTTCGGCGGATCACCTCCGTCTTGAACAGCCCGATTACCGTCTCGGCCAGCGCGTTGTCATATGAGTCGCCGACACTCCCGACAGACGGGGCGATGCCGGCATCCTCCAAGCGCTCTGTGTATCTGTCAACGCCGACTGAAAAGTGACCCCCTTTGGCTCTGAATCGCCGGAGTAATATTGACCCCCTGGGCTCCTCGGTTATTCGGCTACCGTTGCCGGCGGGGTGGTGCGGCTCTCGAGTTCCTGGATTCGCTGCTGCTCGGGCGTCAATGCTTTTGATTTAGGCGTGACACCACCACGCTCCGCACGGAGCTGATCGATCCAGCGTTTCAGCGGCGTTTCACCGACATCGACGGAGCGAGCGGCTTGAGCTACGGAGTAGCCTTGATCAAGTACGAGCCCAGCGGCTTCGCGCTTGAACTCGGTGGAAAAGGAACGACGTTGTCTGGCCATGGATCACTTCTGCTTTGGTGGCGAAGATACCACCTAAATGGGTGTCCGGTTTCAGTGAACCACTACATATCGACCCTTGCGTACAAGTAAGATCAGTCGATCTGAAGGGCCATCAGTGCGTTCAACTCGCCGTAGGTATGGGCCTTTAAGGTATGGGTGTCGAGTTGCCCACTGTCCAGAAAGCTGCGGGCCAATCCGTCCATGGCACCATACAAGAACTCTGCGATGCTTGAGCCGGCACTCAGACGCCTGACGCCAAGGCGTTGCAGCTCGTTGGGAGCTGCCAGGCCTGTGCGCCAGAGCAGGTTGACCGGCAAACTTGACTCCCGGCACACGGCGGCGATCTCACGAGGTTCAACGACGCCTGCGGCGAACAATCCGTCCGCGCCCGCGCTGGCATACTGTGCGCCGCGCTTGAGAAGCTCTTCCAGGCGTTGCTCAGTTGGCACCAGGTTTTTCAGGTAGACGTCGCAGCGCACATTCACGAATAGGTTGACCCCGTGCTGATTGGCCACCCTCCTGGCGGCGTCGATCTTGTGCACGAGCAGCTTGGGGGAGGCCACGCCGTCTTCGATATTGACTCCAACCGCGCCCGCGGTGATGACGGCCTCGACGACTTTGGCGACCTGTTCGGGATCGTCCGAATAGCCCCCTTCGATATCCACCGTCAGTGGTACACCGAGTACCCGCGTCATCGAACCGATGGTGGAGCTTAGCAGCGACAGCGGAAGCTTGTTACCGTCCTGGTAGCCGTGGGACCAGGCCATCGCCGCGCTGCTGGTGGCTACTGCCTTACTGCCCAGACGCTCGACGAGGCGCGCGCCGCCAGCATCAGCCACGTTGGCCAGGATCAGCAAGCCTTGCTGGTGGAGGCCATGAAAAACGTTATCCAGTGCTGCCATGAAATCCTGCTCCTTTGAACATCCTGTTGATAGATCACTGCTGAAGTCAGACCGCGACCATGCGTTCGCGACATCGGAAAACCTGGATTCATAGAATAACCGCAGCACTTTGGACCACCAGGTAGAGGAAGGAGGGCCAGCGCCGGTACCCTCTCGACTTTACTGACCAAAGTGAAGCAGAGCATGGGATACCGACAACTGACCCAGATCCAACGATACCAAATTTTCGCTTACCTTGAGACCGGCATCAGCCAGCGACAAATCGCCCGAACGCTGGGAGTCCACAGCAGTACCATCAACCGCGAAGTTCGGCGCAATGCGGCATCAGACGGCTATGAACCCGGACACGCTCAGGCAATAAGCGATCACCGGCGGCGCTCGGCCTGGAAAGTGACCAAGCGGCTACCGAGCCTAATCCAGTGGGTGACCCAACAATTGCTTGACGAGTGGAGTCCTCAACAGATCAGTGGCTTCATGGCCCAGGCCAACGGTGCTTACGTGAGCCATCAATGGATCTACTCGCTGATCTGTGACGACAAGGCACGAGGTGGCCAGCTATGGAAGCGGTTGCGCCTGCCGCAGCAACGTCGATATCAACGCCATCTGGCCAAGCGCGCGGGCTTGGGCAAGATCCCACATCGGGTGGGTATTGAGCACCGCCCTGCCGACGTCGAACAGCGGCGTCATATTGGCCACTGGGAAGGCGACACGGTGCTCAAGGGTCATAAGGAATCCGGCCTGGTAACGCTGGTCGAGAGACGCAGCGGTTACCTGCTGGCAGCACGGCTACCGAGGATCACAGCTACTGGGGCGGCCAAGACGATGGTCCGATTGCTATCACCACGCCGAGGCGCGGTGTACACCATCACACTGGATAATGGGTCGGAGTTCGCCGAGCACCGTGAGGTTGCTAAAGCCGTCTCGGCAAAGACCTACTTTTGCGACCCGTATTGCTCATATCAGCGTGGCACTAACGAAAACACCAACGGACTGATTCGCCAATATTTTCCGAAAGGGACGGACTTCCGAAAAGTGACCGACTCACCACTCAGGAGGGTCGTTACCAAGCTGAACGATCGCCCCAGGAAGCGCTTGGGGTATCGGACACCGGCACAGGTGTTTCTGGGCGAATACTCAGGCGCACTGAAAACCGCAGGTGCTGCGCTTAATGTTTGAATTCAGGTTTCAAGCTGGCCATTGCACCTTTCTGCAAAGAAAGCTTTGTAATGTTGAGACCGAAAGTTCTTCTTGCGTGCGCATCGAGGCCGCTGCCCGTCCTTCATGTCGGATTGGCGCATCATGCTGCACTTAATAAACTACAGTTCGTCAGTTCGTCGTCCAGCAGCTGTGTGCTCTTTGAACTCAATGTGCAACTCACCCTGTGGGAAGACAAAGGCTCTAGCCAGTCGTTCGTCACCACGCTGCGCCTGGCCAACGATCAGCATCACAGGCTCCCGACAACTGTATCGGGAATCGGCATTGATGTCGTACATCTGAGCCAAGTCATCGCCGCTTGGTTCTACAATATTGGCTGGGTGGTAGTGCCATTCGCCGATGTAGTAGGTGCGAACTTGGCTCTCCCAGCGCTTCTCTAGTAGCCCATGCAACCCCCTGACTCCTCGATGAAACCAACTCCGGCCGCGAGTTGAGTCCTTTGGCGGGGATAGTGCTTCTATCACAACGGCTGTCGACTTATCGGTCGTGTAGTGTCCGACCAGAATACCGCCTGTTTCAATCTCTCCGGAGTGCCTGCACTCGCGATCAATTTGATTCCATGAGGCGACCGTCAATCGAAGGGTATATCCCCGGCATGGCGTGATCCAGTCGCTACCGCAAATCATCGAGTAACCCCGTTATTGGCCAGACTCAAGTTTGAATGACGACGAATCGTCACATGCTCTCTCTAGCTCAACGACCTGGTAGCCCGCAAGACCTTCGTCAAAGCGTTGCTCAAGAACGCGGAGACCACCTGGAACCATTCCCATCTCAGATCGCTCTAGGTATTTGACCGTCGCAACTGCTGCAAGCCATACGTCGTCGCTTCGCGCCGGAAACAAAGGTGACCAACAGCCCGCACCCTCAAGCGTCTCCCCAGCCGCCGTCCATTTGGAACGCTCTTCCTCAAGCCATGGTTCGACGGCATCCGTGAACTCCTCCAACGGAAAACGAGACGCGTGCGCCCTGAATAAAAACAATCGAGCTGCGGAGAACCCCAGAGAAGCTGAGAGGAATCGTCGGGGGACAGGCCACCAAGCCACGTCGAGTCGTCTGAGGACATCATCGTCACCAGTGCAGTCCAGAACGACGTCGAAGGGCTCCAAGAGCGTCTGCAGTGCGTGGCCTTGAGGAAGTGGTGTCGCCAACGAGTTGACTTGCGACATCGGAGCAGCTGCCTGGAGTCTCTCTGCTAAGGCTTTCGCCTTATTGTGTCCGAGGGCTTCACCTGTGAGCGTGTGACGCACAAGGTTTCCGGCTTCGAGTGCATCATGGTCGATGATGATGATCTCGGCTACACCACCACGCACCAAGAGTTCGGCAACGGCAGAACCGAGGGCACCGGCACCGATTAAAGCCACTGAGCGTTTTCGGATTTCTGCGTGCAGTCGCCCGCGCGCCTGCAGTCGGTCTGGATGCCAGTTCTCCGTCGCCAGATATGATAATTTCTTGGTCCCGCTTAAGATTTCCCAGCGCAGTCGCTCATACCGTCCGCGTACGTTGTCCCGAAACCCTTTCATCGGCTTGATATTTTTAGGAATTTCAGGCGACGAGATAGCCTGCCAATGAACCTCAACTGGTGCCCCGTTCCAACGCGAGGGAATCGGATACCCGAGGAGAATGATCACGTCCTCCTTTCCTCGGGCTTGGTGGACCATCCATCGAAAAAAACCATCGATATCCACATTGAGCCTCGCTCCGGCTCGTCGGAGCTCGGCCCACGTACCTGGAGCATGCCACGGCGGAGTCACGATTGGTGATGGCCATAGCCACCAGTAGCCGATCCACGGGTTTTCACTTGATTGATAGCCGCGACGACAACTTCGAATCCGATCACCACGCGAGTCGAAAAACTTCTCCGCGACAATTGTTTTATCAAGGTTTGGAATCACGCTCCAGTGAACTTCACCGTGGTGTCCTAATTGCTTACCCCAGGCTGGCCAAGAGTCTTCCCCCTCATCATGAATCACTTTTAAGCAGGGGTTGATAAGATCAAAAGGATACTGTGGAACTTCAAACGGCTCGTCTCCGACCATCAACTGGTCATTTGCAGCAACCTCTAGCCAAGCGAGACAACGCTCGACGTGCCAGCGTAACCGTTGTTCTACATCGTCCTTGGGCTCCAGACCTCCAGCGATGCGCCCGAGGCGTTGAGATGGACTATCGAGACACAGCTTGCCGGTGCGCCAAGTTGCGTGATTCGAGGTGGACACGACGTTCCGATCTTGATGCGGAAACGTGTGGATAATGCCACCGTTCTGAGCTGGAAAGATGCGTATTCTACCGGCAGGATAGGAGCCATCAATGAGAACGACCCAGCGCGTTTGCTCAGGCACGAAGTCAGAGGATTGCGGAGAGGTCAGTCGAAGCCGAACTGCCCAAGCAGACTCAGCCGAGATGAATTCTGGGTGCGAATCCAATGCTATGCCGGGCACGCCTAAAAGTCGATCAAGTGCGACCCGAATAGACTTTGGTGCCTCGTCCACCATTCACCCTCCTCTACGCGAACCGGCCAGTGCCAGGCGTAGCTGGGTTTGTGGGCGGGGTGAAGCCTCCTTCCTTTCCCGACCCATTGCTCGGCGGCTCGGGAAACTTGGCGCCGAACATCTTACGCCAGAGATTACCGCTCTCCGTGCGGTCTTCGGAATCGAAAGCCCGCCTCGATAGGTCAGCTCCAGTCTTAACCTGGTCGTAGAACGTGCAGAAAACCTCTCCGGTGATGCGCTTGAACACATCATGCGACGGAACGCCGTAATCTGGAAGCGTCGGTTTCTCTCTGATAAGCACTAGGAAGGAGTAGCTACTCACAATCGCTTCGAGCGTTTTCACTACGCCCTCTGACACGGACTCGATGCCATCGGGACAGTGCTCTCCGATCAAGCGCTCGAGTGGGAACCCTTTCGGGTGTGCGGGGGCGGCATAATGCTCGAGCCTCCACCACTTAATGCACTTCACTACGTTAACGAAGTGCCCATTGCACCGTAAATTCTTATCGCGAGTCCAGCGAATTTGCTCAAGGGGATGAGTATCATCCCACTCGTCTGCATCGCGATCCGGGATCCGAAGTGGTTTCGCCTGCCATTCTGCTTCGCTGGTGGCTTGATCAAGCAGCAACTTTGCGTCGATGCGCGAGCGGTTGTTTAGTGCGAGCCAAGACTGATGTAGCCGCCAGTCCCGGGCTTCGAAGATGTCGTCGTCAGAAGTGACGGCGTCAGATCGAAGTATTCCGTATTCCTGTTGCGCAGGAGCAGAAGTCGGAACAATATCGAGCTCTATATAGCTCAGTTCTATGCCGAAGGAGCGGCCTTGGGGACGCCACTTCCCCTTGTAATACTTATCCAGGAAGGGTTCGAAGAGGGCCATAGCTTCCTTAGGCGTATACTCGGTCTCGTCAAGCTTAGTAGCGATAACGATATCAACGTCGGAGCGCTTGTCGCCCTTAGGACGCAACGCGGTGTGACGACGATAGCTGCCTTGCAAGAAATCACTAACTAGGATTGGTTTAAGGTCCTGTTCCGCGTTAAGGCGGTCGCGCAGGGTCTTGTGCCCTGTGATAAGTTGATCTCGCATCGCTTGCGTCGGGCGGATCTCCTGCAAAAACTTGTTGAAATCAGACTGTAGAATCATCGGGGACCTCATGCGCTTCGTTACGGGGGCTGGGCGCCACCGGAAGCGAAATCGAATTGCTGTACGACCCATCTTTCTCTATACCGAAGTCAAACTCGTACAACGTAACTCGGCCAAGCGCTTCGCGCTGCTGACCAATGAAGAACATAAGCGCGTTCGGGCATGCGAAGAAAATATGGGCACAAGCCGCACGGGACCGACGAGCTTTTGCGAGTACGCTAGGAAACTGTACAGCGAGTCGGTACGCATAGTCTGGCCCCTTGATACTCTGCGGGGATGGGCCACCGTCGGGGCTCACCACCACGAGGCGGCCAACTTGGGGCGCGCCCTCCATTGTCAGAAATGCTTCGACATCCGCGCGTACGTCATGTGTGACCGACAAGCAAATGGCGATATCCAAGTTTTCGGACGCCAATTCGAACTCCTGGGCGATCCAAGAAGTGGCGCAATCGGCATCCGGCGATGGGCTCCAAATCTCCAGGCTGGGTTTCTGGATCGGCGCGAGGTCTACGCCGGAATTCCGACTCAGCTCCCATCCAGCCAAAAGCGCGAATGAGCCATGGCACTCCAGGGCGATTGCAGACGGAACACCTCTTAATCGTGCGCGACGATCAGGATCGCTTAGAAAAGAAAGCAGCTGGGATGTGGCGGTATACCACGAGCCGCCCGACGCCAGATGACGTCCCTCAAAATTGTTCGAGACACAGATCATCTCGTCGACCTCTGACTCAAGCCGTTCTGCAAAACGAACAAAACTGCGAACACCAATCGCTAAAGGTCGGGGATGGCCGCAGGAACGAGTGGTCAGAAGGCCCTCGCGCTCACACAGCTCCCGAAATGACGTTTCATCGAAGGAGTTCGGACCGTTCATCAAAAACTGCTGGATCAAGCTCTGGTAGGGGCACGCGGTCCGATCGGCACTTGGAGTTTTTAGACCGACCACCTCCAGCGTCGTGTAGACGTATGTCTTGAAGTCTCGGCGTCCGAAGTGGTCCAGTTGAAACCGCAGCGTCTTCGCGAATGCTCTGAAAGCGTCGTCCTCAAGCCCAAGGTGGGTTCGCCACCTCTCGCGCACCTTGCCAAGGTCGCCCCGGGGGCCGTCATCAAAGAACTTCCGAGGTAATTCGCCATCGTACTCGCGCAACAGCTGCGCCAGCTTGTCGTCGTCCTTCCAGCGCCAGTTGGACGCAAGATGCAGTCTAAAGTCGGCATGCTCTGAGGCAAGGTTGGTATAGGCGGAATGGAATCGCTGGAGCAGGGAGGACTTCGCGTTGATGAAACCTGGATCGATCAAGGCGTCGGAGCTGTACGAATTCCGGTTGTCGACGTGGTACTTGAGCTGAAAGTAGTCGGCGCTCACCATCCAGCCGCCGGCGTTGACACCGGGCTTGCGATAGAACACGGCCACGTCATCCACGCCGTCAGCCTCGTCGTGCTCCAGTACGACACGTTCAACCCTTGAGGCAGGTCGAAGAAGGTCGGCGGCCTGTCGCCAAAAGAATAGCCCCTGGAACACGTCGCCTTCCGTTCGGGCCCCGACTTGATTCAGCGCCATTGAGATCGCCTCCATACCCGCCGTTTCTTTGTTGTCATAGCTATTCCCAACATCGCGCATGCAGCATATACCGAGTGGACGTCTCTGCCGCCTTCCCCCGCCATGTCTGCTTCGGGTCGCATTCGGCCATTAGTAGACATTAAGAAGAAGGCCAGAATGCGACCGCCGCTTATCTCCGGCGCCGGCGGATATCCGTGAATAAGGCGCTGACGTCCTCGATATCTTGCAGGAGTTCAGCTGGTTGTGTCACGGGTCGCTGCTGTCCGGCTGCATGTGAATGCGCGCGCACGTTGCGGCAGCACTTGTTATGCAGACGCTGCACTTCGCGGTAATCAGCCTCATTGACGATCATCACACCATTTAGTCGTCCAACTGAAATGCCGTCGCGGAATCGCACCACGGTTTCATTGAGTATCGTATCTTCGATACCAACTTCGATCGTAACGCGAAGATCATCGTAAGCATTGCGCATCGCAAGCCGCTCATTGTCCCCAGGCGGGTTACTGAAGCTGTTGGCAATTTGATGATAGTCATCTCGATGATACGCAATTCGCTCTTTGTATTTGCGCATGTCATAAGGCAAACCGGCATCGATATAGCCAGGGCCTTCAGCCCGGTAATTGATCGACCTCACTTCAGGGGCCAACTGGGCATCTTGACAAAAAGTGGCCAACTCTCCGAAGAACACTGCATCGTGCGTAAATACAATCACCTGGCGGTGGGCAGACTCCTGAACAATCCTGCGCGCGACGGCGGTTCGATGGCTGTGATCAAGGCTGGAAACTGGATCGTCGAACACGATCCCAGAGGAGGAGCCCGACTGCTGAAGCTCTGCGAAGAAGTACGCGAGCGCGCACATGCGCTGCTCAGCCTCGCTGAGGACTAGGTGGGGCTCAAGCTGGCATTCCTTAAGTTGAATTCCCAGCCTCACGGCCCCAGCATCACCGCTTGAGCTGACACCGGCCCGAATGTGGTACAGATCTAGTCTGTTGAGTTCTTTGTTCATCGTGCCAGCCAGCGCGCCGCTAACGTATCTCTTGGCTAACTGGCTCGCGAGCATGCTGATAGCGCGCGTGTTGCCAATATCATCCAGGCAGCGCTGAAGCTTTGCCTGGTGAGCGAGATTCTCAGTCACACTCGCGATAGCTTCGACATGCTTGGAAAGTATCCGTCGTGCTTCCAACTCCTTCAGACGCAGCCTCTTGGCCGCTAATGCCGCCGTATCAAGGTTCGCGCGCAATCGAGCCGCTTCGGCGCGGAGAGTATCGGCGATGTGGTAAAGTGAGGCTGTTGGGTTTGCACTACGATAGGCTGGGCGATTCTGCCATTCACCGGTGAGAACGGCAGCTCTGAGCCATTGAAGTCGAGTAGTCAGGTCTTCCTGGAAGAACTGGATCTCGTCCGGCAGCGTCGCTATGCGCGCGCCCAAGCTCTTCAACATGTTTGGTGAAGCAGCAAAAGCCACGTCCGCCTGGTCAACATTGCGCGTAATCTGTTTCCAAGCATTACGGGCAGCATGGGCGGTTTCTGCCGCCTTGTCCTGAATGTAGCGATCAAACCGTTTCAGGCGATCTTTCGCTTCCGGCGTCAGCTTCTGCTGACAAAGCACGCAGACAGCTCCTTCATCGGTAACCGGGAACGTCTGATCAGGGTACGCCGTGCGGGTAGAATATTCGCGTGCGGCGTTGAACAGTGCCGCCCATGGGCCTTTCCCTGTTCCGGTGAGCAATGGTGTGGCATCTCCCGCCTGCAACAACTCAGAGGCTGCGTGTTCGGCAGCTTCTGCTTCTATCAGATTACGATGTGCCGAGTGCCTGGCATCCAGCGCATCATCAGACACGATGTTGGCGGCTGCGGTGATCTTGTTGGCCAGCTCATCGACTCTCGTTGCAGCGTTTTCGAGGTTTGCTGCCTTGGCAGTGGGGTCTGCCTCGCTGATCTCCTGCGGCAGTCTCGAGAGTTCAGCGTGCTCATCCACAGTGAGCGTGGCTAATACACGAGCCCGCGTCAGATCGGTGGTTGGGCCAATCGGGTGCACTGCCTGACCGGCCTCGGTATCGACGGGAATGACATTGAACGGCGTTACGTCTGTGGCGAGGCCAGCTATCTCTGCCTGAAGCCGTGGGCCCAGTGCCTGATTGAGACCACTGGCCAGTTGCTGGAGATACGTCAAGGCGGACGGCTGAAAGGCGGCGGTCTGTCTGGACTGGAGATAGTGACGTGCACAGTCGCCATCGAAGACTGAGATGCCCCTGAGTTCGGGCCGGGAAACATGGCCTCGTTGTCCACTCCAGTTTGTCTGCTCTGACGCGCCGTCCAGTGCGAAGTCGATAGTGGCGCTCGGTCTGAGCTGCTGATAGTCCTCGGCATAGGCATTTGCGTATACGGTGCCCGGGCTCCTGGCTCTGCACGCCTGTTTCAGAACTCGCGCGTAGCCGGACTTTCCTGTGCCATTACCCCCGTACACGATGGTGAGCCCCAGCGGCTGAAACTCCAGAGCTTGGTCGCTTGGGATTTTTCCCACATTGGTCAGCGCATGCAGGGACCTAAGAACAACGGTCTGGTTCTGATCGGCTTCGGCCGGGAAATGCTCTGTAGTGAACCTGATTGGCTGTGGGGCAGGTTCAAATGCACTGGCAATTCCATGATGCTGCTTGGCGAGGTCAAGGACTTTTACAAGATCCTCTTCACTCCAGCCGCCCTGAACGCATATCCGACGCATGGCATCGTGGCGCCACGGTGGCAGCCTATCCGCCCACGCCAATATTTCCTCGTAAATGGCCATACCGATGCTCCATGTCCTGAAGGCGATTACAGGCTGGTGACGAGCCCACCGATTTCGGTGGGCTCGTCACCAGTCTGGGCCCGCCATATCGGGGCGGGGTTTTAGGCGTCTTTAAGGGGAGGGCTAGACGCCAACGAATTCTCGCAGCCAGCAACTGAAGATACAGTTTGTCACACGGATTCGGCGACTGGC
Organism: Salinicola sp. V024; assembly: GCF_052645315.1. NCBI lineage: Bacteria > Pseudomonadati > Pseudomonadota > Gammaproteobacteria > Oceanospirillales > Halomonadaceae > Salinicola > Salinicola sp. V024. Next base: position 16,091 of record NZ_JBQXYB010000012.1, read on the forward strand.
CATATCGTCGCTGTGTATCGCCTAACAGCATCTAGCAAATGCTTCCGCAGCCTCGAGGGTCATGAGTCTTTGGCTAAAAAATGATCAAGTATCCATGATGAGATACTTACAGATACTTCCGCGATCCGCGGCTGGCTTGAGGACTTCAGATGGGAAAGGATTGAGAGATCCCTAAAACCAGCGACCCATAGCACGAATGGCTGCGGCTATTCTTTGGGCCGCTGGCACAGAAACTCGCTGAGGCATTGATCCCTAGGTTGCTAGGGGCTCGGAGACGAGCCCGCAGAGAGGCTTTTGTCAATTTATGTTGTTTCCAAAACAGGGCTTTATTTGGTGTGGCAGTGGCCTGTGTCAGACTATGTTATCGAGACTGACATTTAGAGCCTCTATTTTTCTCAATGTTTTCAATGGCTTTTGTGTCAATCTATGTTGTTGCCAACCACCAACGGGAAACTGACAATCAGGGCGGCTCCTGAAATAATCCAGGAGCCGTCTTTTCAAGGCCTTCGAATCATTCTCGGAATCGATCGATAGGAGGCGCTTGAGGCGCTTCAGTGTCGATCGTCGGCATCCATCGGCACCAGTTCGTACGCGATCTCTCCTCGCCGGACGCGGCCGGTACCATACGTATGCGAACCCGCCACCATCGTATCTTCCTCGACCAGCTGCTCGAGAAGTTCCAAGCGTGTGGCTACCGCACGCTCGGGATCCATGTCAGGGACCACACTCCAATGGGGGTAGTGGAACTGGAGCACCGACGAATGCATGAGATCCGCCCACATCAACATCTGCTGACCACGGTCCTCGATCATTACGCCCGTATGGCCGGGGGAATGACCATATAAAGGCACGAATTTCAGTCCCGGAACGATTACGGCATTATCCGGCACGACCTTGATCCGTCCTTCGTACTGCTCGAGTACCGCCTTCGTGACTTTATGGTCGCCCATATTGCCTTCGGGAACGTGTGATCCAGTCCAGAACGCCATTTCACTTTCGCCAACGTAAAGCTGCGCATTTCGATAGCGGGCGCGACCTTCCGGCGTCAGGAGTCCGCCGGTGTGATCCTTGTGAAGATGCGTGATGATGATTCCCTCGACATCTTCAGGTGCGTAGCCGATTGATCGTAATTGTTCGGGGGCCTTTCCCCGTTCCGGCCCAGCTTCCTGGCCGCACCCTGTATCGATGAGCCACAGATGATCTTGCCACTCGATGGCGAAGGCATGAAAGGGCTCTATCGAGGGCCCTTCTGGCGGAAGGCCAGCTTTCTGGTAGAGATGCCGGCCTTCTTCGGAGCGTGCTCCCGGTATGAAATCGGGGGTACATGGGTAAGTACCGTCGAGCAACCATGTGATTTTGAATTTTCCTACCTCAACGGATTCCGTCACTTAAAATTCCTTCTATCAATGGCGATAAACAGGGGGCTTTCGATCCTTGGTGTAACCCAAATTGGGCATGATAACGATCGCAAGAGCGCCAGCACCTTGGCTGCCAGGGGCACTGGCATTAGCGTAGTGCAATTGCCCGAGTGACCCAATCCGCTAAGCGATCGGCAACGAAGCCCCATGATCGATTTCAAAAAATCGGCTGAATTCTCGATGAACTGTGCCGGGCGCAGAGGCGTAGATTCCCTCTACCGTATCGACGAGGTGGGCGGGATGATTTTGGAGTCATCGTGGAACGTCGAAACGCTCCCACCGGCGTCATTGGCCAGCTGCGACAGATCGATCGGTCCACGCCGCCCCGGTCAATTCACACGACACCTCCCACAGTCGATCTTCTACCGCTTGGTCCTTGGCTGCGTTGCTGCGATGAGCGCGTTTGGGCGCGCCCTTGGTTTCGCTGAAGCCGTCGGGGCCGAAGTAGTCGCCGGGGCGGACATCGTCTCCGAGCGCGGCGTGGAGCGTGGGCCTGGCGCCTTCGGCGGCGGATTGGCTGATCAATGGCATCACCAGTTTGAAGGCGCTGCCGATCAGCGCGCGGCTTTTCACCCCGGCATCGAATAGCGCGGTGCGGGAAAGCCCCGGATGTGCGGCGACGCTGAGGAGGCCCCAGCCGTGCTGATCGCTCTGTGTCTGGAGTGCCTGGGCAAACAGCAGCATGGCGAGCTTGGATTGACGGTACGCGCGCCAGGGGTCGTACCGCTTGGCGCTATCGAGATCGCCGAAATCGATCCTGCCGCCACGGTGCGCCAGGCTCGATAGCTGGACGACGCGTGGCCGAGATTCGGGTTTCGAGGACGCGGCGGCAACCAGCAGTGGCAACAGCAGGCTCGTCAGCAGGAAGTGGCCGAGATAGTTGACGCCGAACTGGCGCTCGAAGCCGTCCTGGGTACGTTCGAATCTGGGCGGCGCCATGATCCCCGCGTTGTTGATCAGCCGTTGCAGTGAGGACTCACTCTCCCGCAGTCGGGTGGCGAACTGGCGCATCGAGTCGAGGCTATCGAGATCGAGCAGTTCGAAGCGAACCTCGGCGCCAGGTTGATGATTGCGGACCGCATGGCAGGCGAGTTTGCCCTTCTCGGGGTTGCGACCGGCGACGATGACACGATAGCCGGCGCTCGCCAGACCCTTGGCGGTTTCCAGCCCTAGGCCGGCGGTAGCGCCGGTGACGATGGCCAGAGGGGCGGAGGGTGAGGTCGTATCGCGCATCAAGCGTTCTCCTGCGAAAAGGGGCGCCGAGCAAAGGGGTGTCGAGCAAATGCGTGTGGAGCAAAGTGAGCCTCGAGCATAGCGAGCCGGTCAGATTCGAGCACTTTGCTATTCTAGGGGGGCAATCAATCAGGAGTCGAACGATGGCAAGCGGAGCAAGAGGATTCATGGGGCGCAGTTGGGGGATCTTGATGGCCTTTGGCGTCATTGCCATCATTTTCGGACTGTTCGCTATTTTCCGGCCGCTTGCGGCGATAGCCGCGATGACCTGGATCATGGGCATCATGGCGCTGGCGGAGGGCGTCACCAGCCTGGTGACGCTGGCCACCGTGCCGGCAGGCGCCCACAAGCGCTGGCTGGTGTTCTACGGTGTCATCTCGGTGCTGTTCGGGCTGTTTGCCATTTTCAATCCGCTTTCCATGGCCAGTGCACTACTGGTGCTCGTCGGGCTATGGCTGATCGTCGCCGGCGTCAATCGTCTGATCCTCGGGCTGCGGGTGCGCCGCGGCGTGCCGGGGGAAGGCTGGACGGTGCTGAGCGGCGTGATTGCCCTGCTGCTGGGGATTGCGCTGGTCGTCAGCCCGCTGAGTGGCTTGATCGCCACCGCGCTGTGGATCGGCATTCTCGCGCTGCTTTACGGCATCGCGCAGACAGTGGCAGCATTGCGGTTGAGAAAAGCGCGATAACGTTCGAGCGACGCCGTCTGTGCAGATATTCGAGCGAGTCCGCCTGCGCGAGACCCGGGTCGGTCGATTCAACGCACACCGCCGGAATCCACGAGATTCCGGCGGTGTCGTTTTTGCGACTGAATCGTTTTGCGACTGAATCAGGAACGGGCCGGTCTCACGTCTCCGTCAGGCGTTCCGCGCCCCAGCTACGCCGCAGATAGCCCATCACGTCGGCCAACTCCTCGCCGCGCACGTCGGCAGGCGCGCCCTGCTCCTGGGGATCGAGATGGAAGATGTAGAGCCGAGACGCGAATTGCGCGAAGGGGAGCGACGCCTCGCCGAAGCGTTCACCATTGCCGGCGGTGCTGACCACGACACCATCGCCCCAATCCTGGCCGCTGTCGTTGTTGGGATTGAAGAAGTAGAGCCGCATGGTGTCATCGGGGCCGAGCGCGGCGCGCAGAATCGTGATCGCGTGCCAACCGATGAAACGTGATGCGCTATCGGTCACGGCGATGCCGGCCGGCTGAGGATGGACCAGCGGCTGGTTGCCGTTGTAGAACGGATGATAGGTGGCATAGAAATGGCGATAGAAGGTTTCCGGCGCCTCGATCTTGCCGGTCGTGACATCCACGATGATATGGAAGCCCCGCCCCGCCCACCAACCGTGAAACTCCGGATTGACCCAGCGATGCGGATCTCCCTCGCGGTCGAGGCACAGTCGCCCCATCTCGGCGTAGATGCGATCCAGATGGGGTACGACCAGCAACGATACGGGATCGAGATCCAGCGACAGCCCCGTCGAAAGCCCGGCGCCGCTGCCCATCGAAGAGATCGGCTGGCCTTCGAACTGCATCACGATTTCATCGTCGCGTGCCGCCCAGGCCACCATCTGCAGCAGGTAATCCGGGTCGTTGTACGCCCACATCGACAACGCTCTTGCCGACTGACAGGTCGGGTTGTTGCCCTGTCCCACGCCCAACGGCAGACCCAGCATGCACAGTACCCCCTCGAGCAGTCTCGCCTCGGGAGATACGCTCTGCCCGTAGGCCAACGCCAGGCGCTGGCGCGACCCTCCGCTCAGCGGCAGTGCCAACTGGCGCCAGAGGGCGGGAGCCAATGGCGGTTGGTAGAGAATGCCGCGCTCGAGCAGCATCGCCAGACCGTAGATGGCCTGCGCCGTCTCCGGATAGGCAATGCCATCGACCAGCGCTCTCACCAACTCGTGATAGCACAACAGACAGTCGCGCCCGGTCGTCGATAGCCCCAGGGCTTCGCTGATCAGGTGATCGTTATTGTCGAGCAGATAGCGCAGGAGCACCGGGTGGTAAGGCGATACGAGGCCGATATCGCGCATGGCGCGTGCCATGCCGGAGGCTTCCTGCTGCAGCGCAGGAATGTCCATCGCCGACAGTCTTTCCGCGTAGACGCCGACACCGGGGTCTTCGCGACATCCCTGGGTCGGACCGAACAGGCTGCTGACCAGGCGTGCGGCGCCCTGCCCGCTGGTGCCGAGATCGATCTCCGGATTGGCCTGGCAGAGCGCGATCTGGGTAATCATCTGGCGGATCGAATCGGTCAGCAGCGGGCGCTGTTCCAGCAACCGCCAGATTTCATCGATCATCACGTCGATGATGAACTCGAAGCCGATACGCTCGGCCAGATAGCGAAAGAGCGTACGCGGGACGTCGGCCAGACGGCCCTGAGTCTCGCGTTCCGCTTCGCTGGCCATATCGAATAGCCGCGGCAGATTGAGCGCCAGCACCTGGGTGAGATAGTGGTGGGCGTGTTCGGCGGAGATCAAGGCATGCGGATAATCGCCCTTTGCCACCGCCAACAGGCGCAGCTCGCTCAGCGATTCGATCGTCACCGTATTGGCGTCCGGGCTACCCAGCGATAACGGCGTCAACGCCGGCAACAGATGTTGCGGCGTTGCCCAGTCGGAGTCGGCGAAGAGTCCCGAGCTATCTATCGCCGCGGCGCGAAGCTCCAGCGCCTCGCAACCGCCGGGTTCCAGCAGGACCCGACGGGCAATGTCGAAAACACGCGTGGCACGCGCGGGCCGAGAGAAGCTCGGCGCCTGTGCCAGCATGGCCAGCGCTTCGTCCAGTTGCTCCAGTCGAGGCGCTAGACGCGCTTCAACGGCTGGGGAATCGGTATCCGACGGCATTACGATATGACTCCTCACCTGGCGATGGCGGTGATCGACGAATTGTCAGGCACTGTCGCGGATCAGACGTAAAAATCAAGTTCTTCCTGATGCTTGAGCAGATCACGCATGCGCTCGGGGTCGTCGCCGAAGAAGAATATCAGGCCCCAGTGGGTGCCGAACGCGGTACGTTTGGTCACCGTCGCCTCGAGGGGGGCGGTCAGCTCGTGATAGTCGAAGTACGGGTGCTGTTCGGTTTCCTCCGGCAACTCGAGCCGGCTAACCACACGCTTGCGTGGATAGACTCCGAAGCAGCCTGCACATCCCTTGGCATCTTCCAGAGGCGTGGGGAAGAATGCCTCAACTTCCTCTTCGGTTGCCTTGGGATCGAACACCAGCATCGATGCCTGATAGGCACTGAAGCCATAAGCGCGTTCGATGAGCTCGAACGCCTTGAACCCCGGCGGACGATAGGCGACCTCACCGAAATACATGGTGCCGTCGTTGGTCACGAAATATTCCGGATGAATTTGTCCGAAACGGATATCAAAGGCTTCTATCAGCAGCTCGATCTGACGAGTGATTTTCTCTCGATAGCGTTCGAGTTCCGGAGTCGCTGGCACGAAAACGGAATAACCCAGAGTGACGTACTCGGAAATATTGAGAAACTGAATCTTGCCATTCCAGACCCACGCTTCGACGGCAAATTCCCACCCATCCAGGTGGCTTTCCATCAATAACGGATACTCGCTTTCCGAAATCTGTTCTATTTCGTCCGGTGAGCGAATGATGCGGTGTCCGAGACAACCGGCTTTATCGAAGGCTTTTAGGTGGATGGGGTCATCGGGATCGCCATCCAGCTTGAGCAAGGTCTGGTTGACACGTTTGAAGAAGCGAACGACATCGCTTTTTTCATGCGCCTCTTCGAAAATGCCGACGCGAATGCCACCCAGCTGGGCGCGTCGTTTCATCAACGCCTTGTCGCGAAATAAAACGGCCTGACCGTGCAGGCGCGGATTTTTCATCAACACGGAATTGATGGCGCCTGCCCACTCCACCGTCTCTTCGAATAGCGGAACGGCGGCATCCACGCCCATATCTCTCAGCGTTTCCGCAATTTCGAGTGAGCGATCGTTCAGACGTTCGAAATTCCATGAGACGTAGGGAATGTCATGCTGGTTGCAATACTCCTCCGCCCAATCCGGTGCTACGACCACATAACGTCGATCGAATTTCTCTGCCGCTTCCACGGCGCCAAGGCTCCAACCCAGCAATGCTATGTAACCTTTATCGGGATTCTTATCCATAGGTTTACCTCCCTCCAGATTGGGACTGTTGTTAATGTGAGTCTCAGTGTAGATGAAAGGAGGGTCGGCGTCAGCCGGGCCAAGATTCCTGGGCGGGTCTGACGGTCCAGGCGCTTGTTATGTAACGCCTAAACCATCAATATTTATTTCTGAATGTCGGATTTAAAATACGCAGGAAACGCAGCGGTATTTGTCAAGACTCATGTGTTAGATCGGACTTTCAATTCCTGGATCCCAATAGTGAAAATTCGGCTAATTGTTCGGCATCAGTACCCACATTTCGCCGCGCTGTTTCATCCTGCTTGCGGCTTCTCCGGCGGCATCGCCATGGCCCCAATAGAAGTCGGCGCGCACTGCGCCTTTCACCGCGCTGCCGGTATCCTGCGCCACCATCAGCCGTTGCAGCGGCTGGTTGGAGAGCGGCTGCGTGGTGGAAAGAAACACCGGCGCGCCGAGGGGGATCTCGTTCGGGTCGACCGCGATGCTGCGCTCCGAGGTCAACGGCACGCCGAGTGCGCCCACCGGGCCGCTGGTATCGGCTAACGCTTCGCTGCCCTTGAGTTCGCGGAAGAACACCATGCGCGGATTGACGTTGAGCATGTCTTCGACCTGACCGGGATGCCGGCGCGCCCAGTCACGCACGCCGGGCAGCGTGGCTTCGGCGGGCGTGATCTCGCCACGGTCGATCAGCCGGCGGGCGAAGGACTGGAACGGCTGATTGTTGGTGCCGGCATAGGCGACGCGCATGGTGCTGCCATCGGTCATCTCGACGCGGCCGGAGCCCTGAATCTGCAGATAGGCCGCTTCCACCGGGTCGTCGACCCACACCAGCTCGGTGCCGTTGAGATCGCCACTGCGCATCAGTTCCGCCCGGGTCGGCCCGACGTGGGTGTGGCGCTTCCAGTACTTCGGATATTGGTAGAGCGGTGTCTGGTACGGCCCGCCACGCACGCGGGAGCCGCGCAGGATCGGCTCGTAGTAGCCGGTGATCAGGCCGGTGGCGCTGCCGTCGCTGTTGGTTACGCGGTAGGGCGTGAAGCGGGACTCGAAGAAGTTCTGGATCGCCAGGGCATTGAGCGGATCGACCGATCGGGCATCGTGACAGACGCCCTTCCACGCTGCTTTTCGCTTGAGCCGGGTGCAGCTCTCCTGGAATGCGCTCCACGCCGCCATCGGTTGATCCCGGCTCCAGCCCGGCAGATGGCCCCAGTTGGTCTTGCGTGCCGGCTGTTCGACCCGGGTCTCCGGGCTGCCGCTCGGTGTCGTAGTCATGACCGGACCGCTGGAACAGCCCGCCACCAACAGGGCGAAAAAAAGACAGGCCAGCAGCCAGGGAAGACGAGGGAGTGACGTGCGCGGGCACGAGGCGCTGGGTAGCATGCTGAGTCGATCCTTGAACACGATGCGTTGATAAAAGCGAATATAAAGGTGGCGGATGAAAGCTGGAGCGAGCATATCGCCGCCGCTCGGTGGCGTCGAGTCATCGTCCGTGCTTATACAGCCCCAAGGTTAAACCGCTCAAATCCCTGCAAGTTCATCCCACAGCACATTACACTGTGCCCTTTGTGCTTTCGCGGCAGGACCGTCTCATGACCCATGTCATCTCCATTCAGAGCCACGTCGCCTATGGCTACGTCGGCAATCGTGCCGCCGTATTTCCGCTGCAGCGGCTGGGGCTGGAAGTCACCGCCATCCATACCGTCCAGTTCTCCAACCACACCGGCTACGGTGCCTTTACCGGCGACGTGTTCAGCCCCGACCACCTCAGAAACGTGCTCGATGGCGTCGAATCGCTGGTGGGGCTCGAGGACGTCGACGCGCTGCTTTCCGGCTATATGGGTGACGAAGGCATCGGCCGCGCCGTGCTGGATAGCGTCGACCGCGTCAAGCAGGCCAATCCGCGGGCGCTCTACTGCTGCGACCCGGTGATGGGTGATATCGGCCGCGGCTTTTTCGTGCGCGAAGGCATTCCCGAATGGATGCGCGACCATGCCATTGCCCGCGCCGATATCGTCACCCCTAACCAGTTCGAGCTCGCCTTCCTCGTCGGGCGCGAGATCGACACGCTGGAAGACGCTCTCGATGCTGCCGCCGCGCTGCGCGCCAAGGGCCCCAAGGTGGTGCTGATCACTTCGCTGGAAGTCGCCGGCGACGACGAGGGTCATATCGGCATGCTGGTCGACGCCGAAAGCGGCAGCTGGCGGATCGCCACGCCCAAGGTCGATTTCACGATCCCGCCCAATGGTGCCGGCGATTTCACTGCCGCGATGTTCCTCGCCCACAGCCTGCGCGCCGGCCTCACCGAAGAAGGCCCCGCCCGCGCGGTGGAACAGACTGCCGCCGCGGTGCAGATGCTGTTCGAACACACCCGCCGTGCCGGCACCCGCGAGCTGGCGATGATCGCCGCCCAGCAGGATATCGTTTCGCCGACGGTGACCCTGCATGCCGAAAAGCTTCGTTGAGTCGAGCCAAACTGTGAACTTGAACGCCGATCCCGCACCGCCGCTCTACCTGGGCATGGCGATGTGGGCCAACGCCGACTGGCAAGGCTCCCTGCTGCCCGCTCACGGCGACGTGGAGCTGCGCGACTACGCCAGCGTGTTCAACGCCGTGGAAGGCAACACCACCTTCTACAGCGGTATCCCCAAGGCGGAAACCGTCGCCGCCTGGGCCGAACAGGCGCCAGCGACGTTCCGCTTCTGCTTCAAGCTGCCCAGCCAGCTGACCCACGGCAAACGCCTGCGCGATATCGACGACGAATTCGAGCGCTTCATCGAACGACTTTCACCGCTCAAGGATCGGCTCGGCCCGATCATGGTCCAGCTACCCAGAGATTTCGGCCAGGGCGAGCTGCCCGCGCTGGAGCGATTGCTCACTCACTGGCCACGGGAGATACCCCGTGCGGTCGAGGTCCGGCACAGTGATTTTTTCCACAAAGGGCCTGCGGAACAGGCATTCAACCGCTTGTTGATAAGTCAAGACGCCAATAGGGTAATGCTCGACGTGCGAGCGCTCTTTGCCACACCCGCAGGGCTTGACAACCGGCTCGCCAAGGCGCAAGGCGAAAAGCCGAAAGTCCCATTACACGTGCTCTGCACGGCGGTCAATCCCATTATTCGTTTTATCGGACACTTCGACGAAGCCATCAATCTGGCCCGTTTCGAGCCGTGGATAGAACGCCTCATCCTGTGGATAAAACAGGGGAAAACCCCTTTTCTCTTTGTGCATACACCGGATAACCGCCAGGCGCCGGAACTGGCACGAAAGTTCTACAATCGCCTCGCCAAGCGGATCGAATTGCCGCCGTTGGCCGAGTTCCCGGGAGAAGGACAGAACTCGCTGTTTTAGCCAAATCTGAAACAGGCTGTTGATAACTCAAGTGCCATTCTTCGCCGCGATTTCTCTCGTTCATTCATTGCCGAGCGCCTGCCCCGGGCACCGATGAGTGTAGAAAACAACGTTTAAAGTTGATCTTCACGTAAAGGTTAAACAGCGCTAGGGTGGGGAAAATCAGATAAGAGAATAATTCCGTGTCCGGCCAGACCTACGCCATTGGCGAACTCGCGCAGCACTTCGACGTGACCACCCGCACCATCCGCTTTTACGAGCAGGAAGGTCTGCTCTCCCCCGAGCGGCGCGGCAAGACCCGCGTCTACCACGAGAAGGACCGCGTCCGTCTCAAGCTCGCCCTGCGCGGCAAGCGCCTCGGTTTCTCGCTGATCGAGATCCGCGAAGTGCTGGATCTCTACGACACCCGCCACGATGGCAGCGTCCGCCAACTTGAGCGCCTGCTCGAGATCCTCGCCGACAAACGCGCCAACCTCGAACGCCAGCTCGAAGACATCCGCATCATGCAGCGTGAACTCGACCAGGTCGAAGAGCGGTGCAAGGGCGCGTTGAGGGAGTTGAGAGTGGCGGAACAGCGTAACTGAACGAGACGGGCGCTTGGGCCAGACTGGGTTAACAACAACATTTCTTTGAAAACAACAACAGTGGGAACGACCCATGAACACATCGACCTCGTTGGCCGAGCTTTGCGCCGACTTCCAGGCTCGCTATGCGGCACATACGGTTCTGCTTTACGGCTCCCTGGCCGACGGCACCGCCTCTCCGGATAGCGATGTGGATATCGCGGTATTCGCCCCCGTATCCATCCCGATACGTGAAGCCTATGTGCGGGATGGCGTCTTCATCGATGCCTTCGTATACCCGGAATCCGTGCTCGACGATCCCGCAGAAGAACACCTTCGATTCAGGGGCTCCAAGATATTGCTTCAGAGCGCGGGCACGGCCGATGCGTTCCTGGCGCGACTCGACCAACAGTATGCCACCGGCCCCGCACCGCTAGCGGATGATGAACGCGACGCGCGGCGTGTCTGGATAGAGAAGATGCTCGTGCGCATCAGCCGGGGCGATGCCGAGGGCGACTATCGCAGGGCATGGCTTCTGACCTCGCTGCTTGAGGACTATTTCCTTTTGAGGGGCTTATGGTTCCAAGGTCCCAAGAAGGCGTTGATCTGGCTGCGTGAAAACGATCCGCAAACCGCCGACGCCATGGAAGTAGCGCTCAAGCCCGGTGCTGATATCGCTGCTATCGAAGCGGCGGCGACGCGAGTGTTGGATGACGAATGACTCCACCCAGCTCGCAGGTGGCTTAAACTCTGCACTGAACGCGATATAGGTCCAGCAGGATGGTCATCCCCCTCCGACTCGGCGATCGGCTAGCTTATCCACACCCCGTCGGCGACGACCTGTCCCGGTTTTCGCCCTGCTCTATCATCAAGACCCTTGTCTATGAATCCGTCGGGCCAGTTCAGCTTCTGCCACTACTGGCGCCAAGCCGATGTGATTACGTTCGCCTTGACGTACGTACCTGAAGGCGTACATTCATAGTCACTAGAATATGCAGGAGGTGCGTCATGACCGGAATCACAGCCACCGAGGCGCGCAGCAATCTCTATCGGTTGATCGATGAGGCTGCTGAATCCCACCAACCCATCGTCATCATGGGAAAGCGGAACAAAGCGGTGTTGGTCTCCGAAGAAGACTGGTCGGCCATCCAGGAAACGCTTTACCTGCTCTCCGTACCAGGTATGCGCGAGTCGATTCGCGAGGGGATGGATACCGCCGTGGACGAATGCGATGAGGAACTGGACTGGTGATATGGAAGCTGGTTTATACCAAGCAAGCGCAGAAAGACGCGAAGAAGCTGGTCTCCAGCGGTCTCAAGCCCAAAGCCCAGGAGCTGCTGGCATTGATTGCCGAAGACCCTTACCGAAAGCCGCCCCCGTTCGAGAAGCCCATTGGTGATCTTGCTGGGGCTTATTCACGCCGCATCAACATTCAGCATCGTCTGGTCTACCAAGTGATTGAGGAAGAGCGAGTGATCAAAGTGCTCAGGCTTTGGAGCCACTACGAATAATTCACGGCTCGTTGCGGTTGGCTGACCACTTCTCCACCGCTCGGGTGCCGTCCTCGCAGCAAAGCGCAGCTTCGTAGGTCCACCAGCCGAGTTACTGCAATGAACGGTTTGCCGCCAGCGCCGCACCCCTGCCTCTGTCAACGTATCTAGATCCGTACCGACAAACGCGCCAACCTCGAACGCCAGCTCGAAGACATCCATTTCAGGCAGCGCGAGCTCGACCAAGTCGAAGAACGGTGCAAGGCGAGTTAGGGGGGGTGAAGGTGGGCGAAACGCGTTCCTACCATTGTGCCTCGCCTCGCCTCGCCTCGCCTCGCCTCGCCTCGCCTCGCCTCGCCTCGCCTCGCCTCGCCTCGCCTCGCCAAGCGGCTGGGCACATCCCTTTCTTATTGATTATCGACAAAACTGCGGCCCCATGTCGGAAGTCATGGCTGCTTGGTTAATGCTTTCGTGGCGTTGTTTCTAATGTAACGATTAGTTACTGTTAACAGAGAAGCTCAAGAAATGGTTTACATAGTCAAAAGCTCGTAGGGACAGCCGCGCTGGGATGATGGGGATCATCTTCGTGTACGGCGGGCGGTAGCGTGGCGGATTTCTCCAGAAGGCAACCGAATGAACCTGCATCACATGACTGTATCTATGCACAGTCATATCAGACCGCGCAAAACGCGCGAGCAAGCGAATTCTGCATGGCGCGCCGAATTATTCTGAGCATTATTCAAAATCAATGTTAGATGCGAAATGGCGGACTAGATAAGATTATGGAACGCGCGTGCTCGTTCAAGTGGCAAAACGAGCGCGTCATCCAATACCTGTTATATTTCAATAGCATTTGATCCAAAGGAGAGATCAAGATGAAGTTGGGTGTAGAAATCAACAAAATAAAATCGATAGAAAACTTAAAGATTGATCTTCCCGTAGAAAAAGGCTTGTATGCAATCACCGGTCAAAATGGGTCAGGAAAAAGCACTCTTGTGATGGCCGCCTCAACTGTATTTTTTAATATGAGAATGAATGACTATTTCGGGGTTACTGATCAAGATTCATACGTGAAATTTAGCCTTGATGGCGGCACAAGATCGTGGACAAAAAGCGACAACAATCGTTGGATCAAAAATTCCACAGGAAATATGGCCATAAAGGGGTTCTACGAAGGTAGCGTAATATTTGGCACTCGATTTAGAAATACGAATTTCCATATGCTTTCCAAGCTCGACAGGATTGAAGGTAGCAAGCTTTATCCAGCCGACGATTTTATAAAAGGGAATCTTGGCAAGATTCTTCATAATGATCCCTCCTATTACGAGAGGTTATTGAGAATAAACAATCATGACGCTGGTCCTGATATTCAGTTCAGTGGAGATATTTTTTACTATGAAAAGCAGGAGCGCAGGGTCAGTCAATTTCATATGTCGACGGGCGAAAACTTACTTATTAGCGTTCTTAATTCTATTAACTTAAGAAATAATGATCGTGCAAGCCTAAGTAAGCCATGTATTTTATTTCTAGATGAAATCGAGCTGGCACTTCATCCATCTTCGTTAAAAAGGTTGGTTGTGTTCTTAAAGGAAATATCGAATAGATATAACTATGCAATCTATTTTTCTACGCACTCCATCGAATTGATCGGGGCTATTCGGCCAGACAATATATTTTTCTTGGAGCGCCATGCAGACGGGTCTTTAGAAATTCTTAACCCCTGCTATCCGGCATATGCAACGAGAATCCTTTATGATCACTCTGGATATGACTATATTTTCCTGGTTGAAGATGATCTTGCCAAGGAAGTGATCAATAGGCTGCTAAGGAAGAACGGCTTGCTGTCGAGTAAGCTTGTTCATGTTCTTCCTTGCGGTGGCTATACAAATGTCATCGAACTTGCAAGAGAAGTCGTCAACAGCAATTTAGTCGGTAGAACTTCTACTATATCAATAATTTTGGATGGAGATGTTAAAATTGAGGCCCAAAAATATATGGCAGACCACGGGATCAATAATAATATACCGCTTAACTATCTCCCTATAGAAAGTCTTGAGAAATACCTAAAAAGCAAGCTTCATGATAGCATTGATCACAAGCTTTTCAGGTATCTAAATGACTTTGTGTTTCATCAAGTCAGTCTTACGGAAATAGTAGAGAAATACAAAGTAGAAGTTGATACATCGAAAGACCGAAATGGGAAAAAACTCTACAAAAGAATAGACGATGAACTTAGAAACAGGGGTAAATCTAGAAGTGATTTGGTTGAAATGGTAGTGCAACACTTGATTACTGAAAAAAGCCCGGAGCTAGACAAAACAGTAGACTATCTTAAGCGTCAATTGGGTACCTGAATATAACCAGTGCAGGCACGGCGACGCCCATTACATTGCGCCTTCGGCTCTATTCCATGGGCGCGCATGCTGCGGGCGTTAAGAGGTAATTATGGATGAACCATCTGTAAGGCCCGGCGAGTGGATCAGGATTGGTGGCAACGACTGCGTCGTCACGCATGTCTATGAAGATGATTCACAAATCGAAACAGGAATTCTGGTGTTTAATACGAAAAAGCCTACAAGTCATGAGTTCGGCTGGGATGGTGAGAACTGGGTTTTCTCAGATAGCCCTGATTTTGGTGGATACGCTCAAGAGAGCGACCCATATGTGCGCCAGCTAACGCGAGGTAAGTACTCTTAACAAGGTCGTATACGCGACAAGCGCATGATGGCAGCGTTATATTTTGGTGAGTATAAATGATAAATTCAACATATAAAATCGAGGGGCTTTGTGACGATCAGTTCGCCATCATGCCTCACCCGAAAGGAGGTGATTTTCTCGAATAAGGTATTGAGGAAATCCAGGTTGCAGGTTATGAAGTCGTCGTTTCCATGCTGACGAGTGGAGAGCAAACAGAGCTTGAACTTCTTGCGGAGGGAGATGTTTGCCAGAACAAGGGGATTTTATACCTTAACTTTCCGATCAGAGATGAAGTGGCAGACAGTGATCGTTAAGTGGTGCAGTTCATCGGTTCCTTGGCGCTTTTGCAGGAAAAGAAGAGAAAAACAGTATTCCACTGTCGGGGAGGCGTTGGCCGTTCTTCGATGATGTTAAGCCTTTTGGCCGCAAGGCTGGTCGTAGAACCAGAAACCTCCTTCGAATTAATTACGAGATCTAGAGGTGAGCAAGCGCCCGAAACGGCGTTCCAAAGGCAGTGGGTAGACAGGCTATCAAAAAGCTAATCGAGCGTTAGCGGCTTACATCATAAACGATATAACATTTAAACTTGCAAATTAAACCGCGATTGAGGCTACAGCGTTTCTAGCAGCTCGGTGAATTTACTGTCGTCTGCGGTGTTTAAGTCGATAGACTCAAAAAGGACAATATATGGATCGCCCCAAGCTTCTTGGTGATCGTCGAGCACTTGAAGATCGGTTATCCCAGGTTAACGATGCTCACATGGCTCCGCTGACGGACTTTGTCCATCGCCTTCGTGAACGCATGGGAACCGAAGTCGTAATTCCCTATATTGACCCTTGGGATGGGGGCGTCGAGGCAAAAGTCATGTTTTTGCTTGAGGCTCCTGGGGCTAAGGCAAGAAATTCAGGCTTCGTTTCAATGAACAATCCAGACGAAACGGCCAAGAATTTTTTTGAGATCAGTCGCGAATCTGGCATAGACAGAAAGCAGATAGTTACTTGGAACACTGTCCCTTGGTATATCGGCTCCGATAGCAAAATTCGCCCAGCAACTTCGTCCGATATATCGGCCGGTATTGAGTCTCTCGCAGAACTGCTTGGCCTTCTTCCTAAATTGAAAGCGATCGTGTTAGTCGGTGGGAAAGCTCAGAAAGCTGAAAGCTATATCCACCAAGCCGCGCCGCATCTGAAAGTGTTTATAAGCCCTCACCCAAGCCCTTTATTTGTGAACCGAAGGCCCGAAAATCGGGCGGTTTTGACCAAACATTGGCAAGCCGTAAAGTTTTTCCTCGAAGATAATGCCCTAGAGTAGAATCATGACAGCTCTGGCGTGGTCATGTGATCACTTTGCCGCCAGCGCCACGACCACATTCGACCGACTTGGCTTGCCGATGGTTTGTGTTATCCACATCCCTGTTTCCGCCTACGTGTCCAAGTCGACACCACTTTCGATGCCGAGGCGTTGAGCAGGTAGATCACGTCTTCGGTCGCCACGTTAGCGGTGGCGCCTTTGGCGTTGGGAACCGGAGGGTCCGGCAGTGGCACTTTTACGCATTGCTGAGCAACATTCGGAAGTTTTTGATCAACTGCATTGAAGGAAGTGATGTGTCATCAAACCTTCTTCTGCACTGCGGCTTTGTCATCGGTGATGGCTGGGTTTCTGCAGTCGCTCTCCGCCAATTGACGCCTGTCACGTGACGAGTTACGATGCTGGCGCATGATCAAATCCTTCGCTGACAAACTCACCCAAGAACTATACGCCAAGGGCAAGGCAAAGAGATTTCCCTCGGATGTCGCTTCGAGAGCTGCCAGAAAGCTTGAATATGTGCATTTGGCTGAGCAACTGGAGGATTTGAAAGTGCCGCCCGGCAATCGTCTTCACGCACTTCACGGAAACAGACAAGGGCAGCACGCGATTTCAATCAATGATCAGTGGCGTATCTGTTTTCGTTTTGAAGATGGCGATGCGTACGAAGTCGAAGTGTGTGACTACCACTGAGGGAGGCAATGATTATGACGATTCCCAATAATGCCGACATGCAGCGCAAGCCGACTCATCCTGGTGAAATGCTGCGGGAAGATTTCTTGCCGGACTATGGCCTGACGGTGGCGGGGCTGGCCAAGTCTTTAGGCGTCTCTCGTCAGTCAATTAACGAATTGTTGCGTGAACGGCGTGCTCTCAGCCCTGAAATGGCACTTCGGCTCGCTCGTTTGTTTGGTAATTCACCTGAGTTTTGGCTGAATGCACAGCGCGCCGTCGATCTGTGGACAGCAGCTCAATCTGTCAAAGAAGAGGTCGATCAGATCAAGCCGTTAAGCGCTGCATGACAAACCACCCCGTCCAGCTCGGGGTTTTTGCGTTTTGGGAAAGTGATTATTGGCCTGATGATGACTTCGCCGCCAGCGCCACACCCACTTTCGACCGATTCGGCTTGCTGATGGTCTGGGTTATCCACACCCCTGTTTCCGCCAACTTATCCAGATCCACGCCGCTGTCGATGCCGAGGCCGTTGAGCAGGTAGACCACGTCTTCGGTGGCGACGTTGCCGGTGGCGCCTTTGGCGTAGGGGCAGCCGCCGAGTCCGGCGACGGCACTGTCGATCACGCTGATGCCCCTTTCGAGCACGGCGTAGAGGTTGGCCAGCGCCTGGCCATAGGTATCGTGGAAGTGGGCGGCGAGCTTATTCATAGGAATGTCGTGCGCCACGGTGTCGATCAGGCGCTTGGCCTCGAGCGGGGTGCCGACACCGATGGTGTCGCCCAGCGAGATCTCGTAGCAGCCCATCTCGTAGAGCGCCCGGGAGACCTCGGCGACCCTGGCGGGGGCGATCTCGCCCTCATACGGGCAGCCGAGCACGCAGGAGACATAGCCGCGCACGCGCACGTTCGACTCACGGGCGCGTTCGATTACCGGGGCGAAGCGCGCGAGCGATTCGGCGATGGAGCAGTTGATGTTCTTGTGCGAGAAGGCTTCGCTCGCTGCCGCAAAGATGGCGACTTCCTCGACGCCGCACTCCAGCGCGGCTTCCAGCCCTTTCAGATTGGGCGTAAGCGCGGAGTAGATCACGTCCGGCCGGCGGCGAATGCCGGTCATCACCTCGCGGTGATCCGCCATCTGCGGCACCCACTTGGGCGAGACGAAACTCGCCGCTTCGATCCGTTTGAGCCCCGCCGCGCCGAGCCGGTCGATCAATTCCAGCTTGGCGGCCGTGGCGATGGGTTCGGCTTCGTTCTGCAGCCCGTCCCGCGGGCCGACTTCGACGATACTCACCCGCTTCGGCATACCCATCTACGAGCCCTCATTCGTTTCTGCGCTGGAGAACGCCAGCAACTCATCCCCCTGCGCCACCGCATCGCCCACCTTGAAGTGAAACGCTTCCACTGCGCCGGCGGCGGGGGCGCTCAGGGTGTGTTCCATCTTCATCGCTTCCACCACCACCAGCGGCGTGCCTTTCTCCACCGCCTGGCCGGGTTCGACCAGCAGTGCCACCACGGTGCCGTGCATGGGCGCGCTCAGTTTGGCCTCGACCTCATGCGATAGATGATCGACCCGGTCCGAGCGCCGCCAGATCAGGCGGGACTGGAAGCCGGCGGCGGTGAGAATGATCGTTTCGCCCTCGGGGGCAGGATCGGTGCGCGCCAGCAGTCGGCGGCGATGGCCATCCAAGGTGATCGCCACGGCGTCACTGTCGAGCCGCTGCAACTTCCCCTCGTAGTGATTCGACTCTTTTTCATCCCGATTCACGCTCAGTTGCCAAGTCGATTGCGATGCAGTGCGTGTCGCGGTCACGGGGATCGGCGGCGCGCCCTCGGCCTCGGCAAATGCCAGTCGAACGTGCTGCGGGGCGTTGAGCCGCCAGCCGTCACGACGCTCCCACGGTGAACGTTCATCGCTGGCTCGATCCAACTGGTCGAGCGCCACCAGCGCGGCGCAGGCGATGTCCGCGTCGGTGACCGGTTCACTCGCGAACAGGTCGTCGTGGTGGTGTTCGATAAAGCGGGTGTCGAGCCGGGCGGCGATGAAATCCGGATGCGTGATCAGCCGCTGCAGAAAGCGGCGGTTGGTGGTCACGCCGGAGATATCCAGCGTCGCCAGCGCGCGATCCATCTCTGCCAGGGCCTGGCCGCGATCCTCGCCGTGGACGATCAGCTTGGCCAGCATCGGGTCATAGTGCATCGAGACTTCATCACCGGCTTCGACGCCGCTATCCAGACGCACGCGATCCGGCGCCAGGCCGCCAGCGCTCAGGTCGGGACCGAAACGTTCGAGCGTGCCGGTGGCGGGGAGGAAGTCGTTATCCGGATCCTCGGCGTAGAGCCGCGCTTCGATGGCGTGGCCGGTCAGCGTCAGCTCATCCTGGGCCTTGGGCAGCGCTAGCCCGGCGGCCACGCGCAGCTGCCACTCGACCAGGTCCTCGCCGGTGATCATCTCGGTGACCGGGTGCTCGACCTGCAGGCGGGTGTTCATCTCCATGAAGTAGAAAGGCGCCGCTTCTCTCGCCTCGGTTTTTGAGACAGGTTCAGAGGCGGCATCCAGCAGGAATTCCACCGTGCCGGCGCCGACATAGCCGATCTCCTGGGCGGCGCGGACGGCAGCTTCGCCCATTTGCTGGCGCAGCGCGGGGGGCAGGTTGGGCGCCGGGGCTTCTTCCAGCACCTTCTGGTGGCGGCGCTGCACGCTGCAGTCGCGTTCGAACAGGTAGACGCCGGCCCCCAAGCTATCGCAGAAGACTTGCACTTCGACGTGGCGCGGCTGGGTCAGATACTTCTCGATCAGCATGCGCTCGTCGCCGAAGGCGGCGCGGGACTCCCGGCGGCAGCCGTCCAGGGCGGCCTGGAACTCGCTGTCGGACTCCACCACGCGCATGCCCTTGCCGCCGCCGCCGGCGCTGGCTTTCAGCAGCACCGGATAGCCGATCTTGCCGGCTTCTTCCCTGAGCAGGGCATCGTCCTGCGCTTCGTCGTGGTAGCCGGGCACTAGCGGCACGCCGGCCTTAAACATGCGCGCCTTGGCCGAAGCCTTGTCGCCCATGGCGGCGATGGCGTTGGCCGGCGGGCCGACGAAGACGATGTCGGCGGCCTCGCAGGCAGCGACGAAGTCAGCGTTCTCGGAGAGAAACCCGTAACCCGGATGGATGGCGTCGGCGCCGCTGCGCTGGGCGGCGGCAATGACCTTGTCGATATCGAGATAGCTCTCCCGCGCGGGCGCCGGGCCGAGACGCACGGCCTCGTCGGCCTCGCGCACGTGGAGTGCGTTGGGGTCGGCATCGGAATAGACGGCGATGGTGCGAAGCCCCAGGCGGCGGGCGGTGCGCATCACGCGGCAGGCGATCTCTCCGCGATTGGCGATCAGCACCGAACGTAGCGGGCGCGGCGCGTGGGTCAGGCTCATGAGCGCGATTCCTTGTTATCCGTGTTGCCGTCCTGATCCCCGTTGGCATCCCCCGTGCGTTGCCAGGCGGGCGGGCGCTTGTCGAAAAACGCCGCGAGCCCTTCCTGACCTTCGCGGCTGACCCGCAGTTCGCTGATCGTGCGGCAGGTGGCTTCCACCGTGGCGTCGCTGTCGGGGTCGCGGGCGACTCGGGCCAGCAGCGCCTTGGTGGCGCGCTGGGCCTGGGGTGAGGCGGCAAGCAGCCGATTGATCATCCGGTCGATCCGGGCGTCCAGTGCTTCTCCGTCGGTGACTTCATGCACCAGCCCCCACACCTGCGCGGTAGTGGCGTCGATAACCTCGGCGGTCAGCGCGTAGCGGCGCATCTGACGCGGGCCGATGGCGCGCTGAACATAGGGGCTGATCACCGCCGGCGACAGGCCGATGCGCACCTCCGACAGGCAGAATTTCGCCTTGTCGGACGCGATCACCACGTCGCAGCAGGCGGCGAGCCCTACCGCGCCGCCGTAGGCCGCGCCCTGCACCCGGCACAGTGTCGGGCAGGGCAGCGCGTCCAGCTGCTGCATCAGGCGCGCCAGTTCGCGGGCGTCTTCGAGGTTATCGTCGAAGCTGAAGTCGACCATGCGCTTCATGCCGTTGAGATCCGCCCCGGCGGAGAAGTGCTTGCCGTCGGATGCCAGCACCACCAGCCGCACCTCGTCGCGCTCGGCCAGCGCGTGCAGGCGTTCGAGATGAGCGTTGAGCACGCCGATCAACGCATCGTCGAAGGCGTTGTGCACCGCGGGGCGGTCCAGCGTCAGCCGCGCGACGCCGCGGGAATCGATGGTCAAACGAGTGAAGCTATCGGATATGGCTGCCATGGCGGCCTCTCATGATCATGTTTGCTTCGAGCTGCTCGTGGCTCGCTGCCCGTCGCTCGTGGCTGGGCGCGAAGTGCCTACATGCGGAACACGCCGAAGCGCGTCTCCTCGATCTCCGCATTCATCGCGGCGGAGAGCGCCAGACCGATCACGTCGCGAGTCTGCAGCGGGTCGATCACGCCGTCGTCCCACAGCCGGGCGCTGGCGTAATAGGGGTGGCCCTGGCGTTCGTACTGTTCGCGAATCGGCGCCTTGAACGCGGCTTCCTCGTCTTCCGGCCAGTCGCTGCCATCGCGTTCGAGCTGTTCTCTTTTCACCTGGGCCAGCACGTTGGCGGCCTGCTCGCCGCCCATCACCGAAATGCGCGCGTTGGGCCACATGAACAGCAGGTTCGGATCATAGGCGCGGCCGCACATGCCGTAGTTGCCGGCGCCGAAGCTGCCGCCGATCAGCACGGTGAACTTGGGCACCTTGGCGCAGGCCACCGCGGTGACGAGTTTGGCGCCGTGCTTGGCGATGCCTTCCTTCTCGTACTGGGAGCCGACCATGAAGCCGGTGATGTTCTGCAGAAAGATCAGCGGGATCTGGCGCTGGGCGCAGAGCTCGATGAAGTGCGCGCCTTTCTGGGCGGACTCCGAGAACAGCACGCCGTTATTGGCGACGATCCCCACCGGATGGCCGCACCAGTGTGCAAAACCGGTGACCAGAGTGTCGCCGTAGTAGCGCTTGAATTCGTCGAAGTCGGAATCGTCCACCAGCCGCCCGATCACCTCGCGCACGTCGTACGGCTTGCGCAGGTCGGTGCCGACGATGCCGTAGAGCTCCGACGGGTCGAGCCGCGGCGGCGCGGATTTTTTCATCGCCAGCTGACCGCGCTTTCGCCAGTTGAGCCGCGATACGGCGCGACGGGCGAGCTGCAGCGCGTGGGCGTCGTTCTCGGCGTAGTGATCGACCACGCCGCTGATCTTGGCGTGAACGTCGGCGCCGCCCAGATCCTCGGCGCTGATGGTCTCGCCGGTAGCCGCCTTCACCAGCGGCGGGCCGCCGAGAAAGATGGTGCCCTGGCCGCGCACGATGATCGATTCGTCGGCCATCGCCGGCACGTAGGCGCCGCCGGCGGTGCAGGAGCCCATCACTACCGCGATCTGCGGGATGCCGGCGGCGGAGAGCGTGGCCTGGTTGTAGAAGATACGCCCGAAGTCGTCATGGTCGGGGAAAACCTCGTCCTGCTCGGGCAGGTAGGCACCGCCGGAGTCGACCAGGTAGACACACGGCAGGCGATGCTTGCGGGCGATCTCCTGGGCGCGAAGATGCTTCTTCACCGTCAGCGGGAAGTAGGTGCCGCCCTTGACCGTGGCGTCGTTAGCGACGATCACGCACTCCACGCCGCTGATCCGGCCGATCCCCGCCACCACGCCGGCGGCGGGCACGGGGGAGTCGTAGACCTCGTGCGCCGCCAGCGCGCCGATCTCCAGAAACGCCGAGCCCTCGTCGAGCAGGTGGTCGATCCGATCGCGCACGAACAGCTTGCCGCGGGATTCATGCCGCGCGCGGGCCTTGTCGCCGCCACCCCGGGCGATGCTGGCGGTCAGTGTGTGGAGCTTATCGACTTCGCCCCGCAGCGCCGCCTCGTTGGCCTGGAACGCTTCCGTGCGGGGGTTGATCTGGGTGGTCAGTATGGCCATGGAAATCCTCTTGCGAGCTACGAGCTACGAGCTACGAGCTACGAGCTACGAGCAGTTCGAGGCTCGAAGCTCGAAGCTCGATGCTGATTTATGCCGATTCCGCGAACAGTTCGCGCCCGATCAACATCCGCCTGATCTCGCTCGTTCCCGCGCCGATCTCGTAGAGCTTGGCGTCGCGCAGCAGGCGTCCGGTGGGGTATTCGTTGATATAGCCGTTGCCGCCGAGCAGCTGGATCGCATCCAGCGCCATCTGGGTCGCTTTTTCGGCGCAGTAGAGAATCACCCCGGCGGCGTCCTTGCGGGTGGCGCGGCCACGGTCGCAGGCGCCGGCCACCGCGTAGAGATAGGCGCGGCAGGCGTTGAGCGTGGTGTGCATGTCGGCCAGCTTGCCCTGCACCAGCTGGAACTCGCCGATGGGCTGACCGAACTGCTTGCGCTCGTGGACGTAGGGCACCACCACGTCCAGGCATGCCTGCATGATGCCGACAGGACCGGCGGCGAGCACGGTGCGCTCGTAGTCCAGCCCGCTCATCAGCACTTTGACGCCGCGGTTTTCTTCTCCCAGCACGTTCTCCGCCGGTACCTGGCAATCCTCGAACACCAGCTCGCAGGTGTTGGAGCCACGCATGCCCAGCTTGTCGAGCTTCTGGGCGGTGGAGAAACCGGCGAAATCCTTCTCGACGATGAAGGCGCTGATGCCCTTGGCGCCGGCGTCAGGGTCGGTCTTGGCGTAGACCACCAGCACATCGGCGTCGGGGCCGTTGGTGATCCACATCTTGTTGCCGTTGAGCACGTATTGATCGCCTTGCATGTCGGCGCGCAGGCTCATCGAGACCACGTCCGACCCCGCGCCGGGCTCGGACATCGCCAGGGCGCCGACGTGCTCGCCGCTGATCAGCTTGGGCAGGTATTTGGCTTTCTGCTCCGCGCTGCCGTTGAGCTTGATCTGATTGACGCAGAGATTGGCGTGGGCACCGTAGGAGAGCCCCACCGACGCGCTGGCCCGGGAGATCTCCTCCATGGCGATGCAGTGGGCGAGATAGCCCATGCCGCTGCCGCCGTCTTCTTCGGCCACGGTGATGCCGAGCAGGCCCATGTCGCCGAACTTCTGCCACAGCTCATTGGGAAAGGCGTTGTCGTGGTCGATCTGGGCCGCACGGGGGGCAATCTCGTCCCGGGCGAAGGCGTTGACCTGCTCGCGCAGCATGTTGAGCTCGTCGGCGAGCCCGAAATCGAGCTCGGTGTAGGGGGCGTGCATGGTGAAATCCTCGCTGTCGGATACAGCTTCTACGTCTTGGTATATGCGTCTTAGTACGTTGACGTTAACGTCAATATGCGAAGGCGGCTAGAGCCCCTCGACCATGGTCTAGGACCCAAACACGGTTATGGGGTTTTAGCGCAGGATCAATATCAAGATTTGAGTTTATTCGTTATTTGCGTGACGATTAACCATTAACGTTGATGCGGAGCGCACCACTGATGTCTCAGACATTGAGCTTGGACCAGTTCCGAACCGCCTTTCATGCTGGCGGCCTGGTTTCCGTGGCCGTCAGTGCCAGCGGTAGGGCTTTTTTCATCACGGCTCGATCGCGGGAAGGGGAGTCTTTGATACTGGGAACCACCCGCGACAAGAAACGGCGAGCGTTTCGCGATGCGGGCAAGGCGGTGGCTGTCATGCACAAGATCGGCGCGCGTCATTTCGAAGTGGATACCTCCCATTGGGAACCGGAGCGAACGGACGACACCAGAGTGCGCCGACCGGATGCTGCCGAGCGCCAACATCAGGCGCAGCAAGCACGGTCTCACGATGCGTGGTTTAGGAGGCAGGTTCAGGCGGCGCTGGACGACGATCGCCAGCCAGTCGACGATCGAACCGTGCAGGCACGTTTCGCTCAGCGCCGCGCCGAAGCCCGACGTTTGCTCGAGAATGATACGTGAAGTTGGCTTGGCACCTGCTGGCGCTCGAGGATCGCGAAGCTATCTTCGATTATCTGGTAGTTCGTAACCCGCAGGCAGCCGTCGACACCGACGAGAGGATCGAGGCGGCATTGAATCGTCTGATCGATCACCCTGATAGTGGCCGTGAAGGACGCCTGGCAGGCACTCGTGAGGTGGTGATTGACGGCACCCGCTATATCGCCGCCTACCGTGTCCAGCGGGATGCCGTGCTCGTCCTGCGGCTGCTTCACGGTGCCAGACAATGGCCTGATTCCGTTCCTTGAATCCTGTTGGCTCCTCCAAGCCGAGGCTTTGATCGACGCGTCGAGCTCGCGATTTGTTACTACTCTCGAGGTTTTACCATGCCCATCTGGAAACGTGAGTCATCACTGGAAGCGCTCACCGCCGAGTGCCGGAACACGCTGGTCAGCCATGTCGGCATCGAATTCACCGAGCTGGGCGAAGACTGCCTGCGCGGGCGGATGCCGGTGGATGAAAGAACCCGCCAACCCTACGGCCTGCTCCACGGCGGCGGCTCGGTGGTGCTGGCGGAGACGCTCGGCAGCATCGCCGCCAATCTCTGCCTGGCCGACCCGAACAAGATGGCGGTAGGGCTCGATATCAATGCCAACCACGTACGCGCGATGCGCGAGGGCTGGGTCGAGGGCTGCGCCCGGCCGCTGCACCTTGGCGCCTCCACCCAGCTGTGGGAGATCCGGATCGAGGACGAACGCGGCCGGCTGGTGTGCATGTCGCGTCTGACCATGGCGGTGGTCAACCGGGGATGAGCCCTTGCGTTTGGCCCTATCTCAATGACGCTTCGGCGTGCCGAATTCACTAAAATACGTAGGTTGAGAAATCAGTCTTCGGAGATGTGTTTTCGTCGGATGAAATCAGCAAAAAGCGGAACCGTAAAATCAAGATAACCGTGATCGGTGCTGTAAATCATGCCTTTGTAAATGATGCTCGCACGCGCTGGTCCGATTGATTTCTGTGTGCGATTCATGGCTCTAGCGATGTCGGCAACCTGATACGGGCCGTCGCCAAGAGTTGCCATCGCCTTGACGAAACCCACCTCTGCTTTGGTTAAACGATCCAGGCGGACTCTAAAGAAACCATTGTCTAGAGAACTGATCGTTTCCGTATAGGACTCCTGGACATCGCGTTCATTGATTTCGGGTCCCAGTGCGTTGTTCCAGGAAAATGAGGCCAGTTCCTGCAAGAAGAATGGATAGCCCTTTGTCACATCGAAAATTGCTGCTAGCGCTGCGTTAGAAATGGAAGCCTCTTCATCCAGGATCGGCTTTTCGATGGCTTTTGCAGCGGCTTCTTCATCAAGTGCACCAACTGCAGGATAATTGAATAACCTTTCTGCATAGGATTTAGCCTCCCCCGCGAGGCGGGCCACCTGAGGCAGCCCTGCACCTATAAAAACGATAGGCCTTCCGTCTTGAGATATACGGTGAAGGGCGACGATCAAGGCGGAGAGATCTTGCTGAGAGAGATATTGGACTTCGTCAATGAGAAGAACCCAGCCTTTGTTCGCAGCTTGGGCAGCTCGACCGATTTGATCAAAAAGGTCTGGCAGGTCGTGCTGCATGTCTCCGCTTTCTGCCAAGCCCGGCTCAGGAGGCGGTTCGACGCCAATGTTCACACCTGCCACTTCGATATTGAATACGGATGCGAAATTACGCAGCCCGCCCAAAGCACGTGAAGCATGACGTTTGGCTGCTTCGACGCCTGATAGGGAGCGAGATACCTTGCGCATCTCGGGGTAGAGAAGGCCTGCCAAATTAGTTTCTTCAGGGGCTTCGACTCTGGAAACAAGGAATCCTTCAGCTTCGGCGATGCGGCCAATCTCGCTTAGTAGAACCGTTTTACCAGTGCCTCGGAGGCCTAATAGCATGATCGAACGTGCTGCTCGTCCTTTGATTGCGCGGCCACAAGATATCTTGGCAGCCTGTAGAATCGCATCGCGCCCGGCGAGCTCGGGTGGACGGCTACCGGCACCAAGTGCGAACGGATTTCCATACGGGTCCATGTGACGTTCCTGAAAAGACTCTAGCGATGGATAGTGAAAACTAATAAAAAATACTAGTCTTCTTTAGCTTTTGCTAGAGAGTCTGGCGAGAACAGACTTCCGCTGACGAGAAGGGACCCAAAACTGGGCTAATCCCCGCCCCCAGGACCTGGCTACTCTAACCCCAGCTCCTCACTCGTCGCCTGGCGCATGCGGAATTTCTGGATCTTGCCGCTGACGGTCATCGGGAACTCGTCGACGAAGCGGACATAGCGCAGGATCTTGTGGTGATCGATGCGATCCCGGCAGTAATCACGGATGGCCTGCTCGTCGAGCTCGGCGCCTTCCACCAACCGGACCCAGACCGCGACTGCCTCGCCATACTTCGGGTCCGGCACGCCGAAGACCTGGGCATCGGATATCGCCGGGTGCGTGTAGAGAAACTCCTCGATCTCACGGGGATACAGGTTCTCGCCGCCGCGAATGATCATGTCCTTGATGCGTCCGGTGATCGCGACGAAGCCGTCGTCGTCCATCATCGCCAGATCCCCGGTGTGCATCCAGCCCTGAGGGTCGATCGACTGGCGGGTGGCCGCATCGTTGTTCCAGTAGCCGAGCATCACGCTGTAGCCACGGGTGCAGAGCTCGCCGCTGACGCCGCGCGGCACGATCCGGCCACTGGCGGGGTCGATGATCTTCACTTCCAGATGCGGGTGAATGGTGCCGACGGTGGCAACGCGCTTGGCCAGCGGAGCGTCCGGGCGAGTCTGCAGGCTGACCGGGCTGGTTTCGGTCATGCCGTAGGCGATGGTGACGTCTTCCATGTGCATGCGCTCGATCACCCGCTTCATCACTTCGATGGGGCAGTTGGAGCCAGCCATGATCCCGGTGCGCAGGCTGGAGAGATCGAAATCGCCGAAGCGCGGGTGCTCGAGCTCGGCGATGAACATCGTCGGCACGCCGTAGAGCGCCTGGGCGCGCTCGGTTTCCACCGCGCGCAGCGTCGCCTCGGGATCGAAACCGTCGTTGGGATAGATCGCCGTGGCGCGATGGGAAAGGCAGGCCAGATTGCCCATCACCATGCCGAAACAGTGATAGAGCGGTACCGGAATCACCACCCGCTCGCCGGGCTGCAGGTTCATCCCGCCGCCGACGAAGTAGCCGTTGTTGAGAATGTTGTGGTGGGTCAGCGTCACGCCTTTGGGGGCGCCGGTGGTACCAGAGGTGTACTGAATGTTGATCGGATCGTCGAACTGCAGCTCGGCCTGCTGCGCGGAGAGGCGTTCGGCAGTCACGTTTTCAGCCAGGCTGTGCAGATCGGACCAGTGCCACATCCTCGGCGTCGCCAACGCGTCGTCGAGACAGATGACGTGCTTGAGTTGGGGAAGCGTGTCACAGGTCAGGGTGCGTGCGCCGGCCAGCGGCCTTTGGTCGCTCATCGGCGGATCGCGTAGTACCGGTGCCAGCTCGCAGAGGATGTCGACGTAATGCGACTTGATGGTGCCGCCGACCCGGTACGCGCCCTGCAGCACCAGGGCGGAAAGGCCGGACTGCGTCAGCGCATGTTCGAGCTCGTGGGCGCGATAGCTGGGATTGAGGTTGACCAGAATCGCACCGATCTTGGCGGTCGCCAGCTGAGTGAGTGCCCACTCGGCGCCGTTGAGCGACCAAATGCCGACGCGGTCGCCACGTTCGACGCCCAGCGCCATCAGCCCGCGGGCAACACGGTCGGCTTCGTCGCGCAGCTCGGCGTAGCTGTAGCGCAGGTTCTGGTGGCAGCTGACCAGCGCTTCACGCTCGGGGCATTCGCTGGCGGCCGCATCGAGGCAGTCGCCGATGGTCATGCCGATCAGCGGCAGATCGCTGGTACCGCTGACGTAGCTCCTGGACCCAAGGTCCTTGCGGTTTTCGCTTGCTGACATGCCGATATCTCCGAGAGAGCGTCTGAATGTCGGGGCTCGTATAGGTGGCTCGTGTAGGGGGTTCGTATTAGTGCGGCTCAGGCGAGCCGTTCGATGCCGATGGCCGTAGCCTCGCCGCCGCCGATGCAGATGGCTGCCACGCCCCGCGTCATTCCGTGATGGGTCAGCGCATTCAATAGCGTGACCAGAATCCGCGCCCCGGAAGCCCCGATGGGGTGGCCCAGAGCGCATGCGCCGCCGTGCACGTTGACTCGTTGATGATCGAGTCCGAGTTCGTGCATGGCTGCCATCGCCACCACCGCAAAGGCCTCGTTGATCTCATAGAGATCGACGCTCTCCCGCGACCAGCCGAGCCGTTCGTGCAGCTTGCGGATAGCGTGGATCGGCGCCACCGGGAAATCACCGGGACGCATGGCGTGGCTGACATGGCCATGCACCCGCGCCAGCGGCGTCAGGCCCAGTTGCTCGGCCTCGCTTTGGCGCATCAGTACCAGCGCCGCGGCGCCGTCGGCGATCGAGCTCGAATTGGCGGCGGTGACGGTGCCGCCGTCGCGGAAGGCCGGTTTCAACTGCCCGACGCGGTCGATGTTGGCCTTGTAGGGCGGTTCGTCGTGCTCGACGCGATCCGTACCGCGCCCGGCCGGCGCCTCCAGTGCCACGATTTCGCTGGCGAACACGCCGGAATCGATCGCCCGCCTGGCCCGGGTCAACGAATCGATGGCGTAGGCATCCTGGCGTTCGCGCGTGAAGCCGAAGGCCTGGGCGCAATCCTCGGCGTAGGTGCCCATCAGCCGGCCCGGTTCGTAGGCGTCCTCGAGCCCATCGAGAAACATGTGATCGAGCACCTGGGCATGGCCCATACGCAGCCCGGCGCGGGCCTTGGGCAGCAGGTAAGGCGCGTTGCTCATGCTCTCCATGCCGCCGGCGATGGCATGCGTGACGCTCTCCAGGCGCAGCGCATCGAACGCCTGCATCACCGCTTTCATGCCGGAACCACACATCTTGTTGACCGTGGTGCAGGGCGTCGATTCGGCGAGCCCGGCGGCCAGCGCCGCCTGACGTGCCGGCGCCTGACCGAGACCTGCCGGCAGCACGCATCCCATGAGCACTTCATCGATGGCCGCTTCGTCGATGGCGTCAGGCGCCAGCCCGGCGTGCTCGAGCGCACCCCGAATCGCCGCCGCGCCCAACTGCGGGCAGCTCAAGCCGCCGAGCGCGCCCTGGAAAGCGCCCATCGGCGTGCGTTTGGCACCGACGATCACGATCGGGTCTTCGATATTCATGGCAATGACTCCTGATAGCGTACCGGTTGCCGCTCATTCAACTTCAGACCCTAATGACGAGGGGCTTAACGTACCACCCGCTCTCGCAGCCCTTTTCTACATAGCCGACATTCGAATGCCACCGTCGAGCCGAATCACCTCCCCGTTGAGATACCGGTTCTCGAGGATCTGGCGCACCAGCGAGGCGTACTCCTCGGCGTGGCCCATCCGCCTGGGAAACGGCACCTTGGCGTTGAGGCCGTCGCGGACCTCGGCAGGCATGCCCTGCATCATCGCGGTATCGAAGATGCCGGGGGCGATCGCCATGACGCGAATACCGGACCCCGCCAGTTCGCGGGCGGCGGGCAAAGTCAGCCCGACCACGCCAGCCTTGGAGGCGGCGTAGGCCGCCTGGCCGATCTGGCCTTCGAACGCGGCTACCGAGGCCGTATTGATCACTACGCCGCGTTCGCCGTCTTCCTCACCCGATGAGGCATCGTCTTCGGCGGGATTTTCCTGCATCGCGGCTACCGCCAGACGCAGCATGTTGAAGGTGCCGATCAGGTTGATATCGATGGCGCGGCGGAAGCTGTCGAGGCCGTGGACGCCGCGCTTGCCGTGGATCTTCTCCGCCGGCGCGATGCCGGCGCAGTTGATCAGGCCGTGGAGAGCGCCGAAGCGCTCGAGCGTGTCGGCGATCGCTCGTTCGCCGTCGGCTTCTCGGGTCACGTCGGCCTGCAGCGCCAGTGCTGTCTTGCCTAGCGTTTCCGCCTGGCTGCGGGCCGCTTCGATGTCCTGATCGACCAGCGCCACGTTGGCGCCAGCCTCGATCAACATCCTTGCCGTGGCGGCGCCCAGCCCGGAGCCGCCGCCGGTGACGAGGAAAGTGCGTTCAGCCAGTTGCATGAGTCGGTTCCTTCTCGACAGGCCGATCGACGAGATCGCGCAGTGGATGGCTATCGCGATCCCACGCGGCAACGAAGCAGGCCTGGATATCGGCGTCGGGCACGGCACCGTGCATGCGTTGCCATCGGGGATTCCGGTCCTTGTCGATCAATAGCGCCCTGACGCCTTCGGCGAGATCCCCCCGGGCGGCGCAGGCTAGCGATAGATTCAGCTCCTCGCGCAGCACCTCGGCCAGCGATAGCCGTCGGCATCGAGACAGTTGACGCAGGATCAGTCGGGCCGAGAGCGGCGACCCGGCGGCCAGATTCTTCGCCGCCCGAGCGATCCACGGGTCGTCGTCGCTGGCAGCATCGATGACCTGGCGAATCAGCGTTTCATCGTCATCGGCATCGGTGAGCGCGTCGAGGGTATCGAGCCGCGGCTGTACCTCGGGCTGCGGCGCTCGTTCGCGACTGGCATCGGCGTGTTGCCGCAGAACGCGGCCCACGGCGCGAACGGGTTCGCGCCAGTCGGCCTGGCGCAGATCCTCGATCACCGCCTCTCGCCGCGTGTCGTCGATCAGGCAGTCGGCCAGGCCGACGAATCGCGCATCGCTGGCGTTGAGTCGAGCGCCGGTCAGGCCCAGGAACAGGCCGCTGCGCCCGGGGCAGCGATTCAGAAACCAGCTGGCGCCGACGTCCGGATAGAGTCCGATGGTGATCTCCGGCATTGCCAGCATCGAGCGCGGTGTGACGACTCGGTGAGAAGCGCCGACGAACAGCCCGATACCGCCGCCCATGACGATGCCGTCGCCCCAGGCGATGACGGGTTTGGGGTAGCCGTGGAGGGTGTGATCGAGGCGGTATTCGTGGCTGAAATAGCGTGCGATGAAGCCTTGGGCCGCCGCCGGGTCATGATCGGTCTCGCCCGCGACAATGGCACGATGCAGCGCGACCACATCGCCGCCGGCGCAGAAGGCCTTGTCGCCGGTGCCCTCCAGCCACACGGCTGCGATAGCGTCATCCGTCGCCCAGGCATCGAGCTGTGACTGCAGGTCGTCGATCATCTCGAGCGTCAGCGCGTTGAGGCTCCTGGGCGCGTCGAGCGTCACCCGGCCGATGCGGTGGCCGTCGGCGGTATCCAAGGTCTCCAAATGGAGAGCATCGAATCGGCCCGGGTCGGTCATGAGCCCTCACCGCGTCGCATCGAGTCGGAATGCCAGCGGGGCTCGCGCTTGTCGAGGAAGGCGCCGATCCCCTCGGTGGGCGCATCGGTGTCGAACAGCTCCAGGAACAGTTCACGCTCCATCCGGTAGCCGCTGGGCAGATCCTGGTAGCGGGCATTCATGATCAGCCGCTTGCAGCGTGCCAGCGCCTCCGGGCTCTGCTGCGTGCTGGTGGCGGCCAAGGCGAGCGCGGTTTCCAGCGCGGTGCCGGTATCGACGACCTCTTCCACCAGCCCGATGGCGAGCGCGCGTTCGGCATCGATGCGCTCGCCGCACAGAATCATGCGCTTGGCCCAGCCTTCGCCTACCAGCCACGGCAGATGTTGGGTGCCGCCGGCGCAGGGCAAAAGCCCCACCCTGGCCTCGGGCAGCGCCAGCTGTGCCTGGCGTTCAATGACCCGAATATCGCAGGCCAGCGCGCATTCGAGTCCGCCGCCCATGGCGTAGCCGTTGATCGCGGCGATGCTGACGCCGCGATAGGCGGCCAGCGCTTCGAATGCCCGGCCGAAGCGGGTCGCCATCTCCAGCGCGGCGGGCTTGCCGCCCTCGCTGAAGCGCTTGAGATCGGCCCCGGCGGAAAAGAACTTCTCTCCCGCGCCGACGATCACCAGCGCCTGGATCTCGGGGTCGGCGTTGAGCGCGTCGATGTGCTGTTCCAGCGCCGTCAGCGAGGCCTCATGCCAGGTATTGGCGGGCGGATTGTCGATGGTGATCAGCGCCACCGCGCCGCGACGTTCCAGACGCAGACCGGTTTGTTTGGCGTCGTTGTGAGATGAGGGCTCATGAGCGGTCGTCATGACAGGTTCTCCAGATCGTCCTTCGCCAGCAGTCGGCGGGCCACCACCAGCCGCATGATTTCGTTGGTGCCCTCGAGTATCTGATGGACCCGGCAGTCGCGAACGTGGCGTTCCATCGGGTAGTCGCGCAGGTAGCCGTAGCCGCCGTGAAGCTGCAGCGCGTCGTTGCAGATCGTGAAGCCTTCGTCGGTGGCAAAGCGCTTGGCCATGGCGCAGTAGAGCGCGGCGTCGGAATCGTTGCGGTCCAGCTTGCTGGCTGCCAGCCGCACCATCTGGCGAGCCGCGACCAGCTGCGTGGCCATGTCAGCGAGCTTGAACTGCAGCGCCTGGAAACTGGCCAGCGGCTTGCCGAACTGTTCCCGCGTTTCCAGATAGCGATGCGCGGTTTCCAGCGCGGCCTGGGCCGTGCCCACGGAGCAGGTGGCGATATTGATGCGCCCGCCGTCCAGCGCCTGCATGGCGATCCGGAAGCCTTCACCTTCTTTCCCCAGGCGATGGTCTGCCGGCACGCGCACGCCGTCGAAGCTGATCGCCCGGGTCGGTTGGCTGCGCCAGCCCATCTTCTCCTCGTGCTTGCCGTACTCGATGCCGGGGCTGTCCGCCGGTACCGCGAAAGCGGAAATCCCGTCGGCGCCGCTGTCCGGCTCGCCGGTACGCGCCATGACCACCAGCAGATGGGTACTGCCGGCGCCGGAGATGAACATCTTGCTGCCATCGATGACGTAGCCGTCTTGATCGCTGTCGTCATCACGACGGGCGCGGGTTCGCAGCGCCGCCGCGTCGGAGCCGGCGCCGGGTTCGGTCAGGCAATAGGAGCCTAGCTTCTCGCCGGTGATCATGGCCGGTAGCCAGGCCTCGCGCACGGTGTCCGTGGCGTAGCGGGAGAGAATCCCGTTGACCATGTTGTGGATGGTCAGGAAGGCGGTGGTGGTGGTGCAGCCCTTGGCCAGCTCCTCGATGATCAGCGTGGCATCGAGCCGGCTCAGCCCCAGGCCACCGTGCGCCTCGGGAATATAGAGCCCACAGAAGCCCATCTCGCCGGCGCGGCGAAACGTGTCCACGGGAAAGACGCCGTTGGCGTCCCATTCGGCGGCGTTGGACGCCAGTTCGCGTCGGGAAAACTGACGTGCCGCTTCCCGGTAGGCCAACTGATCGTCGTCGAGTTCGAAATTCATGACGAAGGGATTTCCATCGCTGAGGGGTTTCGATAAAGGCTTTTGACGTGCCACGCCTTGTGGGCCTGGGGCACGTACCATCGTCCAGTTCTAGCGATGCCTTCCGCGCTGCCACAATTGGACCTAATGCTCAAAGACCAAGGTCGGATGGCGACAAGTTGACATTAACGTCAAGGTCACATGTTGAAGCGACCGCCGAAATCGGTCGCTCTCCGACTTGTCGGACTCATGTGGAAAGAGCGGCTCACGAGGCGGCTCTTATCTCGGTCATCGATCTCAGAGGAGGGTTACAACACAGCCGAGCAAAGGCAAGACAAGGCAAAATTGGACGAAAAGCGAAGTTTACAGACGGGTAAATGGGTATTTGAGGCCAATTTTAACGCCGTATTGCCGCGTGCAGCCCTGTTGTAAACATTCTCTCAGGAAGCATCAGATGAAGAAGAACCAAACCACGGTGAAGCCGGTGCACAAACCGATCTTTGCCAACGGCGACGACATCCAGATCCCCGTTTTTACCCAGCTCAAACCCGATGGCACCGTCTACGCCGATGCCGGGCCGAGCTCCCTCGACCAGGCCACGGCACGGCGCATCTATCGCGCGATGCTCTACACCCGCGTGCTCGATGAACGCATGCTGGCGGCCCAGCGGCAGGGGCGGCTCAGCTTCTACATGCAGTGCACCGGCGAGGAAGCGGCGGTAATCGGCAGCACCGCGGCGCTGGACGATGCCGACATGATCATGGCGCAGTACCGTGAGCAGGGGGCGCTGGCCTACCGCGGCTTTACCACCGACGAGTTCATGGATCAGCTGTTCGGCAACGAGCGCGACCCCGCCCATGGTCGTCAGATGCCGATTCACTACGGTTCGCGAGATCTCTACTACCTGACGATTTCCTCCCCGCTGGCGACCCAGATTCCCCAGGCCACCGGCTACGCCTATGGTCAGAAGCTGGCCGGCAAGGGCAACTGCACGTTGACGATCTTCGGCGAAGGCGCGGCCTCGGAGGGGGACTTCCACGCCGCGCTCAACATGGCATCGGTGCACAAGGTCCCGGTGATATTCCTGTGTCGCAACAACGGCTATGCCATCTCCACGCCGGTCACCGAGCAGTTCGCCGGTGACGGTATCGCGGCCCGTGCCTTCGGCTATCGCATGCAGTCGATCCGGGTCGACGGCAACGACATCCTGGCGATGTACGAGGCCACTCGCGAAGCGCGCCGGCTGGCGGTGGAGCACAACGAACCGGTATTGATCGAGGCAATGACCTACCGCCTGGCGGCTCACTCATCCTCCGACGATCCTTCCGGCTATCGCAGCAAGAAGGAAGAGGAGGCGTGGCAGAAGAAGGACCCACTACGCCGTATGCAGCGCTGGCTGATCGAGCGTGGCTGGTGGAACGAGGACGAGGAACGCGAACTGACCGAGTCGCTGCGCCGCGAGGTGCTGGACGGCATGAAGCAGGCCGAGAAACGTCGCCCGCCGGCACTCGAAACGCTGGTCAGCGACGTCTATGCCGAGACACCACCGCTATTGCGCGAGCAGTTCGAGGCGCTGGAAGCACATATTCGTCGTCATCCCGAGACCTATCCCAGAAGCGCGCCGTGGCTGGACGGGGAGACAGCGCGACGGACTGGTGATTCAGGGGGGAACGGCGCATGAGCCGAATGAATCTGCTTCAGGCGATCAACAACGCGCTGGATACCGCCATGGCGGCCGACGAGCGCGTGCTCTGCTTCGGCGAGGACGTGGGGATTTTCGGCGGTGTGTTCCGCGCCACCAGTCATTTGCAGGAGAAATACGGTCGCGCCCGCTGCTTCAACACGCCGCTGGTGGAGCAGGGCATCATCGGCTTCGCCAACGGCCTGGCCGCCCAGGGTTCGGTGCCGGTCGCCGAGATCCAGTTCGCCGACTACATCTATCCGGCGTTCGATCAGCTGGTGAACGAGACCGCCAAGTTCCGCTACCGCTCCGGCAACCTGTTCGATGTCGGCGGCCTCACCGTTCGGGCGCCCTACGGCGGCGGCATCGCCGGCGGCCACTATCACTCCCAGTCGCCGGAGGCCTATTTCGCGCATACGCCGGGGCTGACGGTGGTGGTGCCGCGCAATCCCCATCAGGCCAAGGGGCTGTTGCTGGCCTCGATCCGCTCGCCGGATCCGGTGATCCTCTTCGAGCCCAAGCGGCTCTATCGCGCTTCGGTGGGTGAGGTGCCGGACGAGGACTACGAGCTGCCGCTGCGTCAGGCGGAGGTGATCAAGGAGGGCAACGACATCACGCTGCTGGCCTGGGGGGCGCAGATGGAAGTGATCGAACAGGCCGCCGAGATGGCCGAGAAGGAGGGCGTCTCCTGCGAGCTGATCGACCTGCGCACAATAGTGCCGTGGGATATCGAGACCGTGGTGCAGTCCGTGCTCAAGACCGGGCGCCTGATCGTCAGTCACGAGGCGCCGCTGACCGGGGGCTTCGCCAGCGAAATTGCGGCGACGATCCAGAGCCGCTGCTTCCTCTATCTGGAGTCGCCGATCGAGCGCGTCACCGGGCTCGATACGCCGTTCCCGCTGACGCTCGAGAAGGAGTACATGCCGGGGCCGTTGAAGGTGCTCGATGCCATCCACCGCACGATGGATTTCTAGGAGGGTGAGATGAGCGATTTTCGATTGCCCGACACCGAGGCCGGGACTGTGCCGGCGACGAAGGATTTCATTCTGCCCGATCTGGGCGAGGGCATCGTCGAATGCGAGGTGGTGGCGTGGCGCGTGGAAGAGGGCGAGGAGATCGCCGAGGATCAGCCAGTGGTCGAAGTCAGCACCGACAAGGCGGTAATGGAGATCACCGCGCCGGAAGCGGGGCGGATGGTTCGCCACTACTGTCAGCTCGACGAGATCGCCCGGGTGCATTCGCCGCTGTTCGCCTACGTGCCGCAGGCCAGCGGAGACAATCGCGATTCAGCCGATGCTGATGCGGCGTCAGCTCCAGCTCCAGTTCCAGCTTCAGTTCCAGCGACAGTCGACGCTGTTCCACGTGAAACCACCGCGACCCAGGAGGAAGACGAGGCTTCCGGGGTAACGCCGCCAGTGGCTGACTCTCCCTCATCGAATGCTGGCCGCCGACGCATTCCGGCCAGCCCGGCCAGCCCGGCCGTGCGCCGTCGCGTGCGCGAGCTGGGGGTGCGTCTCGAGGAGATTCCCGGCAGCGGCAAGGATGGCCGGGTGCTCAAGGAGGACGTGCTGGTGTTTCAACAGCGGCATGATACGAGCGACCGTCAACGCCACGAACGACGAGAGGACGCCACGCCGGATGCCGTAGCGGATGCCGGTTCAGCGGAGCGGATCGAACCGCTGCGCGGGGTGCGCGCGGTGATGGCCCGGCGGATGAGCGAGGCGGCGTCGACGATTCCTCACTTCGCCTACGGCGAGGAGTTCGATGTCACCGAGCTGTTGGCGCTGCGGGAACGTCTCAAAGGCGATTTCGAAGCCCGCGGCGAGCGGCTGACGCTGATGCCGTTGCTGATGAAGTCGCTGGCGCTGGCCGTGGCGGAGTTCCCCTTGCTCAACTGTCGGCTCAATCCGGCAGCCGACGCCATTCATTACCAGGCCGCCTGCCATATCGGCATGGCGGTGGACAGCGCCAGCGGCCTGCTGGTGCCCAACGTCAAGCATGTCGAGCGACTGAGCTTGCGCGAAGTGGCGAGTGAGGTGGAGCGTCTGACCCGTGCCGCCCGCGACGGGCGGGTCGAACCGGCTGATCTCAAGGGTGGCACCATCAGCATCTCCAACATCGGCGTGTTGGGCGGCACCTATGCCATGCCGATCATCAACGCGCCGGAGGTGGCGATCGTCGCGCTCGGCCGCGTGCAGAGATTGCCGCGTTTCGCCGCGGACGGTTCGGTGGTCTCCCGTGCGATCATGACCGTCACCTGGTCCGGCGATCATCGGGTGCTCGATGGCGGCACCATGGCGCGTTTCTGCAACCGCTGGAAGGAGTATCTGGAAGCGCCCGAGACGATGCTGGCCGAGCTGCGCTGAGTCGACGCCATGACGTCCGAATCGACGGAGCTGCAGCAGTTCTACATTCCCGAGGAGCAGTCGGTCTATCTGCTCAGCCAGAGCCAGGCGCGGCAGTTGCGCGAGTGGATCGAGCGCTGCCGTCACCAGCTCGCCCAAGTCGGCTATCGCGAGGTCGAGCTGGTCGGCAAGGGCGCCTATGGCTTCGTCTTCGCGGGTATCGATAGCGCCGGCGACAGCCACGTCTTCAAGTTCACGCGCCAGAATCTGCCGCAGTCGTTCCACGAACGCCTCGAGGAGGAGGCGTTCATGCTCGAACAGGTCGATCATCCGCGCGTTCCCAAACTGATCGCCTACCGTACCCTGCGCCATCAGGCGATGCTGGTGATGGCGCGCGCCCCGGGCATCAATCTGGAAGAGTTCTCGCTACGCCAGGGGCGACTGACGCCCCGGTTGGTGATCGGGATCGCGGCGCAACTGGCGGGTATCCTGCGCGCGCTGCGCCGCGAATCCGCCGAGGGGCGACTCGTGGTGCACGGGGATATCAAGCCCTCCAACCTGATGTTCGATCCCCTCACCGAGCAGATCGCACTGATCGACTGGGGCTCCTCGGTCTTCGCCCAGCTCGATGCCGAGGGGCAGTTCCTGTCGCGAAACGTGATGGCGCTGATGTCCGCCGATATTCAGCACACCAACGCCCGCATGGGCGACGTCTACTACATCGGCGAGGAACAGCTGAACGGTGCGCTATCGTCACCGCGCTTCGACGAGCAGGGCGCCGCCGCGACCCTCTATGCGCTCGCCACCGCGCAGTCGAGCCGCTTCGGCCGCGAGACGATCCCGGCCACCTCGCTGGGGTTGCCGATCGAGTTCGCCCGGGTGCTGGATGCGATGCTGAGCGAGGATCCCGCGCTGCGTCGCCGGGCCGGGGACTACTTTCTCCAGCACATGCCACGGATTGCCCGCACCCTCATCAGCGAACCGGTGGCCGCGCCGGAAATCCCGCTGGTGCCGGTGTGGGTGCGCTCGCTGGAGCAGGAAATCGAGACGGTTGTCTACAGCTCGCGCAAGGCGTTTTTGCGTGACGATCAACATCTGGATGATGCGCGTGATGACACCCTGAGCGCGGTCAACGACGTCCAGCTCGACCGCTACTACAAGCAGTTCATGCAGGGCATGGGCGATCTCGAGAAGGCGTTCCTGGTGGCGGTGGGGCGACTGGGCAAGTATCCGGTGGTGGGTGGCCTGGCGGTGCGCTGGAGCGACGCCGGCGTCGAGTTCGACACCACCTTGAGCCTCAACGAACCCTCGCTGCGAACGGCTTTTGTGGCGGCGGTGAACAACGTGATCACCCTGGCCCGGGCGATTCGCCGCCGCGACGGCGTATTCAAGGCGTGCCTGTTCAATGCCCGGCGCACCCTGCACGTCGATCGTGACGACGTTTCGCAGCCATTCGTGCCCGACGCCGACTGCGTGATTCCCTACGAGGTCAGCCCCACGCCGGAACTGGAGGACGCCAGCCGCGAACACTCCTACTTCGAGGACGGCCCCGACCCCGAGGAGTTTCTGCGGCTGCCGACGGTGATGATCGAGGCGCTGTCGCGGCTCAATGCCATCCATCACACCGGCATGATCATCTTCGAGGCGCTGCCGACCCACTTGAAGGTCCACAGCTACTACCGGCTGCTCGATCCGGCCCGGGAGGACGAGTTCCGCGCCTGTCTGGAGACGCTGTTGGCGGCGGTGCCGCAGATCGATGGTCTTGGCGTTTCCGGTTACATGAAGATGCCGTACAAGAACACGCGTCACTTTGCCGGGTAAGCGCAGCTTCCGGAACGCTATCATTCTCTCGCCCGCGTCGCCCCGATGGGCCTGCCACACCGATCGACGCGCACGAAGACCTCAACATCCGCTAGAAGAAAGGACTCGTGTGTCAGGATCGATTAAGCCACTATCAGCATCTCTCCCGGAATGGGATGTCTGGAAGACGTTCCGGCGATCGAGATTTCCGATAAAAAACACTCGATAACACGGCAGCCTATGCACGTTGACCTACGAGCGCTCTACCCCAAGCTGATTCATTTGATGCTGGATACCGTTTTCGTGGTGGATGAGAACGATCGGATCGTCTTTGTCAGCGATGGCTGTCAGTCACTGCTGGGTCACAGCGCCGACGAAATGATCGGCACCTTGATTACCGGCTATATGCATCCCGATGATCTCGCGGATACTCGGGCCTCCATTCAACGGGTCATGAACGGTCAGCCTCACATCGATTACCGCAACCGTTACCTCCACAAGGATGGCAGTAGCGTACATATTCTGTGGTCTGCGCGATGGGTCGAGGAGGAAAGGGCGCGCATCGGTGTCGCTCGGAACGTGACGGCCCTTATGGAGGCCGAGGCGGAACTTCGCTTTCTCGCCCACCATGATCCGCTGACCAGGTTGACTAACCGCTCGCTGTTTTATGACCGATTGGCGTCGGAGCTGAAGGCGGCTCATCGTAATCGGAGTCATCTGGCATTGCTTTTCGTGGATATGGATAAGTTCAAGAACATCAATGATATCCACGGCCATGCGATAGGTGATCGCGTACTCTGTGTGGCGGCACGACGATTGGCAGGCTGCGTACGTGAGACCGACACGGTGGCTCGGATGGGCGGTGATGAATTCACTGTTCTATTGACGAACATCCAGTCGGTAGACGCCATTGCGGCTAAGGTGGAGTGGATTCATAAGGTCATGAATGAGCCGTTGGGCACTGAGTTCGATGGCATCCAAATGCCGTCCTGTAGTATCGGTGTGGCTTGTTATCCCGCGGACGGAGAAGATGCCGATACTCTTTTGAACCATGCGGACACCAATATGTATCGAGTGAAAAGGCGTCGCCCAATAGCGGGTGACAAGCCTGCCCTGGGCGGAGGAATTCCCGCGTGACGACCAACCTCCCTTCCTGTCTGGGTGCCAGTGTAGTCAGCAGGTTGTGATGCGTAGGCGGTCGATCATGGATCTCGACCCGATGTCGCCAGTGGTATGCACGTAGGTGTTCACGGTTTCAATTCCCGATATTGCGATCATGCCTCTCTCCCGTGGCTTTATCCCCCATCACTATTACGTTTTCTGGTCATCTTTCACTCCTTTTGGTCGGTTTTCCGGATGAAACGAGGATCAATCAAGCTCGGGTCGTTATAATTCGCGCAGACAACAGAGGCTCATCTCTTGCTCAGACAGTAATGGCGAGATGAACAGTCAATAACAGCAATACTCGATGGTGAATTCATGGCCAAGCAATCTCACGTTCATGCGCAGTGGTCTTCGCGCACGGCGTTCGTACTCGCGGCGACCGGCTCGGCCGTCGGTCTCGGCAATATCTGGAAGTTCCCCTACATGGTGGGCGACAGTGGCGGCGCGGTGTTCGTGCTCGTCTATTTGGTCTGCATCGCCCTGATCGGCCTGCCGATCCTGGTTTCCGAATGGCTGCTGGGCCGGCGCGGACAGTCAAACCCGATCAATACCATGCAGACGCTCAGCCGCGATTCGAAGAAATCACCCGATTGGGTGCTGGTGGGCATCGCTGGCGTGCTGGGTTCGTTTCTGATTCTCTCTTTCTATAGCGTCGTCGGCGGCTGGTCGCTCAACTACACCTGGAGCACGTTGACCGGCGATCTGGGCAGGTCCAGCGGAGTCGATGTCGGTGATTACTTCACCACCCTGCTGAGTCAGCCGGGCACGCTGCTGTTCTGGCACACGCTGTTCATGCTGATCACCTTCGGCATCGTCGCCGGCGGCGTCAAAGGCGGCCTGGAGCGGGCGGCCAAATGGCTGATGCCGCTGCTGATCGTGGCGCTGATTCTGCTGATCGGCTTCGGTGCGACCACCGCCGGCTTCGGCGAGGCGGCGGCGTTCATGTTCTCGCCCGACTGGAGCAAGCTCAACGGCGGCGTCATTCTCGCCGCGCTGGGCCATGCCTTCTTCACGCTGTCGCTGGGGATGGG
The DNA here is from genome assembly GCF_052645315.1 of Salinicola sp. V024. Lineage (NCBI taxonomy): Bacteria > Pseudomonadati > Pseudomonadota > Gammaproteobacteria > Oceanospirillales > Halomonadaceae > Salinicola > Salinicola sp. V024. The sequence continues at coordinate 58,124 of NZ_JBQXYB010000012.1, forward strand.
GATCATGATGGCCTACGGCTCCTACCTGGGGCAGGAGGTCAATCTGATCAAGACGGCGCGCACCGTGGTGATTCTGGATACCGTCATTGCCCTGGGCGCCGGCATGGCGATCTTCCCGGTGGTGTTCGCCAACAACCTGGATCCGAGCGCCGGGCCGGGCCTGCTGTTCGTCACCCTGCCGCTGGCGTTCATCAACATGCCGTGGGGGTTGGCGTTCGGCACGATCTTCTTCGCGTTGCTGACCGTGGCCGCGATAACCTCGGCGATCTCGCTGCTGGAGCCGGTGACGGAGTTTCTGGAAGAGCGTACGTCGCTGTCTCGGCTGGGTTCGGCGTTCGTCGCCGCGCTGGCGACCTGGGCGCTGGGGATCGCCGCGCTGCTGGCGTTCAACGTCTGGTCCGGCTTCCAGCCGTTCGGCTTCAACGTCTTCGACCTGCTCGACGCGCTCACCAGCAAGCTGATGCTGCCGCTGACGGGCCTGGCCGCGATCGTCTTTACCGCCTGGTTCCTGGATAGCGAGGGTGTGAAGCAGGAGCTGGGTCTGGGGCCGAAAGGCCGGGTGCTGTGGCACTACGTGTCGCGTTACGTAGCGCCGATCGGGGTGGTCGTGGTGTTCTTCAATAGCCTGTAGATCGTCGATCGCCTTTGCACGCTTCGACGCGTGACAGGGCTATGCCGTCGGAGAGGGTTCCGACGGTTCAGGCAGCGGCCGCGGTTCTCTTCGAGGACGCGGCCGCTGATCGTTGAGGGCAGCGAAGCGAATGGGTGTCGAATAGAGTAACGAATGAGTGGCGAAAGAGCGGACGGCTGCTTGTCAGCGATGCTTCCGGCTTTGCCCCGGGTTTCCGCTACTCTGGCAGCTCGGCGATCTCTTCCGCCAGCTGGCGCTTTTCCTGACGCTGCTCGATACCGCGCCGGGCCTTGAGGTAGCGAACGGCAGCCCTGCGCTTGCGCTGTTCGTGCTCGCTGACTTCCAACGTCATGAAAATGTCGATGATTTCGCTTTTCAGGGTGTGAAGATGTTCGACGGTCGTCATGATCGCATCTCCTGGCATCGTCGGATCGGTCGGTTAGCACCCGACATGCATACTATACCTAACATTACAAGATCATGACGGTTAGCTTTTGTCATGCTTTCAACGCCGTTTGTCCCATGTGTCGCCGTTGCAACGAGTCGGGCATACTGAACATGGAAACTTACATCGAAACCCGAAGAGGCAAGTCCGCCTGATGTCGCCACCCGAGAGCCAGCCATGAGCCGTTCGCTGTTCGATGAATTGCGCGTGCACATGGATCGCCTGCGCCGCTCCGAGCAGAAGGTGGCGCGCTTCGTGCTGCGCAACCCCGAAGAGGTGATCCTGATGCGGATCACCGATCTGGCCAGCGAGGCGCAGGTCAGCGAGCCGACGGTGGTGCGTTTCTGTCGTGCCATGGGCATGGCCGGGTTCCAGGAGTTCAAGCTCAAGCTGGCGCAGATGATGGCCAAGGGCAGCCAGTACGCCCAGTTCACCATGAACGACGGCGACAGCGTGGCCGAGTTCTCCCACGGTATCTTCGACAGCACCATCGAGACGCTCGAACAGGTCCGCGATCACCTGGACAACGAGGCGCTGGGCCGCGCGATTGCGGCGCTGGCGGTGGCCAATCGGGTCGAGTTCTACGGTTACGGCGCCTCGGGCATCGTCGCCGCCGATGCCCAGCACAAGTTCTTCCGGCTGCAGATCCAGACCTCGGCCTACTCCGATCCGCATTTGCAGGCGATGTCCGCCGCGACCCTGAAAGCAGGCGACGTGGTGGTGGCGATCTCCCAGACCGGCCGCACCCGGGCGCTGATCGCCAGCGCCAGGACGGCGGTCAAGGCCGGGGCGACCGTGATCGGCCTGTGCCCCAGCGATTCGCCGCTGGCCCGCGAGGTGACGTTGACATTGCCGGTCGACGTGCAGGAAGACACCGAAGTCTACATTCCCATGACCTCGCGTATTGCCCATCTGTTGACCATCGACGTGCTCGCCGTCGGCGTGGCCAAGAATCGTGGCCCGCAGATCAGCGATCAGCTCAAGGCGATCAAACGCAGCCTGGGGTCGCTGAGGGTCTCCAACAACGTGTCATGACGGCTTCGTGACCGGAAAACGTCGCCTACGGGCGACGTTTTTGTGTCTCGATTACTGTATATATAGACAGTAATCGTGTTCTGAGTGACACTGTCGGCAACGTTTCAACCGTCTCGGCCACCCTTATGTCGTCACTCGCTTCTCGCCGTTTCCGATGGATATTGCTGCCGCTGCCCGGTACGGGGGCCGGCCGATGAGCAGCCTGGAATCCCTGCTCGACAGCCGTCAGGTCTGGCGTGCCCAGGCGGGCGGCGTCAGCGACGGTGGTGAAGCGATTGCCAGCGGGCACGCCGAGCTCGACGCGCTATTGCCGGGTGGCGGCTGGCCGTCGGCCGCCATCAGCGAGCTGCTGTCGTCGGGGGCCGGCAACGGTGAGCTCGCCCTGCTGTGGCCGCTGCTTTCGCGGATGACCCGCGAGGGCCGGCCAGTGGTGCTGGTATCGCCACCGGGCGTGCCGTATCCGGCGGCATGGCGGCAGGCGGGCGTGGCGCTCGAACAGTGTCACTGGCTGGATGTGCAGGGGCGCGAGGCGCTGTGGGCGACGGAGCAGTGTCTTCGTGCCGGCTGTTGCGCAGTCGTCGTCGCCTGGCTGCCGCAGGCCGATAGCCGTCTCATGCGCCGGTTGCAGGTAGCGGCGACGAGCGGGAATACGCTGGCGTTCGTTCACCGGCCGCTGGCGAAAGTGTCCGAAGCCTCCCCGGCGCCGCTGCGAATACGACTGCACCGGCATGCCGAGCTGGAGATCCTCAAGTGTCGCGGTGGCTTTGCCCCTGCGCGGCGAATCGCCTTCGGCGCCGGAGCGTGACGCCATGCGCTGGGTCTGCCTGCTGTTTCCGCGCCTGGCCCTGGAGGGGGCGCTGCGCCGCCGTCCCGACCCCGAGGCGCCGTTCGCGCTGATCGACGGGCCGATACAGCGTCAATGCATTCGCGCTGCCAATCGCGCCGCGCGTGAGCAGGGCGTCAAGCCCGGCCAGGCGCTGGGCTTCGCCGAAGCGCTCTTCAATGCACCCGAACATGTGCAGGTTAATGCGCCGCTTTCCAAGGCGCCCGGACACGTGCAGATTAATGCGCCCGGACACGCGCACTTCAACGCGCCCGATGCCTCGCCAGATAGGGGTTCTCGATCCGGTTCGAGTCAGCGGCTCGAGACGGCACTCTTCGATGTCGACTCGGTGGAGCGCTGGCGCCGACGGCTGGCGACCTGGGCCTACGGTTTCAGCGCTCAGGTCAGCCTTCACTACCCGCATGCGCTGGTGTTCGAAGTCGCCAGCAGTCTCGATCTGCTGGGCCCGTGGCCGCGTCTGGAGGCGCGACTGCGGGCGGAACTCACCGCACTCGGTTTTTCGCATCGGCTGGTGATCGCCCCCAACCCGGCGGCGGCGCGAGTCCTGGTCAATGTCCACGACGGGCTGGCGGTGGACGACACCGGGCTGGAGTCGGCGCTGGCAACGCTGCGTCTCGACCGCGCCGGGCTGGCGAGCATCGATGCCGATCGTGACATCCTGCAGACCCTGAATCGCAGCGGGTTTCAGCGGCTGGGCGAGCTGTTCGCCCTGCCGCGCAACGCCCTGGCCCGACGTTTCGGTGGCGGTCTGATGCGCCACCTGGCCGAACTGCGCGGGGAGTGGCCACTGGCGCTGGATTATCATCGCCCGACGCCGCGGTTTTCCCGCACCTTCGAATTCGACCAGCCGGTACATGCCATCGCCGGTCTGGCCTTTCCGCTCAAGCGGCTGTTGCAGGAGCTGGGCGTGTTTCTGATGGGTCAGGATGCGGGGGTCGAGCGGTTCCGGCTGACGTTCGAGCTGGAAGATGGCCCGCCGCAGACCGTCGAGATCGGTCTGTTGGCGGTACAGCGCGACCCCGACACGTTGCTCGAGCTGACCCGCGCCCATCTGGAGCGCGTGCGTCTCGCCGGCCCGGTGACGACCTTGACGCTTTTCGCGCCTCAGCTGGCGGCCTATGCGCCGATTCGGCGCGAACTGCTGGAGGGCCCGGCGCGCCAGGCCCAGGCCTGGGCGGCGCTGCATCAGCGTCTGGTCGCGCGGCTGGGGGCGCCTGTGCTCAAGCCGCTGGTCGAACATCGCGAGCATCGCCCGGAAAAGGCGGTGCTGAACGGCGCCGGGCCACGGGCGCGTGACGCCAGTGCCGGCCCGCCGCGCCCCGGCTGGCTGGCCAGCGTGCCGCAGCGCTGCGATGGCGACGTGGTGCAGCTGCTGGCGGGGCCGGAGCGGATCGAAAGCGGCTGGTGGGACGGCGACGACATTAGGCGCGACTACTACCTGGCCCAGTGGGCCGACGGCCGTCAGGCCTGGGTCTGGTGCGAGCCGGAGCGGCAGGGCTGGTACCTGCACGGCTGGTTCGGATGAACGATGGCTTTTTACAGCGGCCCGACGCTGCCGCCTCATCGCGGCCAGACGCTGTCGCCTCATCGCGGCCAGACGCTGTCGCCTCATCGCGGCCCGACGATGCCGCTTCGGGCGACGGTAGGATCGACGCGGATTCGGGGGCCCGAGAACCGATAGGCGCGGGTGCGGGCGTCTGTAGAATCGGCGCGGGTGCGGGCGCCTGTAGAATCGGCGCGGATGCGGGCGCCTTTAAAGACCCCTACGCCGAGCTGCACTGCCTTTCCGCCTTCAGCTTCCAGCGCGGGGCCTCGACCGCGGAGGAGCTATTCGAGCGCGCCGCGCGGCTCGGCTATCGCGCGCTGGCGATCACCGACGAGGCCACGCTGGCGGGCATCGTGCGCGGCTGGCAGGCGTCACGGGAGCACGGTGTCGCGCTGATCGTCGGCGCCGAATTTCGTACCCAGTGCGGTATTAAGCTGGTGCTGCTGGTGGAGAGCCAGCGCGGCTACGAAGCGCTCTGCGGGTTGATCACTCGCGTCCGCGGTCGCGCGCCCAAGGGCGAGTATCGGCTGCTCGCCGGGGATCTCGACGAGCTCGACGGCGGCGAGGGTCTGTTCGCGCTGTGGATCCCCGGCGCCGTGCCGGACCCTGCCATCGGCCAGCGGCTGGCACGCGCCTTTCCCGATCGGCTGTGGTTGGCGGTGGAGCTCCACTATGGTTTCGACAATGGCTGCGACAACGCCGCGCGTCTGGCCCAGCTGCAGGCCCTGGCCGAAACGCTAGGCATACCGGCGCTGGCGGCGGGAGACGTTCACATGCACGCCCGCGGCCGGCGGGCGCTGCAGGATTGCCTCACCGCGATCCGCCACCATCAGAGCGTCTTCGAGGCCGGCGACGCTCTATTTCCCAACGGCGAGCGCCATCTCCGCAGCCGTGATGCGTTGTCCGCGATCTATCCCGCTGAGCTGATGGCAGAGAGCGCGGCGCTGGCAGTGCGCTGCGACTTCGATCTCGGCGAACTGAACTACACCTATCCGCATGAAGTGGTACCGGCCGGAAAGACACCGGCGGAGTGGCTGCGCGAGTTGACCGCCGAAGGTGGCGCCCGACGCTGGCCGGATGGCGTGCCGGAGAAGGTTGCCGGGCAGATCGACCATGAGCTCACGCTGATCGAAGAGCTCGGCTACGAGCACTACTTTCTCACCGTGCACGACATCGTCGACTTCGCGCGTCGCCAGCACATTCTGTGCCAGGGGCGCGGCTCGGCGGCCAACTCGTCGGTCTGTTACGCGCTGGGTATCACGTCCATCGATCCCTCGCAGTCATCACTGTTGTTCGAGCGCTTCATCTCCCGTGAGCGTGACGAGCCGCCGGATATCGATGTCGATTTCGAGCACGAACGCCGCGAAGAAGTGATTCAGTACGTCTTTCGCCGCTACGGTCGTCACCGCGCGGCATTGACCGCCGTGGTCAGCCATTACCACGCTGCCGGGGCGATCCGCGATATCGGCCGGGCGCTGGGCTTCGCGCCGGAGCGCATCGATCAGTTGGCTCGCTGCGCCGGACGCTGGACGGACGTCATTCCGGATGACGCGCGACTCAGAGAGCAGGGCTTCGAGCCGGAGGAGCCGATGCTCAAACGCCTGCTGGTGCTGGCCGGCACGCTGGTCGGCTTTCCTCGCCATCTTTCCCAGCATCCGGGCGGGTTCGTGATTTCGGACGCACGGCTCGACACGCTGGTGCCGGTGGAGAACGCCGCCATGCCCGAGCGCACCGTGATTCAGTGGGACAAGGACGATCTCGATCTGGTCGGCCTGCTCAAGGTCGACGTACTCTCGCTGGGTATGCTGACGGTGCTGCGGCGCAGTTTCGATTTGCTCAAGCGGCATCGCGGACTCGACTACGGGCTGGCGGATCTGCCGGCCGAGGATCCCGAGACCTACGCCATGATCCAGCGCGCCGACACGATAGGTGTGTTCCAGATTGAATCCCGCGCCCAGATGGCGATGCTGCCGCGGCTCAAGCCGGCCACGTTCTACGATCTGGTGATCGAGGTGGCGATCGTGCGCCCGGGGCCGATCCAGGGCGACATGGTTCACCCTTACCTCAAGCGGCGTAACGGCGAGGAACCGGTGACCTATCCTTCCGAGGCGGTCAAGGCGGTTTTCGAGCGCACGCTGGGCGTCCCGCTGTTTCAGGAGCAGGTGATGGCGCTGGCGATCGAGGCGGCGGGTTACAGCCCCGGCGAGGCCGACCAGCTGCGGCGTTCGATGGCCGCCTGGAAGCGCCATGGCGGACTCGAGCCCCATCGCCAGCGCATCGTCGAGGGCATGCTGGAACGCGGCTACGAACTGAGCTTCGCCGAACGCATCTTCGAGCAGATCAAAGGCTTCGGCAGCTACGGTTTTCCCGAATCCCACGCCGCCAGTTTTGCCCTGCTCACCTACGCCAGCTGCTGGCTCAAATGTCACGAACAGGCGATCTTCGCCTGTGCCCTGATCAACAGCTGGCCAATGGGCTTCTATTCGCCGGATCAGGTGCTGCAGGATGCCCGCCGCCACGGCGTCGAGGTTCGCCCGGTCGACATCCGCACCAGCCAGTGGGAAAGCACACTGGAGGACGCTTCCCCCGGCTCTGATGGAAAAAGCACGGGCCGGCTGGCGATCCGGCTCGGCCTGCACATGATCAAGGGGCTTGCCGAGATCGACGGCGAGCGGCTGCTGGCGGCGCGCGACACGCCCGGCTGCGACAGCGTCGAGCGTCTGGCGGCAAGGTCCGGCGCCAAGCGTGCGGTGCTCTCGCGGCTCGCCGATGCCGGGGCGCTGGAAGGGTTGGTCGGGGACCGTCATCGCGCACGCTGGGCCACGGCCGGCATCGAGACGTCGCTGCCGCTGTTCGCCCAGGCCGACGTCGAGATTACCGCCGACGCCGAGGAGGAGGCGCTGGTGTTGCCGGCCATCGAGGTCGGCGAGGCGATCAAGGCGGATTACGCCACGCTCGGTACCACGCTGGGGCCGCATCCGATGTCGCTGCTGCGCGAGCGCTGCCACACGAACGAATTTCGGGGGCTGGGCGGCGCGGTGGATTCGAAACGCCTCGCCAATCTGCCGAGCGATATCGGCGTGGCGATCGCCGGGCTGGTGGTCGGGCGTCAGCGCCCCGGTTCCGCCAAGGGGGTGACCTTTCTGACCCTCGAGGACGAATTCGGCATGGTCAATGTGGTGGTCTGGCCGCATCTGGCCGTGCGCTACCGCCGTATCCTGCTGGAATCCCGATTGCTTCGGGTCAACGGCAAGCTGGAAAGCCAGGCGGGCGTCAGACATGTGATCGCCAAGCGCCTCGTCGATCTCACCGGACTGCTGGAGGGGCTGAGCACGCGTAGCAGGGATTTTCACTGATCCGAGCTACGAGCTACGAGCTACGAGCTACGAGCTACGAGCTACGAGCGAAGGGCTAAGGGCTAAGGGCTAAGGGCGAAAGCGCAAAACGCCACAACCGGCTTCAGGACGCCCTGGAGCGACAGTGAGCGTAAGCCGAAACGGTGGCCAACGAGTCGCGAGCGACTGGCCGAGCAGGGCTGAACTATGGTTAGGTGCTGAACTGGGGTTGGGTATTGAACCAACCCGCCGCGCGACCTGTCTTCAATTATGGTGCGGCAAAGATCGATGATGACGTTTGTCTTTCAACCACTTGAATTGTCTTTCAATCACAAGAGGCGGCTGATTTATGGAGAGCATTGGCGTAGGGCCCTGGATTGCCATCGCGGTGGCCGTAGGCGCCATCGGGGTGCTGGTCGGCTACTGGCTGGGCACCAAGATGGGCGGCCACAACACCGAACCGATGCGCGAGCTCAACCGCGAGCACAAGGTCTACAAGGAAGACGTTCGCGAGCACTTCGAGCAGGTCTCCGCGACCATGACCCGTATGGTCGAGGACTATCGCGAGATGTATCACCACGTTGCCAAGGGCGCCGAGAAGCTTGCCGACATGCATCACGAGACGGTGATCGAGCCGCCGCCCAAGCCCGAGGCGATCACTCAGGATCTGCACGAGCCGGAGGCCTCTTCGGGGCTGTCCGATAAGCCATCTGACAAGCCATCCGACAAGCCGGCTGACAAACCATCCAGCACCGAGAAGCCGTCTGCCGGCTCCGAGCATCGCGCGTCGCCGGGCGTCTCGACTTCGCCGGGCATCTCGACATCGCCAAGCGCTTCGACATCGCCGGGCATCTCGACCTCGCCGAGTGCTGCCGCGTCGTCAGGTATCTCGACTTCGCCAAGTGCTTCCGCGTCGCCGGGCGTTTCCAGCGCCGGTCCGAACGCCGGAAACGTCAGCGAACCGAACACGGCGTCGTCGGCTGCCTCCAGAACCTCCTCGGAGCGCCCGCAGGATGCGGCGATTCGCGCCGCCGCCGAAGATGCCGCCACCCAGCGTGGGCCGTCTTCGGACAAGCGCTAAGCGCCCCGGCGGGGCTTGCCGGCTATGTTAAGCTGGCGCGCTCTTTTCCATTCCCATCAGCAGGCCCCGCACGGTACCCAATGGATGATGTCTCGGCACTAATCGACTCCCTCAACGCCAATCAGCGCGAGGCCGTCGCCGCGCCGCCCGGCAATATGCTGGTGCTGGCCGGCGCCGGCTCGGGCAAGACCCGGGTACTGGTGCACCGCATCGCCTGGCTGATGCAGGCCGAGGGCGTCTCCCCCTACGCCATTCTGGCGGTAACTTTCACCAACAAGGCCGCCCGCGAGATGCGTACGCGTCTCGAGGCGCTGCAGGGCGCGACGCTGCGCAACATGTGGGTCGGCACCTTCCACTCCATCGCCCATCGCCTGCTGCGAACGCATTGGCACGACGCTCGGCTGCCCCAGCATTTCCAGATCATCGACAGCGACGATCAGCTGCGCCTGGTCAAACGTCTGCTGCGCGACCACAACGTCGACGACGAACGCTATCCGCCCAAGCAGGTGCAGTATTTCATCGGCGGCTGCAAGGAGGAGGGGCTGCGCCCGCAGCAGGTATCGACCCATGGCGACCCGTACATGGCCAAGATGGTCGAGCTCTACGAGCTCTATCAGCTGACCTGCGAGCGCGGCGGGCTGGTCGACTTCGGCGAGCTGCTGCTGCGCAGCCTGGAGCTGCTGCGGGATACGCCGGCCCTGCTCAAGCATTACCGCGAGCGTTTCGGGCATATCCTGGTCGACGAGTTCCAGGACACCAACACCCTGCAGTACGCCTGGTTGAAATTGCTGGCCGGCGCTGATGGCAATGGCGGGAGCGACGACGACCGCGCGGCGATGATCGTGGTCGGCGACGACGATCAGTCGATCTACGGCTGGCGCGGGGCCAAGGTCGAGAACATTCGCCGCTTCGAGAGCGAGTTCGCCAACACCCGGACCGTGCGCCTGGAGCAGAACTATCGCTCCACCAGCGTGATTCTGGATGCCGCCAACGCGCTGATCAGCCAGAACAGCGGACGCATGGGCAAGGAGCTGTGGACCGACGGCGACACCGGCGACAAGATTTCGGTCTACGCCGGTTTCAACGATCTCGACGAGGCGCGCTTCATCGTCGATACCATCGGCGAGCAGTCGCGTAACGGTTTCTCTCGACGCGAGATGGCAATTCTCTATCGCTCCAACGCGCAGTCGCGGGTGATCGAGGAGGCCCTGATCCGCAGCGGCGTGCCGTATCGCATCTATGGCGGTCAGCGCTTCTACGAGCGCCTCGAGATCAAGAACGCGCTGGCCTATCTGCGGTTGCTGCTCAATCGCGAGGACGACGCCTCGCTGGAGCGGGTGATCAACGTGCCGCCACGCGGTATCGGTACGCGCACGGTGGAGATCCTGCGTCATCGCGCCAGGGATACCAATGTGTCGCTGTGGCAGGCGCTGCACGACAGCCTCAGCGACGGCACGCTCAAGGGGCGTGCGGGCAATGCACTCAACGCCTTCGCCGAGCTGATCGAACGGCTCGACAACGACACCGCCGGCATGGCGCTGTACGAGATCATCGATCACGCCATTCAGATCTCCGGCCTGATCGAGCATCACCGCAGCGAGAAGGGCGAGAAAGGTCAGGCGCGGGTGGAGAACCTCGAGGAGCTGGTCAATGCGGCGCGGGCGTTTTCGCAGAATGCCCAGGCCAATCCGATCGATCTGCAGGAAGTCGGCGAAGGCGCCGCGGCGCTGGAACCGTTCCTGGCCGAGGCGGCACTCAATGCCGGTGATCACGAGGCCGACGAGTTCGAGGACTGCGTTCAGATGATGACGCTGCACTCGGCCAAGGGGCTGGAGTTTCCGGTAGTGTTCGTGGCCGGTATCGAAGAGGGCCTGTTCCCGCACAAGATGTCGCTGGAGGAGCCGGGACGCCTCGAGGAGGAGCGCCGGCTCTGCTATGTCGGCATGACCCGCGCCATGCGCAAGCTCTATCTGACCTACGCCGAGATTCGCCGTCTGCACGGTCGCGAAACGATGGCGCGACCGTCGCGCTTCCTGCGCGAGGTGCCCGAGGAGCTGCTCGAGGAAGTGCGGCTGCGCGGTCAGATCTCGCGGCCGGTGACGTCGCGGCCGAACGTGGGGGCGGCGCGCCAGCAGGGCATCGAAGGCAGCGACGACCTGCCGTCGCTGTCGCTCGGCCAGCGGGTCAGCCATCCGCTGTTCGGCGAGGGCGTGATTCTCGATGCCGAGGGCGAAGGCGCGCGGGCCCGGGTTCACGTCAGCTTCGAAGGCGAGGGTGACAAGTGGCTGGTGCTGGGCTTCGCCAAGCTCACGCCGCTGTGACCACGTGCGGTTCACGTCGCCGCCGGGTCGGCCCAATGCGGATGTCGTCATCTGTTTGCAATACTGTTGTGCCAGAATGGCGAGATAGGTCGTAAAACGTTCGTCGCGCCCCTGCTTTTCTTCGCGCCTCTCATTTGGAGCCTCGCATGGATATCACCAGCGATACCCACAGTCAGCACATCTCGCAGCAGTTCAATCAGGACCTGGAAGCCATCAAGACCCAGCTGATGGCGATGGGCGGGCTGGTCGAGAAACAGCTTCAGGAAGCGCTGGCAGCCCTGCTGGACGGTGACAGCCAGCTGGCCATCCGGGTGCGCGACAATGACAGCAGCGTCAACGACATGCAGCTCAAGATCGACGAGGAGTGCGTGCGGATTCTGGCGCGGCGCCAGCCGGCTGCCTCCGACCTGCGCCTGGTCATTGCGGTCATCCGGGCCACCAACGATCTCGAACGCATGGGTGACGAAGCCAACAAGATCGCGCGCAATGCGCTTGACCTGATCGAGGCCGGACGGATTCCCCAGGGCAGCGTCGAGATTCGTCATATCAGCGAGCACGTCGGCCATATGCTGCGCGATGCGCTCACCGCCTTCGCCCGTTTCGATACCGAATTGGCGCTGAAAGTGGTTCAGGAAGATGCCTCGGTGGACAGCGAATACACCACCGCCATGCGCTCGCTGGCGACCTTCATGATGGAAGATTCGCGCTCCATCGGCGGCGTGCTGAGCGTGATGACGGTCCTGCGAGCGCTGGAGCGGATCGGCGATCACGCCGACAACCTCGCCGAGCATGTCATCTATCTGGTCAAGGGCCACGATATTCGCCATACCTCGAAGAAAGAGCTCGACGCGGAAGCCCTGCGCGGTCGCTAGCGCCGCAGCAGGGGCGGCACTGGCTGTCGCCGCATTGGCGCGACATCGGCGGGACTGTGTTAGCGTGTCGATCACGCAACATACTGTCTGGTCGGCGGATTCGGCATGATCTATCCCCTAAAAGCGATTATCGAAGGCACGCGCCTGGTTTTCGAACCTGGCCTGCGCCGCTACGTGATTGGCCCCATCGTGGTCAATCTGCTGCTTTACGGCGGCACCCTTTTCTATCTGTTCGAGAATTTCGGCGGCTGGCTGGATTACGGCATGGGTCAGATCCCCAGCTGGCTTATCTGGCTGGAGTGGCTGATCTGGCCGCTGCTGGTGGTCGCGCTGGCACTGATCGTCTTCTTCACCTTCACGCTGGTCTCCAATTTGATCGCGGCGCCGTTCTACGGTTTTCTGGCCGAGAAAGTGGAAACCCGAGTCACCGGGCGGCCGCCGAGCGACGAGCGCGGTCTGGTCAAATCCGGTGTGGATGCGCTGGGGCGTGAACTGGTCAAGCTGGGCTACATTCTGCCGCGCATGGCGTTGCTGTTCCTGCTGGGCTTCGTGCCGGGCCTGAATCTGATCACGCCGTTTCTGTGGGCGGCGTTCTCGGCCTGGATGATGGCGGTTCAGTATCTCGATTATCCGATGGACAACAACCAGGTCGGTTTCACCGACATGCGTCGCCGACTGCGCGCGCGCTGGTGGCCGACGCTGACCTATGGCGCCTGCATGTCGGTGGCGACCTGGGTGCCGGTGCTCAACCTGATTCTGCTGCCCGGCGGCGTTGCCGGTGGCGTCATGCTGTGGGATCGCTACTACCGCTCCATGGTCCCGGTCGTCCGCTGAGGACATGCCGTCCGCGAGAGCGAGCGCGTGGCAACAAAATGCCGGGCCGGGGTTGAAAGTCGCCGTGGACAACGCCATCTACAATGAACGACATGGAGATTTGCCGAAGCCTTGATGCCAAGGTTGTCGACGCTTCGGAAAATCTTTCAAAATCAAGGTGATTGATAATCTGGGCATAGCCGAACAGTGCTCGAGCTCGCTTGACACTGTGGCCCGTTGCTCACTATTTTGATTCACCCGAGAGGCGCCCGCGTTGGGCAATGCCTCCTCACGAAAGGGAGTTTAGATCATGGCTCATAGCTTACCGTCGCTACCCTATGCGTATGACGCGCTGGAACCCAAGATCGACGCAATGACGATGGAGATTCACCACTCTCGTCACCATCAGACTTACGTCAACAACCTCAACGCCGCGCTGGAAGGTACTGGCCTCGAGGACGTACCGGTCGACAAGCTGATGGCCGATATCGACAAGGTGCCGCAGGACAAGCGTCAGGCCGTCATCAACAACGGCGGTGGTCACGCCAACCACTCCCTGTTCTGGACCGTGATGTCCAAGGACGGCGGCGGCAACCCGACCGGCAAGGTCGGCGAAGCCATCGAGAGCGAGCTGGGCGGTTTTGAGGCTTTCAAGGAAGAGTTCAAGAAAGCGGCCGTCGGCCGATTCGGTAGCGGCTGGGCATGGCTTGTCGTCACGCCGGAGAAGAAGCTCAAGGTCATCAATACCCTGAACCAGGACAGCCCGCTGATGGACGGCGTGACGCCGATCCTGGGCCTGGACGTCTGGGAACACGCTTACTATCTGAAGTATCAGAACAAGCGTCCGGACTACATCGCTGCGTTCTTTGACGTCATCAACTGGGATGAAGTCAACCGCCGCTATGCCGAAGCCACCGCCTGATCATTGGCGTTGACTGTCTCGGTATGAGATAGAGTAAGTATACGAGATGCCCCCGCCTCGGTTTCATTGCCGAAGCGGGGGCATCTTGCGTTGATTCCCACCACCGCGCCTTTTCTGATAGGCTGAGGCCGTTGGCTTCCTGCCGGCTCATTGCCCGACTCTCGTTCCCACTCTCGCCAGACGACCCGACATGACGACAAAGCGCTGCGATGCCAATTTAACGCTCACTGATGTAAATAATTTTCAATTGCGCCTGAGATCGTTTCTGGATGAGTACGACGTGGCCTATCGTAGCGACGAGCGCCAGGTGGCGATCGACCTGCCGGGGGGCGAGGCGCGCTTCTCGATCAATCGGGTCGGCCTGCATCTCGAAGCCGAGGCGACGACGCGGGATGGGCTGGAAACGCTGCGCAGCATCATCGAACACTACGTGTCGCTGTTTGCCGGCGAGAATGCGCTGCCGCTGCACTGGCATGGCGATGTCGTCGCCGCGCCCACTTTCGCCAACTTCCGCGAAATGCGGGTAACGCGAATCGAAGACCTTAGCCCCAGCATTCGCCGGCTGAGGCTGACCGGTGAGGATCTGGCGCGTTTCGATCATTCCGAAGAGTGGCACGTACGCCTGCACTTCCCACCCGCCGGCATCGAACACCCGCAGTGGCCGCGGCCCACCGCGCAAGGCGGCACACAGTGGCCGCCGGAGGATCAGCGCGCCGAGATTCGCTACTACACCATTCGTCGCCTGGACGTCGCCAGCGGCGAGGTCGAGATCGACTTTCTGCTGCACGAGGCGCCGGGGCCCGGCGGTGACTTCGCCCGTCGCGCCCAACCCGGCGACGTCTGCGGCATGGCCGGCCCCTATGGGCGGGGCGTCGCCGCGGCGTCGCACTATCTGCTGGCCGGTGACGAAACCGCCATTCCTGCCATTGCGCGGCTTTTGGAGACGCTACCGACCAGCGCGCAGGTCGAGGCGTGGCTTGAGGTCGAATCGCCGGTGGATGAGCTGGACCTGCCCGTTTCCGATCACTGCCGTGTCAGCTGGCGTCACCGCTGCCGTGGCCACGCACCCAGCGAGCAGCTCGCCTCGGCGGTGGTCGAGGCGATGCCCGCGGCCCGTGACGATCTGTTCGTCTGGTTTGCCGGCGAAGCGGATGTCAGCCAGCGCCTGCGCAAGCGCCTCAAACAGGAGTTTGGGCTGCAGAAGGGGCAGCACCTAGTGACGGGCTACTGGAAGAGAGAGACCGGCTGAGCCCAGCGACCCCTGAGTCCGTTCGAGTGCCAGCGCCTACTGAGTTCGTTCGAGTACCAGCAGCGGGTCGATCCGGGTATCGAACCAGTTCATGCCCCAGTGCAGATGAGGGCCGGTAGCGCGGCCGGTGGAACCCACCGCGCCGATCACCTCGCCCTGTTCGACGCTGTCGCCAACCTGCACATCGATCCGCGACAGATGCAGGAAATTGGAGCTGATACCGTAGCCGTGGTCGAGCAGCACGGTACCGCCGGTCAGATAGAGGTCGTCGGCAAAGGTGATCACGCCGCTGGCCGGCGCCTTGACCGGCGTGCCCTCGGCGGCGGCGATGTCCATCCCCGAGTGCGCTGACCCCGGCGTGCCGTTGTAGATCCGCTGATTGCCGAAGCGCCCGCTGATGCGGCCTTTGACCGGCCAGATGAAAGGCTGGGCGAAGCCCACCCGATCGTCATTACGCGCCCTCTCGGCACTCACGGCGGCCTGTTCGCGCTGGATACGCTGGGCGATCTCCGGTGGCGGCGAGACCGTCTTGGGCGGCACGCCGTCGATGCGCTCGATCGGCCAGTCCCGCGGCGTGATCGCCACCGATATCTGGCGACTGCGCCCGTCGGGCGTCGTGATATCGACGGTCTCGGCGCCGCTGGCATCGCGGCCCACCCCGAACACCACGGTGCCATAGCCGGTGACGCGAAGATCGTGCCCGGCCGTTGTCACCTGACTGCCCGGCGGTACGCGACCGATCACCATCGAGCCTTGCTGCACGCTATCGGGAAAGGTGATCGGGATGGTATCGATACGAGCGGTGTCGGCGCGAACGCCGGCGATGGCACACGACCACAGCAGCACAAAGGCAGTGGCGCCGACCAGGCGGCGCCAGGAGAAGAAAGCGGGGGTTGTCGGCAGGGTCGTCGGCACCGGTGAAGCTCCGTATCGCGGGATGCCGCCACCATAACCCGATCTGATGGCGGGAGAAACGGTGGCGGGGGGAACGGTGGCGGCAACGAGCGCCTGGATCCGAGCCAGGTTCTGTCCCCGACCTAGAAAGATTCCCAGTTGTCGTTATCGTCTCGTGCCGGTCGGGAAGGCGATGCCGTACTCGGCGCTGGGATCGGTGCCAGCTTGGGCGTCGATGACGCCGCCGTGGCTGATGTCGTGGCTGATGTCGTGGCCGTGGCCGATGTCATGGCCGCTGTCGGCGACGAACGGTAGCGTGTCATCAGGTCGCCATACTCGACATTGGCGACCTTGAATCCGGCCAGAGCTTGCTCCAGCGTCGCCACCTGCGCGTTGAGCGTGGAGGCGGCGGCGGAAGCCTGCTGTACCAGCGAGGCGTTCTGCTGGGTCACCTGATCCATCTGCACCACGGCTTCGTTAACCTGATCGATTCCGTTGGACTGTTCGCCGGAGGCGACCGAAATCTCCTCGATCAGATCGGTCATGCGGGCCACGGACTGGACGACGCGGCGAATGGTGTCGCCTGCCGTCGCCACGATCTCCGAGCCGGCATCGATCTTGCGATTGGAGGCATCGATCAGCTGGCGAATCTCGCGGGAGGCATCGGCGCTGCGGCTGGCCAGCGTGCGCACTTCGTTGGCGACCACCGCGAAACCCCGGCCCTGCTCGCCGGCCCGTGCGGCCTCGACCGAGGCATTGAGCGCCAGGATATTGGTCTGGAAGGCGATCGAGTCGATCACGCCGACGATCTCGGTGACCTGGCGTGAGCTGTCGGTGATGCCCTGCATGGTCGAGACGACCTGATCCATCATCTCGCCGCCCTCCGTCGCGGTGGTGCGCGCCTCGCCGGCGAGGCCGCTGGCCTGGCGGGCGTTGTCGGCGTTCTGGCGCACGGTCTGGGTCAGTTCTTCCATGCTGGAGGCGGTCTCGCCGATGGACGCGGCCTGCTGCTCGGTCCGCGCCGCCAGATCCTGGTTGCCGTTGTGAATCTGGCCCACACCGACGGTAATGGTGGTCGAGGCGTGGCGAATATCGGTCATCGATGCGGCCAGATGAGCGCGCATCCCCTCGATGGCTGCGAGCAGGCTGCGATCGTCGCCCGAGCGCACGTTCAGCGGTGTGGTGAGATCGCCCTGGGCGATATCCTTGACCGCATCGCGGGCCTGGCGCGGGTCGCCACCGAGATCGCCCAGCACGTTACGGATGACCCAGCCCATGATCAGCGTGATGATCGCCCCGATGACCCCGGCGATGAGGCTCATCTTGAGTACGCCGGCCCAGAACGCCTGCTGGATGTCGCTGATGTAGACGTTGGCGGCGAGGTACCAGTCCCACTCGGGCACGTAGCGGACGTAGTTGAGGCGGGACACGTCTTCGCCGTCGGCATTGGTCGAGGTGTACTCCAGGGTACCGTCGTCGGGCGAGTCCGCCAGCGCCTTGAGTTCGCGATAGAAATAGACCCCGTTATCGTCGCGGAAGTCGCTCATGTCGCTACCGATCTCACGCTTGGGGTGATAGACCAGATGGATATTGCTGTCGAAGGCATAGACATAGCTGCCGTCGAGATCCAGCGCCGATAGATTCCTGCGTGCGAAGTTCTGGGCAGCTTCGGTGGAGAACTCGCCGTTGGCGGCGCGCTCGGCATAGCGCTCGACCAGCGTCTGGGCGCTACCCACGAAGCTCTTGAGGCTGTTCACGCGTTCGGCCATCAGCGTCTCGCGCTTCTCCAGGGCCATCCAGCCCACCAAAATCAGCATGCCCAGCCACATCAGGCCGACCGTAATCCAGAGTTTCTGCCGCATCGTCATCGGGGGGATCCTTGTTGATCGTGAGAAGTGCGATTCATTTAGATGATTTAGAGGAATCCACTATCGGCCGATGACGATCCAGATTGAGAGGAGAGCGAGAGAAGAGCGAGAGAAGAGCGAAAGACAATCGAGAGGGAAGGGAGAGGGAAGCGCGGAAAACCCGAAAAGCGGGAGCGTCAGGCCGGCGTATCGGGCGATACCGAAGTCGGGCGAGCGGGAGCCGCTGCCAGACGCGACGCAGGAAACACGCAGCGAAAGCGCGCACCGAGCCCCGGGCGGCTGACGATCTCCAGCGTCGCCTCGTGGCGCAGCAGCACGTGCTTGACGATGGCCAGGCCCAGGCCAGTGCCGCCGGTGTCGGCGCTGCGGCCCTTGTCGACGCGATAGAAACGCTCGGTGAGGCGCGGGATGTGAATGGGGTCGAAACCGTCGCCATCGTCTTCGACCTCGATGGCGGCGCCGTCGTGCCACGGCTTCCAGCGTAGCGTGATGGTGCTGCCCTCCGGCGTGTAGCGAACGGCGTTGAACACCAGATTGGAGATGGCGCTGCGGATCTCCTTGGTATTCGCCAGCAGCTGCCGCGGCTCTTCGGCTTCTATCGTCAACTGGTGACGTTCGGTGCTCAACTCGCGGGCATCGGCGGCAATGCCCGCGAGCAGCGTCGCCACGTCCAGCGTTTCGCGATCATTGTTGGGGCTGTCGATCTCGAGGCGCGACAGCAGCAGCAGATCCTCGACCAGATTCTGCATGCGCGTGGTCTGCGCCTGCATCTGGCCGAACCCTCGCTGCCAGCGTTCGGGGAGCTGGCCGGCATGATCCGAGTAGGTCTCGAGATAGCCGGCGAGTACCGTCAGCGGCGTGCGCAATTCATGCGAGACGTTGGCCACGAAGTCACGACGCATCATCTCCAGCTGATGCAGCCGGGTCACATCGCGGGCCATCAGCAGGCGTTCGTTGTCGCCGAACAGGGTGAGATGGAACTGCAGGCTGTGATTGGCCTGAACCGGCGAGGGAATCAGCAGCGGCTCGCGGTAGTCACCCGACTCGAAATAGGCGATGAAGCGCGGATCGCGCAGGAAGTTGGTGATCGGCTGGCCGCGGTCATGGTCGGCCTGCAGGCCCAGCATGTCGCCGGCAGCGCTGTTCCACCAGTCGAGGTCGCCTCGGGAGTCGAGCATCACCACGCTGTCGCGCATCGCTTCGCAGGAGTCCTGGATTCGCCGCAGGATATCGCGCAGACGTCCCTGCAACTGGGTCTGGGCCTTCTGGTAGCTGTACAGGCGGTCGAACAGGTCGCCCCACACGCCGGTACCGGGCGGTGGCGCCTCGCGCGGGTTCTTCAGCAGCCAGATATAGAGCTTGCGCACGTGACGCAAATGCAGGAAGACGTAGAGCCCGAGCCCGGCGGCCAGCCCCCAGCCGAGTCCGGCGAGCAAATTGTGGCCCAGTTCGCCGAGCAGCAGGCCGATCGCGCCCAGTCCGAACAGCATGTAACCCAGACGCCACAGTTCGTTGATCCAGTAGCGCACTTGCTGACTTACTCCCGAGTCGAAAAACGGTAGCCGGTGCCGCGCACGGTCTGGACCAGATGCTGATGCGCTTCACCCAGCGCCTTGCGCAGCCGGCGAATATGCACGTCGACGGTGCGCTCCTCCACGTACACATTGCCGCCCCAGACCTGATCCAGCAACTGGCTGCGGGTGTAGGCGCGCTCCTGATGGGTCATGAAGAACTGCAGCAGGCGGTACTCGGTCGGGCCGATCTCCAGCGCGCCGCCGTGGGAAGTGACGCGATGGCTGGAAGGGTCGAGACGCAATCCCTCGACTTCGACCGCTTCCTCGATGCCTGGCGGTGTCGCCCGGCGCAGCACGGCTTTGAGCCGGGCGACGAGCTCGCGTGGCGAAAACGGCTTGGTGATGTAGTCGTCGGCCCCGGCTTCCAGCCCCTGCACCTTGTTGTCCTCCTCGCCCTTGGCGGTGAGCAGGATGATCGGCATCTCGGCGGTGGCTTCCTCGCGCTTCAACCGGCGTGCCAGTTCGATGCCGCTGGTACCGGGCATCATCCAGTCGAGAAGAATCAGGTCGGGCTTCTGGTCCAGCGCCATGGCGTGGCCGGTCTGGGCGTTGTCCGCCTCGAGCACGCGATAGTCGGCCATTTCCAGGGCGATGGCGATCATCTCGCGGATCGGTGCTTCGTCGTCAACGATGAGTACGGTCTTGGAGCTCATGCGCATGCCTCGGGTGAGCCGCCGGATGACCATGCCGCGTGATGCGATTGACGCGTTGTGGATGGTTTCCGGCCGTGACAGAACGGTGACGATTACATCGTGAAAATATGACAGCGATATGACAGGGGTGCCAGTCGGGTCGGTTTCGTTTCCATCAGACCGGCGGCCACAGCGTCAGCACCAGCCCCGCGAACAGCAAAAGCCCCGACCAGAAATTGTTGAGGAAGGCGCGGAAACAGGCGTCGCGCTCGCGTTCTCGGATCAGCCACTGCTGATAGACGAAGGTTGCCGCCATCGCTGCCAGCCCCAGCCAGAAAAATCCGCCCAACATCGTCTGCTCCACGCCGATCCAGGCCAGCAGTATCAGCGTCGCCAGCTGCAGCAGGCCGATGATCCGCTTGTCCCAACGGCCGAACAGTCGCGCGGTGGACTTGATCCCGATCTTGATATCGTCGTCGCGATCGACCATTGCATACTGGGTATCGTAGGCCACGGTCCAGGCGACATTGGCGACCAGCAACAGCCAGGCTTCCAGCGGCACGTCGCGACTGACCGCCATGAACGCCATGGGGATGCTCCACGAGAACGCCATGCCCAGTACCACCTGGGGCAGATGGGTGTAGCGCTTCATGAACGGGTAGATCGCGGCGAGCGCGACGCCGACGAAGGAGAGCAGCACGGTGGCGAGATTGGTCAGGCAGACCAGCACGAAAGCCAGCACCACGAGGCCCGCGAACAGGATCTTGGCTTCCTTCTCGCTGATGCGTCCGGTCGCCAGCGGCCGCGACTGGGTGCGCTTGACGTGGCCGTCGAGATGGCGGTCGGCGTAGTCGTTGACCACGCAGCCGGCGGCGCGCATCAGATAGACCCCGAGCACGAAGATGATCAGCGTGGCCCGATCTGGCAGGCCGTCGGCGGCCAGCCACAGCGCCCACAGCGTCGGCCACATCAAAAGCCAGGTGCCGATCGGCTTGTCCAGCCGCGTCAGGCGCAGGAAGTCGGGCAGGCGCGCCAGCCCGCGTGGTTGGGCGGCTGGACCAGTGCCGCGTGTCTGGGCGGCTGAACCAGCGTCGCGGGTGCGGGCGGCTGGACCAGCGCCGCGTGTCTGGGCGGCTGAATCAGCGCCGCGAGAGCGGGCGGGGTCGGAACCGGCGTGGGACATGGAGTTCTCCGAGACGACAGGCTGTCGATAGCGTGGGCCGAACCTTACACCACCCTTTTCCCGGCTTCGAGTCGTTGTATCCTCGAGGCACGATTGGCCTCCTGCAGGGAGCATGACGCGTATGCGCAGCGGCTTTGGTTTCGATCTCCGGAGCATGGAAATCTTCGTCGAGACGCTGGACCGTGGCAGTCAGAGCGCGGCGGCGGCGGCCCTGGGGCTGAAGCAGTCCTCCGTCTCCCAGAGTCTGGCGACGCTGGAAGAGGTTCTGGGCATCGCGTTGATCGAACGCCATGCGCGGCCGCTGGAACCCACCGCCGCCGGGCGCATCTTCTACGATCGCGCCCGCCGCATGCTCGACACCGCGCGGGCGACCCGGCGCGAACTCGACTCCGGCGCCTTTCGTCAGTTGCATCAGGTGCGCATGGCGCTGGTGGACTCCCTGGCCACCGCGGTGGGGCAGCCGCTGATCGCCGCGATACGCCGCCACACCAGCGACTACACCGTGACCACCGGGCTGTCCCACATGCACGGCCATGCGCTGCTCACGCGCCACGTGGACATCATCATCTCCGACGACCAGCTCGAGGACTACAACGGCCTCGAGCGCCATGCACTGCTGGCCGAGCCCTTCGTGCTGGTGCTGCCCGGCGACTGGACGGGGCCGGTGGACAGCCTGCCGGCGCTGTCGCGACGGCTCGACTTCGCCCGCTATACCACGCAGTCGCTGATCGGCCAGAGCATCGAGCGGCATCTGCGTCTCAACCGCGTGGAGCTGCCGGCGAAGCTGCATCTCGACAACACCTTTGCCCTGCTGCGGCTGGTCGACGGCGGGGCCGGCTGGACCATCACCACGCCGCTATGTCTCTATCAGGCCGGCCTCGACCGGCTGCATCTTCGCATCGAGCCGCTGCCGCTGGCGCCGCTGATTCGCCAGCTGACGCTGGTGGCACGCCGCGAGGAGCTGCGCGACCTGCCGGTGCAGCTGGCAACGGAAGCGCGGCGGTTGCTACAGCGTCATTTTCTCGCCGAACTTCGCCATCACCTGCCTCAGGTCGCCGAGCAGGTGCGGATAGACTGATTCGATCGCGACAGTCCCGGGTCGCTTTTCGGTCGCTATCGATTTTTCCGATAGCGTCGCGTTGGGTGGCATTGATCGAGATTGCCTTTCCGCGCGCATCGTGATCAGACTCGAAGCGGACGCGGTCAGACGATGCCGGCGTCGCTCCGTCGCCACTCGAGGGGACTCGGGGAAGATTCGGAGCGGTTACGGCAGCGGATCGCGACGTTGGATGACTCGATCCAGTGGAGACAACAATGACAAACCACGATAAACCCGCCAGTGGCATCGCCTACAAGCAGCAGGATACCCAGTACTTCGAGAAACGCGGCCTGCGCCGTCACGCCGGGCCCTGGTCGCTGTGGGCGCTGGGGGTGGGCGCGGTGATCTCCGGCCACTATTCGGGCTGGAATCTGGGGCTCGCCTCGGGGGGCTGGGGCGGCATGGTGATCGCCACCGTGATCATCGCCATCATGTATCTGGGCCTGACGTTCTGTATCGCCGAGATGTCGCCGGCGCTGCCGCATACCGGCGCCGCCTACTCCTTCGCGCGCTCCTCGATGGGGCCCTGGGGCGGTTTTGTCACCGGGCTGTGCGAAAACGTCGAGTACGTGCTCACGCCAGCGGTGATCGTCTTCTTCATCGGCGCCTATCTGGGCGGCATCTTCGAGACCGGGCCGGCGTTCCAGCCAGTGTGGTGGCTGCTGGGCTACATCGTCTTCGTGGGGCTCAACATCGTCGGGGTCGAACTCTCGTTCAAGGTGACGCTCTCCGTCACCTTGCTGGCATTGGCGGTGCTGCTGGTGTTCTGGTTCAGCGCCTTCACCCATCTCGACTTCTCGACCTGGGCGCTCAACATCGCGCCGGGCGGCGGCGAGCTCGAGGGCGGCCATGGCCCGTTCCTGCCGATGGGGATCGGCGGCGCGCTGGCGGCGATGCCCTTCGCCGTATGGCTGTTTCTGGCCATCGAGCAGCTGCCGCTGGCCGCCGAGGAGTCGGTCGACCCGCGGCGCGACATGCCGCGCGGCATCCTGCTCGGCATCACCACGCTGATCGTCTCGGCGGCGATGATCCTGTTCCTCAATCCCTCGGTGGTCGGGGTCGGCGCCTATGCCCTGGGGCAGTCCGGCGAGCCGCTGCTCGATGGCTTCAAGGCGATCTACGGCAGCGGCACGGCGAAGTTCCTGTCGCTGCTCGCGATCATCGGGCTGATCGCGAGCTTCCATACCATCATCTTCGCCCAGGGGCGGCAGATCTATTCGCTCTCCCGCGCCGGCTACTTCCCGACTTTCCTGTCGGTGACCCACGGCACCCGCAAGACGCCGCACGTGGCGATGATCAGCGGCGCGATCATGGGCATGGTGATCATGCTGATATGCTTCTTCGCCTTCGGCATGCAGGAGGGTTCGGCGGTGATCGGCGGCACCCTGCTCAACATGGCGGTGTTCGGGGCGATGTGCTCCTACATCGCCCAGGCCGCCTCCTTCATCCTGCTGCGCAAGCACCATGCCCACATCGAGCGTCCCTATCGCAGCCCGTTCGGCAATCCGGGCGCCTGGGCGACCATCGTCATCGCGCTGGTGACGATCTACTTCCAGCTCAGCGACGGGACTTATCGCATCGGCGTGATCGGCGTCGCCGCCTGGCTGGCGGTGGGCATCCTCTATTTTGCACTGGTCGGTCGCCACCGCCTGATCCTGTCGCCGGAAGAGGAGTTCGCCATGGAGCAGCGCGACCAGCAGCGCAGCGCCGGTGGTACCGATCGCGCGGCCAAACCCTGAGCGTCATCCCCACAGTCAGCGAGGAACGGTCATGAGTCATCTGCAAGCCAGAGCAGTGAGCACCGTCGAGCAGGCGCGCAAGATCGTCGAGGCGCGAGGTCTCAGCCACGTCAAGGTGGGCATGTTCGATATGGACGGCGTCATGCGCGGCAAGTACATGCAGCGCGACAAGTTTCTCGATGCGCTCGACAAGGGGTTCTCGTTCTGCGACGTGGTGCTGGGCTGGGACAGCAAGGACGAACTCTACGACAACGTGCAGTACACCGGCTGGCACACCGGCTACCCGGACGCGGCGCTGAAGATCGTGCCGGAGAGCTGTCGCGATCTGCCGTTCGAGGGCGACATGCTGCTCTTCCTGGCGGAATTCGACGGCGCGGCCAGCGAGATCTGCCCGCGGGGCCTGCTCAAGCGCGTGCTGGCCCGGGCGGAGTCGCTGGGGTTCGAGGTGCAGGGATCGCTGGAGTACGAGTTCTTCCTGTTTCAGGAGACGCCGGAGTCGGTGCGCGAAAAGGGCTTTCGCAATCTCAAGCCGCTGACCCCGGACATGATGGGCTACTCGATGCTGCGCAGCTCCGTGCACAGCGAGATCTACCATGAGCTGCTGGCGCTGGCGGAGACCATGGATTTCCCCATCGAGGGCCTGCACACCGAAACCGGCCCCGGTGTGCTGGAAGCGGCGATCGGCGTCGACGACGCTCTGCTGGCGGGCGACAAGGGCGCGCTGTTCAAGACCTTCACCAAGGTATGGGCCCAGCGCCGCAACCTGATGGCCACGTTCATGGCCAAGTGGTCGCCGGACTATCCCGGCCAGAGCGGGCATATCCACCTTTCGCTGAACGAGCGCGACAGCGGTCACTCCGCCTTTTTCGATGCCGACAAGCCCCACGGCATGAGCGATACCCAGCGCCACTTCGTCGCCGGGCAGCAGAAGCTGATGCCGGAGTTTCTAGCCATGTTCGCGCCCACCATCAACAGCTACTCACGGCTGATTCCCGGTTTCTGGGCGCCCACCGAAGCCACCTGGGGCGTCGAGAATCGCACCTGCGCGCTGCGCGTCATCCCTGGGTCGGACAAGTCCCAGCGGGTCGAATATCGCCTCGGCAGTGCCGATGCCAACCCGTATCTGGCGCTGGCGGCGGCGATCGGCGCCGGTCTCTACGGTATCGAGCAGCGCCTCGAACCCGACGCGGCCGTCGAGGGCAACGCCTACACCCTGACCCATCCGCCCCATCAGATGCTTCCCCGGACACTTTGGGAGGCCGCCGGACGGCTGCGGCAGAGCGACGCCGCCCGGACACTGTTCGGCGACGCCTTCGTCGAGCATTTCGCCGCCACGCGGGAGTGGGAGGAGCGTCAGTTCCGGCAGCATATAACCGATTGGGAGCTGGATCGGTACTTCGAGATCATCTGAGGAAACCATGAATACGCTATTGCGCTCCGCATCTCGCACACGGGCGGTGCTCGGATTCCTCACCTACTGGAGTAGGCTCCGGATCCTGCGCTCCGGCCGTGGGCGACCTGCGTTCGCTCATGACGCGTCTTCAAGGTTTCCTACGCGACTTCACTGAGAGGGAGAAAGCCGGATCATGACCCTACAACGCACGATTTCCCCCGTGGATGGAACGGTCTACGTCGAACGCGAGCTGGCCGATGCGGCGCACATCGAGGCCTGCGTGGCGGGTGCCGTGACGGCACAGCGCGAATGGCGCCAGACGTCGCTCGAGACCCGGGCGCGTCACTGCTCGGCGATGGTCGATGCCTTCGTCGCGCGGCGCGACCGGCTCGCCGAGGAGCTGACCTGGCAGATGGGCCGGCCGATCGCCGCGGCGGGCGGGGAGATCGGCGGGTTCGAGGAGCGCGCCCGGGGCATGATCGCGCTGGCCGAGTCAGCGCTGGCGCCGATCCGGTTGGCCGAGAAACCGGGCTTCACCCGTTACATCACCCGCGAGCCGCTGGGCGTGTCGTTGATCGTGGCGCCGTGGAATTTCCCCTTCATGACCGCCGTCAATGCGATCGTGCCGGCGATCATGGCCGGCAACGCGGTGATCCTCAAGCACTCCGCGCAGACGCCGCTGTGCGCCGAGCGAATCGCTGAGGCGTTCCAGGCCGCCGGCCTGCCCGAGGGGGTGTTCCAGTTCCTGCACCTGGCCCATGCCGACACCGAGGCGCTAATTCGCGATCCTCGGATCGATCACGTCTCGTTCACCGGCTCGGTCGGCGGTGGCGCGATGGTCGAGCGCAACGCCGCCGGGCGGTTCATCGCCACCGGCCTCGAGCTCGGGGGCAAGGATCCGGCCTATATCCGTGCTGATGTCGATCTGGACGCCGCCGTGGACGGGGTCATGGATGGCGCCTTCTTCAACTCGGGTCAGAGCTGCTGCGGGATCGAGCGCATCTACGTCCATCGCGACATCAGCGAGGCGTTCATCGAGCGGGCGGTAGCCTGGGTGCGCCAGCTCGAGCTGGGCAATCCCACCGATCCCCGGACCACGCTGGGGCCAATGGTTCGGCCCGCCGCCGCCGACTTCGTGCGCGGGCAGATCGAGGAAGCGGTGGCCGCCGGGGCCAAGGCGTGGATCGACCCCGGCGAGTATCCCCTGTCCACGCCGGGAAGCGCCTATCTGGCGCCCCAGTTGCTGACCAACGTGGACCACTCGATGCGGGTCATGCGCGAGGAGAGCTTCGGACCGGTGGTAGGCATCATGACGGTGGCCGACGACGACGAGGCGGTGCGCCTGATGAACGACAGCGACTTTGGCCTCACCGCGGCCGTCTTCACCCGCGATATCGCCGTCGGCGAGGCGCTGGCGGCGCGGCTCGAGGCGGGTACCGTGTTCACCAATCGCTGCGATTACCTGGACCCGGAACTGGCGTGGACCGGGGTCAAGCAGTCGGGGCGCGGCTGCTCGTTGTCACGGCTGGGCTACGACACCCTGACGCGGCCCAAATCCTTCCATCTCAAACATGCCTGAGCGATGCGCCGAGGGCCCGGTCAGGGGGTCGCTCGAACGACAGCTCGGATGACAATACAGGAGAGAGTCATGAGTCGATTGGATAACGACCGGCCGGCATTCGACACGGTCGCCGACTGGAACTACCCCACCCGCATTCTCGTCGGCGCGGGCCGCATCGCCGAACTGGCCGAGGCCTGCCGTTCGCTGGGCATGCGCGCGCCGCTGCTGGTGACCGACCCGGGGCTGGCGGCGCTGCCGATGGTGGATCAGGCGCTGGAGCAGTGCCGCGATGCCGGGCTGGAGGTCGGCTGTTTCAGCCAGATCCAGGGCAACCCGACCGGCGACAACGTCACCGCCGGCATCCGCGCCTTCCGCGAAGGCAACCACGACGGCGTGATTGCCTTCGGCGGCGGCTCGGGGCTCGACGCCGCCAAGGCCGTGGCGCTGATGGCGCGCCAACGGGACGACCTGTCGCTGTGGTCGCTGGAAGATCGCGGCGACAACTGGCGCCATGCCGAGGCCGACGCCGTGCTGCCGGTGGTGGCCGTGCCCACCACGGCGGGTACCGGTTCGGAGGTCGGACGCGCCTCGGTGATCACCGATCAAAAGGCCCACGTCAAACGCATCATCTTTCACCCTCGAATGATGCCGGGAGCGGTGATTCTCGATCCCGCCCTGACCCAGGGGCTACCGGCACCGATTACCGCCGCTACCGGCATGGATGCGCTGTCCCACTGTCTCGAGGCGTGGTGCGCGCCCGGCTATCACCCTCAGGCCGAGGGCATCGCAGTGGAGGGCATGCGCCGGATTCGCGAGGCGCTGCCGCGGGCCTATCGGGATGGCAACGATCTCGAGTCGCGGCTCGACATGCTGACGGCCTCGATGATGGGCGCCGCGGCGTTCCAGCGCGGACTGGGCGCGATGCACGCGCTGGCGCACCCGCTGGGGGCGCTGTTCGACGCCCATCATGGCCTGCTCAACGCCGTGATCATGCCCTACGTGCTGCGTGCCAACACCCCGGCGATCGGCGAGCCGATGATGCGCCTGAGCCGGTATCTCGACCTTCCGGGGTCAGGCACCGCTGGTGTCATCGACTGGGTGCTGGCGCTGCGCGAGGATCTGGGAATCCCCCATACCCTGGCGGAACTGGGCATCGACGATTCCCGTGCCGAGCTCGTCGGGCGCATGGCGATCGAAGATCCTTCCGCCGGCGGCAACCCGATCCCGTTCGATGCCGACGCGTATCAAAGCCTCTTCATGGCGGCGCTCGAGGGGCGTCTGTAGCGCGGAGGCTTTTCAGCCGATACCTTTCATGACCCGGGAGCCCGCCGATGCGTATCGGTCTGTTGCAGTGCGATGACGTCGACCCGGCGCTGCGCGCGCGCCATGGCAACTATCCAGCGATGTTCGAGCAGCTGTTTCGAAGCATCGACCCGACGCTGGAGTTTCAGATCTGGCGCTGTCTGGATGGCGAACTGCCGGCGGATATCGAAGCCGTGGATGCCTGGCTGACCACGGGCTCCAAGTTCGGGGTCAACGATGGCGAACCCTGGATCGAAGCGCTCTGTGGCTGGGTGCGCGAGCTGTGGGCGGCACGCAAGCCGCTGGTGGGCATCTGCTTCGGCCATCAGCTGATCGCCAGGGCGCTGGGCGGCGAAGTCGCCCAGCATCAGCGCGGCTGGGGCGTCGGTGTCTCCTTCAATCAGGTGACGCGGCAGGCCGAGTGGATGGTGCCGCAACAGGCCGGGCTCGATCTGGTGGTCAGTCATCAGGATCAGGTCGTGACGCTGCCGCCGGGCGCTGAAGTGCTGGCGGGGAGCAATTTCTGCCCTTACTACCTGATGCAGGTGGGCGAATGTTTCCTCGGCGTGCAGGGGCATCCGGAATTTTCCAGAGCGTACTCGGCCGACCTGATGGGGCTGCGGCGCGGCAAGATCCCCGACAATCGGCTCCGGGAGGGCTTGGCGTCGCTGCAGGCTGAGGTCGACGATCGGCAAGTGGTGCGCTGGATTCTGGCGTTCCTGCGGCAGGCGATTGCCCGGCGAGCGTGAAGGCTAGCTTTCGATCTGCGTTGGCGAACCGCCATCGAGGCTAGCGAGTGACGAGCAGGCCCAGATCCTCGGCCATTTCGTACCGAAAACACTCCTGAACCAGCAGCTGGATGCCGCCGTGGCGAAAACGCGAGCGCCGCAGCCATAGCCCCTCGCATAGCCCATCGCATAGCCCCTCGCTGCCGGGTGAGACCCGTGCCACCTCGATCGGGTCGCGGGCGAGATCCGGCTGCGCGAACAGCCAGCTGCCCAGCGAGCGTTCCCCCAGCGTGCGCAGGCGACGACAACCGATGCGGTCCAGCGGGGCGATCGAGCGTGCCGATACCCAGGGCCGATCGCCGCTCATCAGCATCACTTCGCGTACCCAGGCCACCTCGGTGAGCGCCAGTCCCAGCGCCTGGGCTTCGTCGCGCCGCGGTCGTTCGACGCCCTGATGCATTAGCTTGACCCGAAACGGACGCTCGGAGGCCGCGATCAGCCGCGCGGTCAACGAGTCGGTGGACGCCACCCATTGCCACCAGTCGGCGCTCATGCGAGGGCGGTGAACAGCGGCGGGGGACCAGCGAACCCAACGCCAGGAGCGTTCGGCAGGAGAGAGGGCGTGGCAGAGAGCGTGACAGTGACGGGCTGGGGGCACGCGAAACGACTCCATGAATACCATGAAAGAACTCTCTCGAAGCACGCCGGCCGGCGCGTGGCGGCACGGTCGAGAGGCGGCGTAGTGTACCATGGCGCTTCGTAACGACCGACCGAACGAGCTCCTGCTATGCGCCAATTCGAGCAAGCGTCAACGCCACTCACCATCATCGGTACCGGGATGGCGGGTCTGAGCCTGGCCCGGGCGGTTCGCAGCCGTGATACCGCACGGCGGATCACCCTGATCAGCGCCGATAGCGGCGACGAATACGCCAAGCCGCTGCTCTCCAGCGCCTTCACCAAGCGCCAGACGGCCGAGGCGCTGGTGGTTCGCGACGCGGTGGGCATTGCCGAATCGCTGAACGCGCAGATCCGCACCCATACCCTCGTCGAGGCGATCGATACGACCCGCCAGCGCCTGCATATCGGCGCAGAAACGCTCTCCTACGGCCAGCTGGTGCTGGCGACCGGCGCCGCGCCCCGGCAGCCGGTCGAGCTGGACCCGGCACTGCGGGGGCGGGTCTTCCAGATCAACGATCTCGACGACTACCGGCGTTTGCGCGGCGTGCTGGATCGTCACCCCGAGCGCCAGGCTCGCATCGCCATCATCGGCGCCGGGCTGGTGGGCTGCGAGTTTGCCAACGATCTCCATGCCGGGGGCCATCGGGTGGCGCTGGTCGCTCCCGAGGCGACGCCGCTGCCGCGACTGCTGCCGCCCGCGCTGGGGCGGGCGTTGGGCGAGGCCTTCGCGGCAGCGGGAATTGATCTCGCCTTCGAGCGTCAACTGACGGCGCTTCACGACGATGGCGAAGGCGTGACCCTGACGCTGGACGACGGCGAGACGCTGGAGGCGGACCTGGTCCTGGTCGCGACCGGGCTGACGCCCCGTACGGCACTGGCCGAGGCCGCGGGACTGGCGGTATCGCCAGCGGGCATCCTGACCGACCGACGGCTGGCTACCAGCGATCCGGCTATCTTCGCGCTGGGCGACAGCGCCTGTGTCGGTGGCCTCGGGACCCGCCCCGACGACGGCCTGAACGCGATGTACGTGCAGCCACTGCAGGCCAGCGCCAGGGCGCTGGCCGCGACGCTCACCGGTACGCCGACTCCGGTCGCGTACGGCGCCTGGCCGGTGATGGTCAAGACACCGCTGCTGCCGATTGCCGCTCTACCGCCGCGAGAGCCGCCGGATCACTGGCGGATCGAGGGAGAAGCCGGCGATTTCAGTGCCCTGGCCGAGGACGAGAATGGCCGGCTGCTGGGTTTTGCGCTCACCGGACGCTGCGTTCGTCGTAAAGTCGAACTGGCGCGAGCGGCCCCCCCGTTGCTAGGCTAGCTTCGATGGCTGCGGGTATGTCAGCCATGAATCGTTACCTGATGCTGGACAAACCGCGCCCCGAGCTGCCTATTATGCGCTCGGAGGGCATCTTGTCCCTCATCGAGAACAACAACTCGTTTGATATGCGAGGCGTGTGTCAGGTAACGCCATTGCCAAATTAGGAGGGCTCTATGCGTAAGCCAGAACTCGCTGCGGCGATTGCCGAGCGTGCGGATCTTTCGAAGGACAAGGCCAGTCAGGTGCTGAACGTCATTCTCGACGAAATCACCGGTACGGTTTCCAAAGGTAGCGATGTCACGTTGATCGGCTTCGGTTCATTCACGGTTCGCGAGCGCGCCGCACGGACGGGCAAAAACCCGCAGACTGGCAAGCCGTTGGACATTCCGGCCAGCAAGACCGTGGCCTTCAAGCCCGGTAAAGCTCTCAAGGACGCCGTTAGCAAGTAATTCCGGGTTTTGAGTCGTTCGTCGACACGATGAGCGAAACGATAGCCGGTCCGCCGCAAGGGCGGGTCGGCATTTTCCCGCAATATTCCCAATCCTGTTCGGTTCGTGCGAGGTGGCATGAAGCTCAAGTTGATGCTCTGGTGGCTTGGCGTGATGCTCAAGCGCGCACGTTCGCGCAAGGCCGCGTTTCGCGACACGTTGGAAAGACTTCAGCGATTCGACTGGGGCGTTGCGACCGAAGATCTGTCGATCGCTCGTCACTATCGGATGACGCCACAGGCGGTTCAGAGCAGTGCCGGGTTGCCGGTGGATCTGGCGCTGGAACTGCGTTTCCGCGATGCCGACAGCGCCACGCGTTTTTTGCGCAAACCTTCCCAGCGTGCCTTTCGCGAAGGCCTGTTCGACGGGCGATTGCGGCTGGTGGGGGATTCCCGCGATCTCGAGCGATTGCAGAGTCTGCTGAAGCATCTGTAAGCGAACTCCAGCCTCGTTCTTTAGTGCCTTCTTTAGCGTCGTCTCCAGCGTCTTTCTCTAGACGTCTTCCTTCAGGGTCTTCTTTCAGAGTCTTCCTTTCCCGCCGCTTCCACCGGTCGATTCGATAACGCCGATGCCTGCCGCGAGAAAAACTGCCCACCCCTGGCCTGTTGGCAGCGATGGGCAGTCTCGATTAACCCTGGAGCGTTTTCTTGTCAGAGCGTCGCAAACTACGTCGAATCGAGCGACGGGCTCCGGTTAAGCGCGCTTACTGAGCGGCTTCGGCCTCGCTGGAGATCTCGATGTTGATCTCGTCGCTGACGTCGGGCACGTACTGATCCACACCGAAATCGCTGCGCTTGATGACGGTCGTGGCGTCGAAGCCCAGCGCCGGCACATTGGCCATGGGATGATTACCCGCCTTGTTGAGCGTGGCGTGCAGCACGACCGGCTTGGTGACGCCCTTGATGGTCAGATCGCCATGAACGTCGTATTGGTCGTCGCCGGTCGACTCGATCGCGGTGCTCTTGAAAGTGGCGTCGGGATATTGCGCGACATCGAAATATTCGGCGCCCAGGAACTCCTCGTTCAGCGCCGGCACCTTGGTATCCACGCTCTTGACCGGAATGGTCACGTCGACGCTGGAGTTCGATACGTCGTCCTCGTCGAACTGGATGGTACCCTTCACGTCCGAAAACGTTGCCGTCGGATGGGAGAATCCGAAGTGGGCCCAGGAAACCACCACGCTGGTATGCGTGGGATCCATCTGGTAAGTCGTGGTGTCCGCCATCGCGCTTGCGGTCCCCGCGAGGAGGGCCAGGGCCAGAGTCGCCTGTTTCAGAATCATTGATTAGCTCCGTTGATCAAAGTCTTGGCTATCGGTTTGCTCGAACTGGCGGCCGTGAACGGCCGCCACTCTCGATATTCAGGTCTTGCTATCAGGACATGACCGGGAGATCGAACACCAGCACTTCGGCGTCCTTCCCGTTGTCTATTGTCACGCCGGGCTCGTCCACGAGCATCAAGGCATCGCCGCCTTCAAGCGCCTGGCCATTGACCGTCACACTTCCCCTGACCACGTGCACGTAGCTCTGGCGACCGTCCGACAATGCCAGTTCTGCACGCTCGTCGCCATTGAGTAGCGAGGCGTAGATGAAGGCGTCCTGCTGCAGCGTGAGCGAACCGTCGCGGCCGTCCGGCGACAAAATCAGACACAGTCTGCCGCGCTTGTCGGCGTCGGTGAAATCCTTCTCGGCGTAGTTCGGCGTCAGGCCGCGCTCTCTCGGAAACAGCCAGATCTGGAGGAAGTGCACCGGTTCGCTGGCGGAGTGATTGAACTCGCTGTGCTCGACGCCGGTGCCGGTGGTCATGATCTGGACTCGCCCCGGGCCGATCGAGGAACCGTTGCCCAGCGTGTCCTTGTGGCCCAGCTCGCCGCTCAACACGTACGAGAAAATCTCCATGTCCTGATGGCCGTGCTGGCCGAAGCCCTGCCCCGGCGCCACGCGATCCTCGTTGATCACTCGCAGCGCGCTGAAGTGAATGTGGCCGGGATCGTGATAGCCGGCGAACGAGAACGAGTGATAGCTCTTGAGCCAGCCGTGATCGGCATAACCGCGTTCGTTGCTGGGTCGAATCGTCAACATGTCCGTCTCCTCTCAGAGAGCACCGCCGATCTTGCCCGGGTGCGATGAGACGAGTTTACCGACTAAATAATCGAACAAAAGTGCGTTAATACGCATATTTCAGCGTATAAAAACGAAAGGTCGTGGGGCGGTCGGGCTTCCATCGAGCTCGGTTTCAGCGTGCGGCCTGAATCGCCTCGGCCAATGCTTCGACCAGCGCCAAAGCGGATTCCACCCCGTCTTCCGCGAGCCGCTCGACGAGAGCGCTGCCGACGACCACGGCATCGGCAATTCGGGCAACGGCGGCGGCCGTGTCGCCATCGCGCACCCCGAAGCCGACGGCGACGGGCAGGGATGTCTGCTGTCTGAGCTCACCGATCGAATCGCCCAGTGAGGCTGCGATATCGAGTCGCTGGCTGCCGGTGACGCCGTTGAAGGCGATCCGGTAGACGAAACCGTCGCCCTGAGCCAGCAGCGCGGGTAGTCGCTCGGGGGGCGTGGTCGGGGCGACCAGCGGAATCCGCGCCAGCCCCAGGTCACGCGCTTTCGCTGTCAGCGCGGCGCCATGTTCCGGCGGCAGATCGACCAGAATCAGACCGTCGACGCCAGCGTCGGCTGCCGCCTGCAGAAAGCGATCCTCGCCGAAGCGCTGGATCGGATTGAGATAGCCCATCAGCACGATCGGGGTGTCGTCATCGCGTTGCCGAAAATCGCGCACCATCTCCAGGGTGAGCGCCAATGTCTGGCCGTTCGCCAGAGCTCGATCACCGGCGCGCTGAATCGCCACGCCGTCGGCCATCGGGTCGCTGAACGGCATGCCCAGCTCGATGATGTCTGCCCCCGCCTGGGGTAGCCGCTCGAGTAGCTGGTGGCTCTGTTCGAGATCGGGATCGCCGGCCATGACGTAGGTGACCAGCGCGGCGCGATTTTCTTCACGCAGCGCCGCAAAACGTCGCGCCAGGCGGGAATCGGTATTCAACGTCTCGGTATTCAATGTCTCAGTATTCAAAGGCGTCGCGCTCATGAGTCGGCCTCCTCGGGCATCAGATGACGAGTGATGGTGTCCATGTCCTTGTCGCCGCGGCCGCTCAGGCAGACTACGATGACCTGGTCCGGTCCCTGCGTCGCCGCCAATCGGC
This sequence comes from Salinicola sp. V024, assembly GCF_052645315.1. Lineage (NCBI taxonomy): Bacteria > Pseudomonadati > Pseudomonadota > Gammaproteobacteria > Oceanospirillales > Halomonadaceae > Salinicola > Salinicola sp. V024. Next base: position 92,871 of record NZ_JBQXYB010000012.1, read on the forward strand.
CGGCGTGATGGAGCGCGTGCGCCGACTCCAGGGCCGGAAGAATGCCCTCCAGCCGGCAGCAGAGACCGACGGCTTCCAGCGCCTCGTCGTCGGTGACTGCGACGTAGCTCGCCCGGCCGCTGTCGTGCAAATAGGCGTGCTCGGGGCCGACACCGGGATAGTCGAGCCCGGCGGAAATCGAGTGGGCGTCGAGAATCTGGCCGTGATCGTCCTGCAGCAGATAGGTGCGATTGCCGTGCAGGATGCCGGGCGCGCCACCATTGATGCTGGCGGCGTGGCGGCCGCTCTCCAGCCCTTCCCCGGCCGCTTCGACGCCGACCATGGCGACGTCGTCGTCGAGGAAGGCGTGGAACAGCCCCATGGCATTGGAGCCGCCGCCGACGCAGGCGACCAGCGTGTCCGGCAGACGGCCCTGTGTCGCCAGCAGTTGCTCGCGGGTCTCGACGCCGATCACCGACTGGAAGTCCCGCACCATGCGCGGATAGGGCGCCGGCCCCGCTACGGTGCCGATGATGTAGAAGGTGTCGTCGACATGGGCGACCCAGTCGCGCAGCGCCTCGTTCATGGCGTCCTTGAGCGTCGCCGTGCCGCTGTGGACGGGCACGATCTCGGCACCGAGCAGATGCATGCGCTGGACATTGGGCTGCTGGCGCTCGATGTCTGTCGCGCCCATGTAGATCACGCAGGGCAGGCCGAGTCGCGCCGCCACCGTGGCGACGGCGACCCCGTGCATGCCGGCGCCGGTCTCGGCGATCAGCCGCTGGCGACCCATACGTTGGGCCAGCAGGCCCTGGCCGAGGGCGTTGTTGATCTTGTGCGCGCCGGTGTGGTTCAGATCCTCGCGCTTGAGATAGATCCGCGCGCCGCCGAAGTGCTCGGTCAGGCGTTCGGCAAAATAGAGCGGCGTGGCGCGACCGACGTAGTCGCGCTGAAGCTCCTGCAGTCGGCTCTGAAAGGCCGGGTCGGCGCGCGCCTCGTCATAGGCGGCTTCGATCTCGGCGATCAGCGGCATCAGGGTTTCGGCGACGTAGCGTCCGCCGTAGCCGTGCTGTTGCTGATTGCCGTCGCCGTCATTCGGGCTGGCGCCGAAAAAACCATTCCCGTCGGGAATATCCCTCGTCATCGAGCTCATCGGTCATTTCCTGTCGGTCGATTCGATGACGTCAGAATAGGCTGGTAGCGCAATACGGAAAATCGATAAACTCTCCCCAATATGTGAGTAAAAATCACCTATCAATGGGAGTGAAATGGTCACGCTACCCCCACTCAATGCGCTGCGTGCGTTCGAATCAACCGCCCGGCTGGGCAGCGTGACGGCCGCCGCGCGCGAACTGCATGTCACCCACGGCGCCGTCAGCCGTCAGCTACGCACCCTGGAGCAGCATTTCGGCGCGGCGCTGTTCGACAGGGCGGGGCGGGGAATCGTGCTGACCGTTCACGGTCGGGAACTGCATCAGTCGGTCGGTGAGGCTTTCTCACGCTTGAACGAGGGCTGCGTGGCACTCAGACGGCGTCTCGACGAGGCGCCGTTCACGCTGGCCTGTCCGGGAAGTCTGCTCGCCCGCTGGCTGATCCCGCGACTCGACCGGCTCAATGCCGATCTGCCGGAACTACGCCTGCGGGTGGTTTCCAGCGAGCACGAGCTCGATCCCCGGCGCGAGGATGTCGATGCCACGCTGCGCTTCGCCGCGCCGCCGTGGCCTGACGACATCACGGTGATCCCGCTGATGCCGGAGCGCATCGTCGCGGTGGCGACACCCGAGATCTGGACGACGGCGGCGAAGGGCTCGGCCAGGGCAATGCTCGAGCACCTCACGCTGCTGGATACGGCCTCACGCCCGCAAGCCTGGCCCGAATGGACAGCGGCCATGGGCGTCGAGCAAGAGACGCTTGCGGCGGCGAGGGCCAAGGGACGCAGCTTCGAGCATCTCTACTATCTGCTGGAAGCCGCGCTGGCCGGGCTGGGTGTCGCCATCGCCCCGCAGCTATTGGTGGCAGCCGAGCTGCGCCAGGGCCGCCTGATATCGCCCTGGCCCGCCATCGAAACATCCGCGTCGCTGGGGCTGTGGCTGGCCCCCGGCGCCGATACCCGGCGCGGCCAACGCCTGGCCGAGTGGTTGCGCCGCGAGCTGGCCGAGGCATAGTAAGGGAACTTAGTGTCGGGGCTTAGGCAGGGGGTTAGGCAGGGGCTTGGTTAGTGCCGGAGCTCAGTTAGTACCGAGCCTCAGTGCCTAGCCTGCTCGCGTGCCTGCATTCGTTCCATGGCCCGACGATAGGAGCCGTTGCGCACCGCCCAGCGCACCACCGGGGCGATGGTGCGGATGCTGGCACGTACGGCGTGACGCTCGAGCGTCGACATCTCGAGACTCAGCAGTGTCGCTGCCCAGGGTGGCAATAGATCGATGCCGGCACGCATGAACAGCGCGCCGGCGGGGCGAATGATCGGGCTCGGCGGCAGCGCGTGCAGCAGCACGTCGATCACGTCGCGCGTCCGCGAATCGCAGACCAGATAGCGGCGCTGATGGTCCAGATAGGCCTCGATGGCCGCTCGGCTCCTGGGAACGTCGCGTGCGCCGAGTGCTTCCGCCACGCGTGCGGTCTCGGCGAAATAGCGATCCTGATCGGCAAGGCTCAGGTTCGGGTTGCGGTAGCGCCGGTGGGCGGCCAGAAAGCGGCTCATCTCGGCGACGTGAACCCACACCAGCAGCTCGGGGTCATTGGCGGCGTAGGGCGTGCCGTCGGCGGCATGGCCGCTGACCCCATCATGGACCCGCCGGACTCGATCGAGGATGCGTTCGGCGTCGTCGCGGGAGCCGAAAGTGGTGACGGCGATGAACTGGCTGGTACGACGCAGCCGGCCGATCATGTCCTGACGGAAGTTGGAGTGGTCCCAGATGCCGGCCAGCGCCAGCGGGTGCAGCATCTGCAGCAGCAGCGCGCTGACGCCGCCACACATCATCGGCGTGAACTCGCCATGGACTTTCCACGCCATCGTCTCCGGTCCGAATAGACCCGGATCGCCCTTGGGCTGGGTGTAGTCCACGCCGCCCAGCGTGCGCCCGGTGAGGTGGCTGATGCGATTTTCGATGGCGTCACGCAGGGAAGTCATGGCATTAAGATCATGTTATTGGGGTCATGTTATTAAGTTCAGCTCAGGGCGACGAGGCCTGGATGATCTCGCCATCGGCAGCGGGAACACCGTCGCGGATGGCGCGGGAGAAGGCCTCGCTCCCCGCATTGTACGGAATCTCCCGGGCGCGCGGATCGATATACCCCCGACTGCGCAGGAACTCGAGCGGGTGGCTCGTGTCCAGCCCGCCGATATCGTAGACGTATTCCGGCAGATAGCCGGAGAGAATCAGCCGAATATCCCGGGGCAGTCCGGGCACGATCTTGTCGACCATGTCGAACACGATGGTGGTGCAGTTGCTGGTCAGGGTGTTGTAGAACTCAGGTGTGTGGCGCAGTCGCTCGGCTTCGTCGAGATAGGCCAGGAACAGTTCGCGACGAGCCTGGGGCGTTAGTCCGACGCGATAGAGATAGACGTCTTCCTCGCGCACGTTGCTGCGCAGGCGCAGGATATCGTTCTCGTCGGCGGCGATCAGGTTGAGCTCGAACTGCTTGAAGAAGCCACCGCTGATGGAAAATGCCTCGTTCTTCTCGCGCCGGATCTCCACCGAAAACGTCAGATGCCGGCCGTCGTCGAAACCGAAGGTGACCAGGGTGTGGGCAATCGCTGGCCCCATCCAGTAGGAGACCACCATATCCACCGCGTCGAGCCGAGAGAGGTCGTACTCGCGGGTTTCCCAGCGCGGTATCGCCGTATCCGGCGTCTGCCACTCGAAGTCGCGCACGTTGTGAAGCGTGATCCGGTCGCCGTCGCGTTCGACCGCCAGTTGCCGCGCCACGTCCGGTGCCCAGTCGCGATCGTTGCTGGGTTCGAGACTTTGCCACCAGCTAACCAGGACGACCAGGGCCAGCGTGAACGTCAACCGAATCGCCAGGGCCACGCGGTCTCTGCGCGATTGGTGAGGTGAACCCCGGCGGACCCGCCATGGCGCGATCAGCGCCGCGCCGCCGATCAGCACCCACGCGGCAATGACGACAACGACGAGCGGGCGCGGCCCCGGCAGCTCGAAATGCAGCGCCAGTGCACCCCAGCCGATCACGCTCAGCATCACCACGGCACGCAGTAGCTGAGCCACGAACCCCAGCGCGCGTCTTACGCCGGTTCGATGCGAATTCCTAGTCGGTCCCACGCTTTTCCTCTGCCGTCCGCTAAATCCCGATCATGCCGAAGTCCAGGGTCGGGATAAAGGCAAAAGACGTTGCGGCCGACAGGATCAACGACGTTATACTAAAGTCTAAGCGCTGGTCAGGTTCTCTATCCGTTCACCGTCGGTGGTATCTGTTCCCGCTGAGGCGAGCGCGCTATCGTGACGGCATAACCACAATCCTGGAGAGACCGAAATTTCCGATTCGTTTTCCCACTCCCTGCGCCAGCTGTGGACGTTGGACAAGTTTGCCTACAGCTTCCGGGTATTTCTGGCGTTCAGCGGCGCCATCGCGCTGAGCTGGTCCCAGGACCAGATCGCCCTCGCCATCCCGCTGTTTCTGGGTATCATCGCCAGCGCGCTGTCCGAGACCGACGACAACTGGGAAGGTCGCGTCCGCGCCCTGCTGGTCACGCTGGTCTGCTTTCTGGTCGCCTCGAGCTCGGTGGAGCTGCTGTTTCCCTGGCCCTGGCTGTTCGCCCCCGGCCTGGCGCTGTCGGCGTTCACCTTCATCATGCTCGGCGCCGTCGAGCAGCGCTACGCCACCATCGCCTCGGCAACGCTGATCCTGTCGGTCTATTCGATGATCAACATCGAGCAGCACGGCGGCACCACCGACGGCAATTTCTGGCATCAGCCGCTGCTGCTGGTCGCGGGCGCCGCCTGGTACGGGCTGATCTCGGTGATCTGGTGTGCGCTGTTCTCGCGCCAGCCGGTCAAGCAGAGCATGGCCCAGCTGTATCGGGAGCTGGGGGAATATCTGATCATCAAGGCGACGCTGTTCGAGCCGCTGCGCGGGGTCGATGTCGAAAGCCGACGGGTGGCGCTGGCACGCCAGAACGGCCGCGTGGTGACCGCGCTCAACCAGGCCAAGGAGATGATCTTTCGGCGGCTGGAGGGCCAGCGCGGCAGCCGCAAGCTCAACCGTTACCTGCGGCTTTACTTCATCGCCCAGGACATCCACGAGCGGGTCAGCGCCTCGCACTACCCCTATTCCGCGCTGTCGGAGGCGTTCTTCCACCACGACGTGCTGTTCCGCTGTCAGCGCCTGCTCGACCAGCAGGGCCGAGCCTGCAAGCGTCTGGCCAAGGCGCTGCTGCTGCGTCAGCCGTTCGAGCACGGCCAGAGCGAGCAGGCGCTGGAGGATCTGCGCGCCTCGATCGTCTATCTGCGCGCCCAGCGCAATCCGGCATGGACCCCGCTGCTGCGCTCGCTGCAGGCGCTGGGCCGTAACCTGGCGACGCTGGAAGACCAGCTCTCCAGCGCCCACAATCCGGACGCCGTGGCCGATCAGAAGGACGCAACGCTGTTCAATCGCTCGCCGCGCAGCTTCAAGGACGCCTGGGAGCGCATCCGGCTCAACCTGACCCCGGGTTCGCCGACCTTTCGCCACGCGCTGCGGCTGTCGACGGCACTGCTGGTGGGTTACGGCGTGCTGCATCTGGTCCATCCGACGCAAGGGTACTGGATCCTGCTGACCACGCTGTTCGTGTGTCGGCCCAATTTCGGGGCGACGCGGCGCTTCCTGCGCCAGCGCATCGTCGGCACGGTGCTGGGTCTGGTGGTCGGCTGGGCGCTGATCAGCCTGTTCCCGAATCCGCTGATCCAGTCGCTGATCGCGGTGGTCGCCGGCGTCACCTTCTTTGCCAATCGCGAAAAGCACTACGTCATCGCCACCGCCGCCATCACCACGCTGGTATTGAGCAGCTTCAACCAGGTGGGCGACGGCTTCGATCTGATCCTGCCGCGACTGATCGATACCCTGATCGGCGCGTTGATCTCGGGCCTGGCGGTGTTCTTCATCCTGCCGGACTGGCAGGGGCGGCGGTTGCACAAGGTCGCCGCCACGGCGCTGACCAACAGCACCCTCTACCTGCGCGAGATCATCCATCAGTACGAAGCCGGCAAGCAGGACGATCTGGCGTACCGGCTGGCCCGGCGCAACGCCCACAACGCCGATGCCGCGCTCTCCACGGTGCTGGCCAACATGCTCCAGGAGCCGGGTCATTATCGGAAGAAGGACGCCGACGAGGGCTTCCGGTTTCTGGTCGTGTCTCACACGCTGCTGGGCTATCTCTCCGCGCTGGGCGCGCATCGGGGCACGCTGACGCCGAGCGAGGCCGACGCCGAGATCCATGCCGCCGCCCGGCGTATCGCCGATGGTTTCGATTCGATCGCCGCCAGTCTCGCCTCACGCCAGCCGATCCCCGAGCTCAAGAACGAGCAGAGCGCGCTGATGGCGATCTTCGAGCAGGAGCCCGCCGCCGCCCAGGATGACGCCGACGACGAGCGCCGCGTGATCCAGACCCAGCTGCTGCACATCAGCCGCCAGCTGGTGCCGATGAGCGAGGCAGCAGGGCGGCTGGTGGCGCGACCGGATGAAACGTCGAATGGGGAGAAACGGGTAGCGAAAGAGGCCTGAGATTTCTGGTTCTTACGTCAAGGTGTCGCCCTTGGATCGTTCAAAGTCAGTAATCCCAGCCTTCATGCCCGAGAGGAGCCTTATTCAACACATCTTTTCGAATACGCCAGTCCGGCATGAATTCGTCCATCAGTCTGCGGAAGCGATCGTTGTGGTGACGCTCCAGTAGGTGCACCAGCTCGTGAACAAGAATGTATTCTAGGCAAGCTGGTGGTTTGCGAATTAGCTCCAGGTTCAGCCAGATGCGGCGAGCTGTGATATTGCAGGAGCCCCAGCGCGTCTTCATACGCTTGACTCGACATTCCGACACTTCGACGCCAATCGCCGGTGCCCAAGTCTCAATCAGATCGGGTATCGCGTCGTATAACCGCTGGCGATGCCAGCGCTCCATAACATTTCGGCGATAAAAGGCATCACTGCCCGAAGGCACACGTAATTCGAGAGTACGCACTCCCGCAATCCGAACGCTCGGACGGAGATCCTGCTCAATCAAATTGAGACGGTAGCGGCGTCCTCGGAAATAGTGGCTCTCCCCGGTGACCATCTCGCGCGCGGACTCCCTCACTTGTTCGGAAAATCTGCGTTGCTGACGCCGTATCCAGCTCAGGCGGGAGACGATCGCCAAGCGGACGGCTTCATCATCAAGGCGCTCTGGAGCGGCAACGCGAACTCTGCCATCCGGTGGATAGACACCGACGTGAAGGTTCTTGATCGGCTTGCGCCGGATATCGACGGTAATACCGCTGACTTCAATCTCAGTATTCACGCTGCGCCTTCACTAGCTCCAGAATGGCTTCGACATCGAATCTATCCCGTTCGCGTACGTCTGAGTCCAACAAGGTGCAGATAGCGTTGCGTACTTCTTTTATCTTGAAGGCATTGTCTCTCCAGTCCGCTCTTTTGGCCGAACGAATGCGTTCGTCCAGTCGTATCGCCAATATCGCGTTCTCTCCCAAGTTGTCGTATAGCGCCTTCACCGCTGGTGAGTCGATACCCGTAGGGTAGTTCTTGCCCTGTTGCTTGGGGCTAGCCTGGCGTGTCAGCTCGACGATTTTTTCCAGATATTCCCGATACTCTATGGCCTGCTGGCGGCGCTGCTTGATCAACGCGTCCAGCAGCTCGGACATCTTTTCGTAGTATTTGGGATTGACTGCCATCTCATCGATGATCAGGCGACGGACATTGTTTTCGATGGTTTCCGCCATGGCCTCGAGGTCACCGGCTATCGATTCCGGCAGTGTCTCGACCGCTTCTTCCCCGCGCTCGATGATAAGATCCACTAGCGTCATGTCATCGAAGGCAGACAGCTTCTCGCTCTCTTCGGCGCGAATGTACGTGTCCAGCAGGTGACGCATGGCTGGCTCGTAGAGCTTCATGTCGATGTAGTCACCGCTGGCGAGCTTGATCTACTCGCGTACTTTTTCGTAATAGGTGACTTCATTACGAACGGCGGCTGCTTCGGCCTCGCTGTAACCCGCTGCTTCCATCTCGTTCGCTAGGTTGGCATAGGCGCGCAGGAAGGCGCTGACGTGCTTGTAGAGCGCCAGCCGGCGGGGCTCGTTGTCCTTCTGAATAGCCGGAGCATCGCTCGGGCCTACGAAGTAGCACCGATAAGCAGCGCTGTCCGCCGGCGGTTCGACGCCCTCGCAAACGGCCTTGACCGCTTCTCGAGTCTCCTCCAGTCGTTCTCGAGCCTTATCCAGGCGATCTTCCAGCAGGCCTTGCACGTCTTCGGTGTCGAAGGCATCGAAAGCACCACCGGTGTAGTCCTGAATGGACTGCTCCAGTGATTTGAACAGATCCTTGTAATCGATCACGTAACCGACTTCCTTGTCTTCGCCATGAAGTCGGTTGACGCGGCAGATAGCTTGGAAAAGCCCGTGGTCCTGCATCGACTTATCGATGTAGAGATAGGTAGCCGGGGGCGCATCGAAGCCGGTCAGCAGCTTGTCCACCACGATTAGGAGCTTCATCTGTCCCGGCTCATCGATGAAGCGCTTTTTCACTTCCTGCTCGAAGGTTTCCGCCTTGTGCTGCGCGGTTTCCTCGGGCTCATTGAAATGCTCTGCAAGCATGCGACGGTAGATATCATATTGGTGCAGCTTTTCCGTCTCGCCCTCGCCGGTGGCCTCGCCCTTGATCGTCGCCGTTGATGGTGTATAGGACGTCACGATGGCGCATTTTCCCTTCAGTTCCGTCTTCTGAAACATCTCGTGCAAGCGGCAGGCCGAGTAGATGCTGCCCGCCACCAGCATAGCGTTGCCGTGGCCGCTCACCAGTCGATCACGGGTAGCCATGTCCCATAAGATATCGGCGACGATTTTTTCTAGCCGGTCCCGCGAGCTGAGTACCTTCTGGAGCGTGCCCCAGCGCTTCTTGAGCTGGGCGCGAGCGTAGTCATTCAGCCCCTTCGTTTTCAGCTCGAACCACTGGTCGATCTTCTGCTGCGAGGTCACGGTCTGATCGATGTCCCGAGCCTCGTAGCGTAGGTCCAGCACCACCTTGTCTTTTACAGCCTCATTGTATTTATACGTGTGAATGTAAGGGCCGAAGACCTCGATGCTCTTGCGCTTGTCCTTCTTGAGCAGAGGAGTACCGGTGAAGCCGATCGTCATCGCCTCGGGCAACAGTGATTTCATGGCCTCGTGCAACTTGCCGGACTGAGTCCGGTGGCACTCATCCACAAAGACGAAGAGGTTGCCCTTGGCGTGGAAGCCCTTTGGCAGATGACCTCGCACATCCTGAACATAGGCATCCACATCGCCTTCCTCCGAGGCGCCGAACTTGTGGATCAACGAGCCGATCAGCCACTCCTCGTTGAGATCGAGTACTCGGATCAGGTCGGTGCCACTACGGGTGCGATGAATCTGTTCATCCACGCCTTTGAAAACTTTCTCGATCTGCTCATCCAGCTCGGTACGATCGGTAATGATCAGAACGCGCGCGTTGGTGACGTTCTCGCGAATCCACTTGGCTAGCCACACCATGGTGAGCGATTTGCCGCTGCCCTGGGTGTGCCAGAGAATGCCGCCTTCGCGCCGACGTACGAAATCTCGAGCAGCATCGACACCGAAGAACTGGTTATGACGGCAGGTCTTCTTGATGCCGGCATCGAAGACGATGAAGTTGTGGATCACTTTCAGCAGACGGGATTTCTGGCACAGCCAACCCAACTGGGTATTCAGTTTGGAGGTCGAGCCATGATCCCAGGGGCTGAGCGTCTTCGGTTCGACCGGGGTGCGGGGCGACCAATCGGGATTCTGCTCCTGCCACTCCAGCCAGTGTTTCTCCGGCGTTTCGATCACGCCATAACGCAGCCCTTCGCTGGGATTGCCGGCCATCACCAACTGATTGGTGGCAAAGAACGGCCGGATGAAGTCGGCCTTCTGATTGTCCAGGTTCTGGCGAATGCCCTGGGTGACAGAAACGGTAGAACGCTTGAGTTCGAGTACACCTAGCGCGAGACCATTGACGTAAAGCACCACGTCCGGGCGTTTGGCGTTCTGGCCTGCGACGCTCACCTCTTCGGCGATGGCAAAATCATTATTTTCAGGATGGTTCCAATCGACCAGCCAGACGGTAGCCGTTTGCGAGTCTATCGAGGGTTTTACCTTCACGCCGTAGCGCAGCAAGCTGTATACCGCGCGGTTGGCGTCATACAGCGTTTTGCTGCCGCTGATGGCTGCGGCCTGATCCAGCTCGCGGATCACCTTGCCGATGAGATTGGCATCATGCCCCTGCTGCTCTAGCCAGTCGCGCAACAGCGTTTCTTCAATGGAGCGGTTGGCCTCGCGATCTTTCCAGTTGCCCAGGTAGCGGTAATTCAGCGTCTCCTGAAAATAGTGCAGCACCGCCTGCTGGGTGTCCCGCTCACGCTGGCCGATATCACTGTTCATGTCCCGCCCCTGTTACCCGTCGTTCGGGTCGGCAGCTACCGGCTAGGGTTGCTTTTGAATACCGCTACCGACTTCGAATGAAAACCCGATCAAGAAAACCCGCCGTGCGATTTAAAAACAAATCTCTGTTTTTTAAATATATTTTTCTGGCCTGCTCTTCCGCTGGCCACCGTAGTCAAAACCCGATCAAGAAATCATGCCCTGTTAGCTTATCGGCCTCTCGCATGACTTTCAGAAGCATCACGACATGCCGGATCATCGTTTCTTTTTATCTTGCAAAGCCTTCTCCAACGCTTGGAGTGCTTGCAAGTCCTCTTTGTCCGCTTGCTGCGCTTCGGCCTGACGCCGCTGGGCATCGAAGGCTTCGTAGCGCTGGTGAGCCACCGTTTTGGCTCGTTCGGCGCTGATCGACCCCGCGCCTTCCAGAATGGGGCGCTCGCTGAACGCCAGCAACCGATCAACGTTCTGGCGCCAGTAATCGAGTGTCAGATCCTCGCGGTCTCGCGCGCGTAACTCGGCCTGATCGAGGAAGAGAGTGACCAGCCGGTTGAGAATGTCTATTTCGTCCGCGGTAAGGTAGTTCTTGGCAATAGTGACATCCTGCTTGCGCACCTGTGTGCCCTGCCAGCTATTGAGCGCCATATTGGGCGATTCCGGGTCCGCGCGCTGATGCACGATTTCTGCGGCAGTGTGTTCGGTCACCGCATAAAGCAACTTGTTCTGCACCTCGGCGAAGAAGAGCGTGACGCCAGTGTCGTTCGTTCGGTAATCGCTGGAGAGCGCGAAGAGATCACGGACTTTCTGATAAAAGCGCTTCTCCGAGGCGCGGATGTCGCGGATACGCGCCAGCAGCTCATCGAAGTAATCCCAGCCGCCGGGTTCCTTGAGACGCTGGTCGTCCATGACGAATCCTTTGACTAGATACTCGTTCAGGTGGGCAGTGGCCCACTGACGAAACTGAGTACCCCGGGGCGAGCGCACCCGGTAGCCCACTGCCAGAATCATCGGCAGGCTGTACCAATTGACGCGGTAGTTCTTGCCGTCGGCGGCAGTCGTCAAGGATTCCTTGACAACTGAATCCGCCAATAGCTCGCCTTCTTTCAGTATGTTACGCACATGCAGGCTGACATTTTGCTTGCTGGTGTCGAATAGCTCGGCCATCTCGGCTTGGGTTAGCCAGACTGTATCGCCGTCAGCCCGCAGGTGGATCTGCGATTGGCCATCTTCTGTGCGGTAGAGAATCAGCTCGCCCAGACTCATGGTTGCGCCTCCGGCTTGACCAACCGCACCCGCCCGGTCAGCAACTGCTGCATCATGCCCTGCTTGATCTGGCGCGCTTTATCGCAGCGGCTTTCCATCGCTTCGATCTCGGCGTCCATATCGGAAAGAACGGCGGCGATGGCGGTTTGTTCATCTTCTGGGGGCAGCCTCAATTCAATTTGGGACAGATTACGTGCGCTTATATGAACAACCGCATCACCCTGTCCAAGCCGTGCTTTTTGTCGAGCTATAGAGGGATGGTTCAGCAAGTGCCCAAGATAAGCGGAGATACCACAATGAGGCCTCAAAATAACAATGTCGCCGCCGGCAAAAGCCGGGGTTTCTCCTAAATAGGCTAGGCACATTCCTATCTCCTCTGCAGTTTCACCAGAGCCGGCAAAAAGAATGTCGCCGGTTTTCAAAAGGAAGGCAGAAAGAGCTATATTACTTGGGATGCGAGATTCTGGTTCCGTAACATAGTTATCGTATCGGGTGTAAATCTCTCCGTATCGAATGCATGGCACCCCTTCATCACTTACATCGTCGCGCCGAATGCCCCGACCTTTATAAAAGACACCAAGGTCTCCTAGTCGCGTCGTCTCCCAAGCCAATTCAAACCCCGGCAGGCGTTTCCGACCGGTCAGCAGCTGCTGCATCGCGCCCTGTTTGACGGCGCGCTTCTTCACGATCAGGCGGTCGAGGGATTCGATCAGCGCGTCGACATCCGATAGAGCGGTGGCGATGGCGCGTTGTTCACGAATACAAGGAAAAGGAACTCGTATATTTCGAATTAACGCAGTATTTAAATTCGGCTGACCATTACCTGTCGCTACAATGTCTCGCAGTCGACTAGTCTGTGTGTTTACATAATGACAGAGAAACGCCTTGTCTCCTGTATGCTGTTCAATCAGCGCTGCAATGCCATCATTGGCACAGCATCTTATTTCCAATATTTTAGCAACCCCTAAGGTGGCCCCGCTATTGGCGATTATGAGTGTTCTGGGGAGCAGTGTCCGGCTATGTTTTGCCCCCTTTTCTGAGAGAGCCGTTAAGGTTTTTTTTACATATAAGCAGTTGCTGGATAGGTTGGTAATAGATGCGACCGTCAGCCAAGGTATGTAAGAGCCGTTGAAAAATCTTGGATCCCCTGCAGGTCTTGGTGACGCTCCTCTGACTACTTTCCCAAGCTCACCTATTAGACAAACTCGCCAATCCCTTGGAATTATCCCCACCTCGGTTCGCTTGTATTCAGATGGCATCTCGTCAGGCATCAACTCGACAGGCGCCACCACGTAGGACGCTGCCGCATCACGTACGCCTTCCGCTTCCATTGTCTCGCTGCGCTCATACATCGGCGCTCACTCCCATGATGCGCAGATGACTAGCGACTCTCGCTGCGAGAGTTTCCACTTCTTCTTCAAGGCTGGGCAGCGGTTCGGCGTAGCGCTCTTCCAGCTCGCGCACGCGGCCTGCAAGCTGGTTGGTGACACGCTCGACTTCGTTGTCGATCGCGGTGCGGATATCGGTGAGCCATTTGTGATCCACGACCAGTTGCTTGATCTCGGATTCGGTGAGCTGCGCATAGCGTTCCAGTACGGCCATATCGAGAGCGGCTTCGGCCTCCTTGACCGCTTTTTTGGCAGCGGCTTCGGTGTCCAAAAGCTTCTGGCATTGTTTGAGTGCGGCAATTTCCTCGTCGCTTTCCGCATCACCTTTAAGGACCTTGAGCCGCTTGGGGATCTCGGTCTTGGTGACCTTGCCCTTGTCGTTTTTCACTTCGGACAGCAGGTCTTCTTCGCCCTCCTGCTCCTCGATGAACGCTTCCAGAGCTTGAGTGGCGGATTCCTGCTCGGCCGTTAGCTGCTCCAGCTCGGCCTGCTGCCCGGCGAAGTAGCGCTGGGTGAGCAACGCGGGTGGGATCAAATCCATCTTGTATTTCTTGGATTTTTTACCGCTGCCGGTGACCAGATCCGGTTCTTCCTTAATCTTGCGTTCCTTGTCATCGATCACGCCACGGGGTCGGGCGGCCTCCTGCCAGCCCTCGGCGGCAATGAGGTAGACGTCGTCCTGCATCACCTCGACCCAGTAATCCATGAGGCGTTGATAGACCGCGTACCGATCGATCAATGGGACGTCGGAGAAGCGTGATAGCAGGTCCTCGGAGAGCGCATGAATCACTTGGCGGGGCTGAATGTCGGCTGACAGTTTCATCAACCGGGACCATTGAGCCGATTGCCAGCTATCGATGAATCGGCTCACGCGCCCGGCAAAAGCCTGAAAATCCGGATGCTCCAGAACCGTCGATTTTACGCGATTGGATTCGACCCTCGCCGCCAGGTAGCTCGGTCGGTCACTCTCTCTGAATAGGGCTTCACGCAGCCCGGGCAGCACATTCCAATAAGGATGAAGTGCCTCCACGTCACGCTGAGGAATGCCGCCGTTCAGATGGGCGAATAGATCATGCTCGTCTTCCACTTCTCCGGCATCGATGTAACGCGGGATGTTGAGGTTGTAATCGTTGGCCTCATTGGCGACCTCGGCCAGCGGTACCCAGCGGGCGTAGCCGGGTAGATTGCGCTGGTGATTGGCGACGTCAACGATCTTGTGGATATCCCGAGAGCGCAGGCGGTTCTTGTTGCCGTCCTTGATGAACTCACGGCTGGCATCACACAGAAAGATGCCGCCGGTGGCTGGGTCGCGTCGCTCTGCGGCACCGGCCTTGTCGATCAGAATGATGCATGCCGGAATACCTGTGCCGTAGAACAGGTTGGCGGGCAGCCCGATAACGGCTTTAATCAAACCGCGCTGGATCAGGTTGCGGCGAATATCCGCTTCCTTGTGGCCACGGAACAGCACACCGTGAGGCAGGATGATGGCGCCCTTGCCGGTAGACTTGAGCGATTTGATCAGGTGCAGCAGGAAGGCGTAGTCGCCGTTCTTGGCCGGCGGGATGCCGATCTTGAAGCGGCCAAACTCGTCGTTGGCCGGATCCACACCGTTGGTCCAGGATTTGGTGGAGAACGGTGGGTTGGCTACGGCGTAGTCGAAGGTCTTTAGCCCGCCATAGTTGCTGCTTACCTCGCCTATGGGATTTCCGTCCCGATCCCGAAAGAAAGACGTAGGTCGAGGGCCTTCATTGTTCTTGAAGTAGGGGCTGGACAACGTATTGCCACGCCACAGCTCGGCGGTCGGGTAGCCGTGCAGGATCATGTTCATCTTGGCTAGCGCCCAGGTGGCGTTATCGTTCTCCTGGCCGTAGAGGCTCATCCCTTGAGGCGCCTCGTAGGCGGCGCGCAGCAGCAATGAACCGGACCCGCTGGTCGGGTCGTATAGCGTTTCGTCCTGACGGGTGTTCTGGCCGATACCGACTACCTGAGCGATGACACGGGAAACTTCCCCTGGCGTATAAAACTGCCCCTTGCTCTTGCCGGACTCCGTGGCGAAGTGGCGCATCAGGTACTCATAGGCGTCACCGAGCAGGTCGTCTCCATCGGCGCGATTGGCGCCCAGATCGAGATGATCGAAGATACCGATCAGTTTGGAGAGACGGTCCTGCATATCCTTGCCGGAGCCAAGCTTGGTCTCATCGTTGAAGTCCGCCTGGTCGATAACGTTTTTCAAGCCATTGGCCTCGGCCAGCCGACCGATGATCTTGTTGAGCTTGTCGCCGATCTCCTTGTCGCCCTTTAGCGCTACCATGTCGGCAAAGCCGCCGCCCTCGGGTACTTCAATCAGAGAATCTTTCTTGTCCGAGACGTATTTCATGAACAGCAGAGTCAGGATGTAGTCCTTATACTGGGATGCATCCATGCTGCCGCGGAGCTCGTCGCAGGATTGCCAGAGCGAGCGGTATAACTGGGATTTCTTGAGGGCCATTCTGTTTACCTGAATATCATCATCGACCAGTAGGCAGAATTCGCCTACTGAAGAGCAGAGTTGGATTTTACCCAGTGTCTCATCATGTTGGTGTGATAGGGCAGTCTTCCCGGTAACTCGCTGGCCGATTAGGGGAGCCGCCAGGCTTCACACCTGCCCGTAGCGTCCGGCTTCGTCGCCCAGCCAGCGGCGGATCAGCGGGGTCGCGGCGTCGGGGGCTTCTTCGAGTAGCGCCTGGGCCAGCGCGGTGACGGTATCGAGCAGGTCGCGGTCGCGCTCCAGATCGGCGATCTTCATCTGCGCCAGGCCGGTCTGGCGGGTGCCGAGCACTTCGCCGGGGCCGCGCAGTTCGAGGTCCTTTTCCGCCACCTTGAAGCCGTCGGTGGTGTCGCGCAGGATACCGAGACGCTGGCGGGAGTGGTTCGACAGCGGTGGGTGATAGAGCAGAACGCAGTAGCTGTCGACGCGCCCGCGTCCGACCCGACCCCGTAGCTGGTGCAGCTGGGAGAGCCCCAACCGCTCCGGATTTTCGATGATCATCAGACTGGCGTTGGGCACGTCGACCCCGACCTCGATCACCGTGGTCGCCACCAGCAGGTCCAGCTCGCCGCGCTTGAAGGCGTCCATCACCTCGACTTTCTCCTGCGCCTTCATGCGCCCGTGGACCAGCCCCACGTTGAGCTCCGGTAACGCTTCCACCAGCGTATCGCGGGTCACTTCCGCGGCCTGGCAGGTCAGCGTCTCCGACTCCTCGATCAGAGTGCAGACCCAGTAGGCCTGACGCCCTTCGGCACAGGCATTGCGGATGCGCTGAATCACTTCCGGACGCCGCTCGTCGGGCACTGCCACGGTATGCACCGGGGTGCGGCCCGGTGGCAGCTCGTCGATCACCGAGAGATCGAGATCGGCGTAGGCACTCATCGCCAGGGTGCGCGGGATCGGTGTGGCGGTCATGATCAGCTGATGCGGCGTCAGGCCGCCGGACTCGCCTTTCTGGCGCAGCGCCAGGCGCTGGTGAACGCCGAATCGATGCTGCTCGTCGATCACGGCGAGTCCCAGACGATGGAAGATCACGTCATCCTGAAACAGCGCGTGGGTGCCCACGGCGACCTGCACGCGACCGTCGGCGATGGCCGCCTTGGTGTCCAGGCGCGCCTTGCCCTTGAGCTTGCCGGCCAGCCAGCCCACCTCGATCCCCAGCGGTTCGAGCCAGGCCCGGAACTGGCGGAAGTGCTGCTCGGCGAGGATCTCGGTGGGCGCCATCACCGCCGCCTGGCAGTCGCCGGCAATGGCGTTCAGCACCGCCATGGCGGCGACCACGGTCTTGCCCGAGCCGACATCGCCCTGCACCAGCCTCAGCATCGGTACCTCCCGCTCCAGGTCGCGTCCGATCTCCTCCAGCACGCGGCGCTGGGCCTGGGTCAGCGAGAACGGCAGCTGGGTCAGGAAGCGCGCCTGCAGATTGCTGGCGGCGGCGAGCCGGGGGGCGCCATCGGCCTGAATCCGCAGGCGGACCTGGCGCAGGCTCAACTGATGGGCCAGCAGCTCTTCCAGGGCCAGCCGTCGCTGGGCGGGGTGACGGCCGTCGGCCAGACGCTCCTGCGGGGCATCGGGCGGTGGCTCGTGGAGATAGCGCAGCGATTCGATCAGCCCCGGCAGGCGAAAACGCCCGCGCAACGGTTCGGGAATCCACTCCGGCAGGCTCTCGGGGGCTGCCGCCAGTCGCTTCAGCGCCTGCTGGATCAGGGCGCGCAGGCGCGGTTGTGCCAGACCCTCGGTGGCGGGATAGATCGGCGTCAGGTGTTCGTCCACCGGCGTGGCGTCGGACTGGATCAGGCGATATTCCGGATGATAGATCTCGAGCCCGGTGCTGCCGGCGCGGGCTTCGCCGAAGCAGCGCACCTGCACGCCCTTGACGAACTGCTGCTGCTGGGCCGGCGAGAAGTGAAAGAAGCGCAGGCTGAGAATGCCGGAGCCATCCTTGAGCCGGACCAGCAGGCTGCGGCGACGGCCGCGAACGACTTCGGCGGCGCTGACTTCGCCTTCGACCACTGCTTCGGTGCCGGCACGCAGGGTGCCGATCGGCGTGATCCGCGTTCGGTCCTGATAGCGCAGCGGCAGGTGAAACAGCAGATCGGCGATGTGCTCGATGCGCAGTCTGGCCAGTTTGCCGGCCAGCGCTTCGCCGACGCCGGAGAGTTCGGTAACCGGTTGGTCGAGGCTCATGCGGCCTCGACGTCGCTGCCCTGGATTTTATCGATCGCCTGGATCAGCGCATCGATCGCCTTGGGTCGCGGGAAGCTCGCGCGCCACGCCAGCGCCACGCTGCGCTTGGGGGCGCTGCCCTTGAACGGGCGGCTCTCCAGCAGACCGTTTTCGTAGTGACTGGTGCCGATCGCCAGCTTGGGCAGCACCGTGATACCCAGCCCCGAGGCGACCATGTGACGAATGGTTTCCAGCGAGCCGCCCTCGGCGATCAGGGTGTTCGAGGGATTGTTGAGCTGGGCGTTGATCGCCGGGCAGGCCTCCAGAATCTGGTCACGGAAGCAGTGGCCTTCGCCGAGCAGCAGCAGACGTTCGGTGAGCAGATCCTCCTTGTCGATCGCCGCCTTCTCCGTCCACGGATGGCCGGCCGGCAGCAGGACCTCGAACGGCTCCTCGTAGAGTGTCTTGGTGACGACATCGGGCTCGTTGAACGGCAGCGCCACGAAGATTGCATCGAGTTCGCCGCTGCGCAGCTTGCGGCGCAGCACACCGGTGAAACTCTCCTCGATATAGAGCGGCATCTGCGGGGCAATGCGCGTCAAAGCCGGGATCAGATGCGGAAACAGATAGGGGCCGATGGTGTAGATGGCGCCGATTCGCAGCGGGCTGATCAACTGATCCTTGCCTTCGGTGGCCATTTCGCGGATCAGCGTGGCCTGTTCCAGCACGCGCTGGGCCTGCTCGACGATCCGCTCTCCCAGCGGGGTGACCTGGACGGTGGATTTGGAGCGTTCGAACAGAGCAATGCCGAGTTCGTCCTCGAGTTTCTTGACGGCCACCGAAAGCGTCGGCTGAGAAACGAAGCAGCGTTCGGCGGCGCGACCGAAGTGGCGCTCCTGGGCCAAGGTTACGATGTAGCGGAGTTCTGTTAGAGTCATTAGCTGGGACCAAAAGGCTCCCTGTCTGCGCGATACGGCGAATGAATAAAGCAAAGCGACGGCGGATGCACAAGTCGACTCAGTGGCGCGAATGAGTCGACAGGTACGCAGTTCTCGTGGTTGGGCGCGTCCTCAAGGACGAATCATCAAGGACGTTTTACCAAGAGGCTAGGGAAAGGTGAAGAAAACTACGCTAATTCTCGGTTGCGGCGATATCGGCACCCAGCTCGGGAAGCAGTTGATCGACGCCGGCCAGCGGGTAATCGGCGCGCGGCGCAATGTCGCTGCGCTCGATGGAACCGGTATCGAGGCGGTGGCGCTGGACGTCACCGACGAGACCGCGCTGGCGGCGTTGCCGGACGCCGACATCATCGTCTATTCGGTGACCGCGGACCGGTTCGAAGAGTCCGCCTACGAGGCGGCTTATCCGACGGGTCTGAAGACTGTTCTGCAGACCTTCGGCTCCCGTAAAAAGAAGCCCGAACGGATATTTTTCGTCTCTTCGACCAGTGTCTACGCCCAGCAGGCGGGCGAAGCGGTCGATGAAACCACCGAGACCGAACCCCACGGCTTCTCCGGCACGCTGATGCGCGAAGCCGAGCAGGCACTGTTCGCGCACGACCTGCCGGGTACGGCGCTGCGTTTCTCGGGCATCTACGGTCCGGGACGCGATCGTCTGATCCGCCAGGTGAGCGAGGGCCGTATTGCGGCTTCCAACCCGCCGATGTACTCCAACCGCATCCATCGCGACGACTGTGCGGGCGTGATCGCCCACCTGATCCAGCTGACGCTGGATGGTAAGCCGCTGGAGCCGATCTATCTCGCCAGCGACTGCGATTCGGCGCCGCTGCATGAAGTGATGGCCTGGATCGCCAAGCGGCTCAAGGTCGAGACGCCTGACGTCATTCAGTCGCCTCTGCGTCGTCGTTCGAGCAAGCGCTGCAACAACCAGCGGCTGCTGGATTCCGGCTACACGTTTCGCTATCCCACCTTCCGCGAAGGTTACGAGGACGTGCTGCAGCAGGGCGGTTTCCTGCCGGCCGAGGAAAAATCCGGTGGCCGGAAGAAGTCCGGTGCCAAGCCGAGCAAGGCGAAAGCCTGAAGCTTAACCCCGCTCCCGCATGACGATTCGACGACGAATTCGTGTCAACGACATGACACGAATCGTCAAACCGCTGATAGACATGGAAAAGCGCCTGCGGGCGCTTTTTTCGTTTCCCCTCCCGCCCTCCGCTTTGTCACCGTTTCTTAATTGTCTAGATAAATAACCGTCACACGACATCGCCAGACTGTGTTCAACATTTCGGGGCCAGGGGTTGATGATCCGACCCACGGCCCGACACTTTCCGGGACGAATCGTATGACCGTCATGATTAGCGTCGAACGGCTCGACAAATCCTTCGGCAACCACGCCGCGCTGCGCGAGGTCGGGTTCGAGATCGCCAACGGCGAAATGGTCACCCTGATCGGGCCGTCGGGCTCGGGCAAGTCGACCCTGCTGCGTCACCTCGTTGGATTGAGCCGTGCCGACCGCCATTCGCACAGCCATGTGCGGGTGCTGGATCGCGACGTACAGCGCGGTGGGCGTCTGCTCGGCGCCAGCCGCGAACAGCGCCGTCGCTGCGGCTATATCTTCCAGCAGTTCAATCTCGCCGGCCGTCTCAGCGTGTTGACCAATGTATTGATCGGCCATCTCGGTGCGATGCCGCGCTGGCGGGCGCTGATCGGCCGCTTCACCCAGCAGGAACGCGATCTGGCGCTGCGCGCGCTGGAGCGCGTCGGCATCGTCGGCCTGGCCCATCAGCGCGCCAACACCCTTTCCGGTGGCCAGATGCAGCGCGTCGCCATCGCTCGGGCGCTGGTTCAGGAGGCGGAAGTGATCTTCGCCGACGAGCCGATCGCCTCGCTCGATCCGCGCAGTGCCCGCGAGGTGATGGAAATCCTGCAGCGGATCAACCGCGAGGATGGCCGCACCGTCGTCGTCACGCTGCATCAAGTCGAGGTCGCCCGCCGTTACTGCCGTCGTGCCATCGCGCTCAAGCTCGGCCGGCTCTATTACGACGGGCCGATCGAAGGCCTCACCGATAACCGCCTGCAGACGCTCTACGAGAACGCCGGCCTCGACGAACTCGAGTCCCGCCAACCCGATCCCCGGATCGCACCGCCGCTGCACGCGGTGGGCTGATCCGGGCGAATACGAGCCCATAACAACCGATCCACCACCACCGACCTTCAAGGAAACGACATGATCTCATCTTGCTTACGCCGTGCGGCTCTGCCGCTGATCGCCGGGCTCGGCCTGCTTGGCAGCACGCTTGCCGTCAGTTCGGCCCAGGCCGCCGACCAGCCGCTGCGCTTCGGCATCATCTCCACCGAGTCGAGCACCAACCAGTCGACCCAGTGGCAGCCGTTTCTGGACGACATGGCCGACGCCCTGGGCGTCGAGGTCAAGCCGTTCTTCGCCACCGACTACGCCGCGGTGATCCAGGCGATGCGTTTCGACAAGGTCGATCTCGCCTGGTACGGCAACAAGTCGGCCATGGAAGCGGTCGATCGCGCCGGTGGCGAGATCTTCGCCCAGACCGTCGCCGCCAACGGCGCACCGGGTTACTGGAGCCTGATGATCGTCAACAAGGACAGCCCCTACAACGACGTCGACGATATCCTCGAGCACGCCAGCGAGCTGACCTTCGGCAACGGCGATCCCAACTCCACCTCCGGCTATCTGGTACCGGGTTACTACGTCTTCGCCAAGAACCACGTCGATCCCAAAACCGCATTCAAGCGCACGCTCAACGCCAACCACGAGACCAACGCGCTGACCGTGGCCAACGGCCAGGTCGATGTCGCCACGTTCAACACCGAGAGCATGGAGCGCCTCGAAATCACCCATCCCGAGAAGGCCGATCAGCTCAAGGTGATCTGGAAGTCGCCGTTGATCCCCTCCGATCCGCTGGTCTGGCGCACCAATCTGCCCCAGCAGACCAAGGATGAGCTGCGCGATTTCTTCCTGAGCTACGGCGATACCGCCAAGCAGAAAAAGATTCTCGAGCCGCTGCAGTGGTCCGGTTTTTCCGCTTCCGACAACGACCAGCTGCTGCCGATCCGTCAGCTCGAACTGTTCAAGCAGCGCGCCCAGATCGCCGCCGACGATTCGCTCGATGCCGACGACAAGCAGAAGCAGCTGTCGGATCTCGATGCCCGTCTCGAGTCGCTGAACGAGCGCATGGACGCTCGCGAAGCCGCGCAGGCCAAGAAGGCCCAGAAGGATGGGACCGTCAGCACCGCGATGGCGACCCAGTAAAGAAGACGTGTTCTGAACACGAGTCTCTGACAGGCCAGGGCGGATCTCGACGTTCCCACCGCCCTGGCCATCTTCATGATCGATGCAGCGGAGTCCATGCATGACCACTTCCACACTCGATGCGCGAGCCCGATCGGGTAAACGCAGCTGGACCACACTGCTCGGCTGGGTCATCGCCGTCGTCGTCCTCGGCTGGGCCTGGCAGGGCGCCGAGATGGCGCCGAGCCTGCTGGTCACCAACGCCGGCAACATGGCCACGCTCGCCGCCGACTTCGTGCCGCCGACCTTCGGCAGTCTCGATCACTACATCGATCAGATGCTGATCACCATCCAGATCGCCATCTGGGGCACGCTGCTGGCGGTGCTGTTCGCCATTCCGTTCGGCCTGCTCTCGTCCGACAACCTGGCGCCGTGGTGGGTCAACCAGCCGGTGCGACGGCTGATGGATGCGTGCCGCGCGATCAACGAGCTGGTGTTCGCGATGGTGTTCGTGGTCGCCGTTGGCCTGGGGCCGTTCGCCGGCACCATGGCGCTGTTCGTCCATACCACCGGGGTCCTCGCCAAGCTGTTCTCGGAGGCGGTGGAAGCCACCGATGCCGGGCCGATGGAAGGCGTTCGCGTCACCGGTGCCGGGCGCCTGGAAGAGATCATCTTCGGTCTGATCCCCCAGGTGCTGCCGCTGTGGATCTCGGTCAGCCTCTATCGCTTCGAGTCCAACATCCGCTCGGCGACGGTACTCGGCATGGTCGGCGGCGGCGGGATCGGCGTCTCGCTGTGGGAAACCATGCGCGGATTTCAGTACACCGAAACCGCCACGATCATGCTGGTGATCATCGTCGCCGTGACGCTGCTGGACATGGTGTCGCAACGTGTTCGCAAGCGCTTCATCTAAGGAATGACATAAATGCCTACGCGTGCGAATCGCTGCGTTACGCGGTACTCGAAATCTCGCCTAACCCCAAGTTATGTCTCGCTTTCTGCGTTCCGGGCGCCTTGCGCTTCATCCCGCTCGGCGATTTATGCGGGCGCTTCGAAAAGTAGCGTACTACCTACTGAATTCTCGAGGTTTGACCGTCCCTACGTGTGGCGATGAATCGGAACTCATCATGTCTAGACAAATTCTGACGATACCCCGCTACCGCGAACTGGCCGAAGAGCTGGTGCGCGAGGTGCGCGCCGACTACGCGCCGGGCGATCTGCTGCCGACCGAGGCGCAGCTGGCCAAGCGCTTCGCGGTCAATCGCCACACGGTACGCCGGGCGCTGGACGAACTGGTCGCCGCCGGCATGGTGACGCGCCATCAGGGTCGCGGCACCCAGGTCGTCGACCGGCGGCTCGACTACGCCGTCAGCGCCGGCAGCAAGGTGACCCAGAATCTGGCCGGCCTGGGTCTGCCTTCGGACACCTGCTGTCTCGAACAGGGGTTCGTGACGCCTCCCGAGGCGATCGCTCTGCGTTTCGGCCGTTCCGTCGCCGAGCCGCTGCTACGGGTCGATACCGTGCGCTACGTCGACGATGCCCCGCTGATGCGGCTGCGTCACTGGTTCGATCCCGAGCGCGTGCCGGGCTGGCTCGAGCGCTATCGCGGCGGCTCCACCCGCGCTCTGCTGGGCCAGCACTACGGCCTGCGCCTGCACCGACGACGCGTACGCATCGACGCCGTCGGTGCCGATCGCGACGACACCCGCTGGCTGCAGTGCCCGCTCAACGCCCCGCTGCTGGTGATGACCAGCGACAACACCGACGCCGACGGCGTGCTGGTGGAAGTCTCCGCCGGGCGTGCGCGTGCCGACCGACTCTCCTATCACGTTGATTTCGACACCGACCCCCTGGATTCCGTCACCGACGAGGTTGCGTCATGAGTCACACATTACGAAACGCGCGCCAGCGTTTACTGGCGCTCTCCCCGTGCGAGCGGATCGAGGCGTGCTGGACGACGCTCGCAGCGCAGCGCGGCGGTTTTCCCCCGCACCGCTGCGTGCGCGGCCCGGAAACCGGCATGGCGATGCTCAAGGGCCGCACCGGCGGCACTGGTAACGCCTTCCATCTCGGCGAGATGACCCTGACCCGCGCCAGCGTCGCCCTCGACGACGGCACCGTCGGCCATGGCTGGGTCCGCGGTCGCGATCATCGCCACGCCGAACTGATCGCGCTGACCGATGCCGTCGTCCAGCACGCCGAATGGCAGCCGGCACTCGAGACGCAGCTGCTCGCGCCGCTGGCCGCCGAACTCACCGAGCGCCAGCGCCGCGACGCCGCCACCGCCGCCGCTACCCGCGTCGACTTCTTCACTCTCGTACGTGGTGAATAAACCCGAAGGAGAAGCGTGATGAATCTGTCCTGGCCAGCCCTGGATGACACCGTCCATGACAGCCAACGCCTGTTTCGGCAGGTACTCGGCGCCATGTCCGAGCCCGGCACCGTGCACGAACTGGTCGCCCCGACACCGCCTGCCCAGCCGCGGCAGCCGCTTCTGGGCGCCGCCCTGTGGGGTGTGGTGCTGACGCTCTGCGATCTCGAGACGCGCATCTGGATCGCCGCCGACCTCGATACGCCGACCCTGCGCGAGGCGCTGACCTTCCACACCGGGGCGCGATTCACCGACGACCCGGCGAGCGCCGACTTCGCGCTGCTGACCCAAGAATCCTTCGATCCGCAGACGCCGTTTGCGCTGGGCAGCGACACCTATCCCGATCGCGGCACGACGCTGCTGGTTGCCGTGGAGCGACTGGCCAACGCCGGGCCCTGGAGTCTCTCCGGGCCTGGCATCGAGACCACCCGCGCACTCGACGTCGGCGACGCCCCCGGCTGCCACCTCCTGATGACCCGCCTGGCCGGCAACCGTGCCAGCTTTCCGCAGGGGCTGGACGTCATCTTCGGCTGCGGTGCGCAGCTGGTGGCGATTCCCCGCAGCACCCGAATTGCGAGTGTCGAGGCTCGCGCCGATTCTCAGGAGACGAACTGATGTACGTAGCCGTCAAGGGAGGCGAGCAGGCGATTGCCAACGCCCACCGCTGGCTGGCCGACCGCCGCCGGGGCGATCGCGAGCGTCCGGAACTCGAGGTCGCCCAGATCGGCGATCAGCTGCGCCTGGCCGTCGACCGGGTGATGAGCGAAGCCTCGCTCTATGACCCCGAGCTCGCCGCGCTGGCGTTCAAGCAGGCCAGCGGCGATCTCACCGAAGCCGTGTTCCTGCTGCGCGCCTATCGCACCACGCTGCCGCGACTGGCGGTCAGCGAACCGCTCGAAACCGCCAACATGCGCATCGAGCGCCGCATCAGCGCCACCTACAAGGACATCCCGGGCGGCCAGATTCTGGGGCCGACCTACGACTACACCCACCGCCTGCTCGACTTCCTGCAGCTGGCCGGAGCCGAGGTGCCGGCCGCCGAGATTCGCGAAGAACTCACCGAAGCCGAGGCGTGCCCGCAGATTCTGGAACTGCTCAACGACGAAGGGCTGGTGGAGCAGGAGATCGACGACGGCAGTGAGCCTGCGGACATCACCCGCGATCCGCCCGATTACCCGATGGACCGTGCCGCCCGGCTGCAGATGCTGGCCCGCGGCGACGAGGGTTACCTGCTGGCGCTGGGGTACTCCACCCAACGCGGCTACGGCCGCAATCATCCGTTTGCCGGCGAGATTCGCCTGGGCCAAGTGGAGGTCGAGATCCATGTCGACGAATGGGACGAGACGATCTGCGTCGGCGAGATCGCGCTGAGCGAGTGCCAGATGATCAACCAGTTCGGCGGTAGCCGGGAAGCCGCACCGCAGTTCACGCGGGGTTACGGCCTCGCCTTCGGCCACAACGAGCGCAAGACCATGTCCATGGCGCTGGTCGATCGTGCCCTGCGCGCCGAGGAGCTGGGCGAGCCGATCATCGGCCCGGCGCAGCAGGCGGAGTTCGTGCTGGCGCACGCCGACAGCGTCGACGCCGCCGGCTTCGTCTCGCATCTCAAGCTGCCGCACTACGTCGACTTCCAGTCCGAGCTCGATCTGCTCCGGCGCCTGCGCCGCGAACATGCCGCGCGTCAGGCGGAACTCGACAGCGCTCGTGATACGGCCAGCCCCCAACCGAAGGAGCGTTGATATGGACGGGTACAACTTCGCCTACCTCGACGAACAGACCAAACGCATGATCCGCCGCGCGCTGCTTAAGGCGGTGGCGATTCCCGGCTATCAGGTGCCGTTCGGCGGCCGCGAGATGCCGATGCCCTACGGCTGGGGCACCGGCGGCGTGCAGCTCACCGCCAGTATTCTCGGGGCCGACGACATTCTCAAGGTGATCGATCAGGGCGCCGACGACACCACCAACGCGGTCAGCATCCGCCACTTCTTCCAGCGCGTGGCCGGCGTCGAGACCACCACCGCGACCACGGCGGCGGACGTGATCCAGACCCGCCACCGGATCCCCGAGACGCCGCTGCGGGCCGGCCAGATTCTGGTGTTCCAGGTGCCGATTCCCGAGCCGCTGCGCTTCATCGAGCCCAGCGAGCAGGAGACGCGGCTGATGCACGCGCTGGAGGAGTACGGCGTGATGCACGTCAAGCTCTACGAGGACATCGCCCGCTACGGCCATATCGCCACCACCTACGCCTATCCGGTCAAGGTGGACGGACGATACGTGATGGACCCGTCGCCGATCCCCAAGTTCGACAACCCCAAGCTCGACGGCAATCCGGCGCTGATGCTGTTCGGCGCCGGTCGCGAGAAGCGGCTCTACGCGATCCCGCCCTACACCCGGGTCGAGAGTCTCGACTTCGAGGACCATCCGTTCGAGATCCAGAGCTGGGAGCACACCTGCGCGCTGTGCGGCAGCGATCACAGCTATCTCGACGAAGTGATCACCGACGACAAGGGCGGGCGGATGTTCGTCTGCTCCGATACCGACTACTGCCGGACCCGGCGGGGAGAAGTGGCATGAAGAAGCCGGCACTGGAACGTCCGGTTCTGCTCGACGTTCAGGACATCACCCGACTCTACGGCCCGGCCAAGGGCTGCGAGGCGATCGACTTTCAACTGCACGCCGGGGAGGTGCTGGGCATCGTCGGCGAATCCGGCTCCGGCAAGTCGACGCTGTTGCGCGTGCTTGCCGGGCTCGAAGCGCCGGATGCCGGGCGCGTGGTCTATCGAAGGCATGCCGGAGAAGATGTACTGGACCGGGATGAGGCCGAGCTCGATCTCTACGCCATTGGTGAGGCGCGTCGCCGGGCGCTGCTGCGACTCGAATGGGGTCTGGTGCATCAGAACCCCCGCGATGGCCTGCGGATGGGCGTTTCCGCCGGGGCCAACATCGGCGAGCGGCTGATGGCACAAGGTCAGCGCCATTACGGTCAGTTGCGCGCCACCGGCCAGGAGTGGATGCGCCAGGTCGAGCTCGATCCCGAGCGTATCGACGATGCGCCGCGCACCTTTTCCGGCGGCATGCAGCAGCGCCTGCAGATCGCCCGCACCCTGGTCACTCGGCCGCGGCTGGTGTTCATGGACGAGCCCACCGGCGGGCTCGACGTCTCGGTCCAGGCGCGGCTGCTGGACATGCTGCGCACGCTGGTGCGTCAGCTCGGTCTCTCGGTGGTGCTGGTGACCCACGATCTCGCCGTGGCGCGCCTGCTCGCCCACCGGCTGACGGTGATGCGCCGCGGTCAGGTGGTGGAGACCGGCCTCACCGACCAGATCCTCGACGATCCGCAGCACGAGTATACGCAGCTGCTGGTTTCTTCTGTCCTGACGCCTTGAGGGAGGAATTTCAATGCATTCCATGACGAACGCTCGACCTCGCCTCACGGTGAGCGGGTTGCACAAGCAGTTTCTGCTCCACGGCCAGGGCGGGCTCGAAATCGACGTGATGCGCGATCTGTCGCTGACGCTGCATGCCGGCGAGTGCCTGGTGCTGGCCGGACGCAGCGGTATCGGCAAGAGCACACTGTTGAAGATGCTCCATGGCGACTACTGCATCGATCAGGGCCGTATCCGTCTTCATTTCGACGATGGCACGCTCGACCTCGAGACGCTGCCGGCCTACGCCTGGCACGGTCTGCGCCGCGACGTGATCGGCTACGTCAGCCAGTTTCTGCGGGTGGTTCCGCGGGTCGCCGCCGTCGACGTGGTGATGGAACCGCTGCTGGCGCGTGGCGCCGACGAGGCCGAATCGCGCCAGCGGGCCGAAACGCTGCTGGCCCGGCTCAATCTGCCCGAACGGTTGTGGCAGCTGCCGCCCGGTACCTTCTCCGGCGGCGAACAGCAGCGCGTCAATATCGCCCGCGGGTTCATCGGCGAGCATCCGCTGCTGCTGCTCGACGAACCCACCGCATCGCTGGACGCCACCAATCGCGACGTGGTGATCGCCCTGATCGGCGAGGCCAAGGCCCGCGGCGCGGCGATGCTCGGCATTTTTCACGACGAGGACGTGCGCGAGCGCGTCGCCGATCGTCTGCTGCCGCTGGACGACAGCCTCGGCGCTCGCACTGCTTTCACCCCGAACGTTCAGGAGACGCTGTCATGAGCGCGCAGGAACAGATTCTGACCCACGCCAGGCTGGTGCTCGACGACGAGGTGATCGACGGCACGCTGGTGATCCGCGACGGCCGGATCGCGGCTATCGACCACGGCGCGAGCCAGGCCGCCGGTGCCATCGACTGCGAAGGCGACACGCTGCTGCCGGGGCTGGTCGAGCTGCACACCGACAACATGGAGAAGTATTTCCAGCCGCGGCCCAAGGTCGAATGGCCAGGGCGTCAGGCGGCCTTGGCTCACGATGCCCAGATGGCGGCCAGCGGCATCACCACCGTGTTCGATGCGGTCTCGATCGGTGACGTCGACGAGCAGAGCATGCGCCACCGGGCGCTGGACGAGATGTGTCAGGCGCTATCGCAGATCGTCCACGACGGTCTGGCGCGGGTCGATCATCGCCTGCACCTGCGCTGCGAAGTGAGCCACCCCAACACGCTGGCACGGTTCAACGAGCTGTCGTCATCGCCGCTGCTGGGCCTGGTGTCGCTGATGGATCACGCCCCCGGCCAGCGCCAGTTCGCCAGCCTCGAGGCGTATCGCGTCTACTATCAGGGCAAGTACCAGCTCGATGACGCAGCGATGAACGCCTTCATGGCAACCCAGATCGACAACAGCCAGCGCTACAGCGCCGAGCATCGTCGCGCCATCGCGGCCAGCTGTCGCGAACGCGGTCTGGCGATCGCCAGCCACGACGACGCCACCGTCGAGCACGTCGCCGAGAGCCACGAGTACGGCACTCGCGTCGCGGAGTTTCCCACCACCCGCGAAGCGGCCGAGGCCTCCCACCGGGCCGGCATGGGGGTGATGATGGGTGCGCCCAACGTGGTTCGCGGCGGCTCCCATTCCGGCAATATCGCCGCTGCCGATCTGGTCGAGCTGGGCGTGCTGGATATCCTGTCGTCGGACTACTATCCGGCGGCGCTGCTCGATGCCGTATTCCGGGTGGCCGCGATGGAGAACGGCTACGCATTGCCCCGGGCGGTCGCCACTGCGACACGCATACCGGCCGAAGCGGTAGGCCTGACCGATCGTGGGCGCCTGGCGCCGGGGCTGCGTGCCGATCTGCTGCGGGTGCGATTGATCGACGATCATCCGGTGGTGCAGAGAGTTTGGTCTGCGGGTAGGCAGATCCATTGATGGCGTATTTTTCGAGAGGTCCGAGATGTCGCGTCTGATCTACGTCATGGGCGCCAGCGGCGTCGGCAAGGACAGCCTGCTGCGCGAGCTGGCACGGCGTCGCCCGGACGCGCTGGTGGCGCATCGCTACATCACGCGCGCCAGCGGCGGGGCGGAGAACTGTATCGAACTCTCCCGCGAGGCATTTCACTGGCGGCGGGGGCAGGGGCTGTTCTGCCTCTCGTGGAGCGCACATGGGCTCGACTACGGCGTCGGGATCGAGATCGAAGCGTGGCTGGCGGCGGGGCATACGGTGGTGCTCAACGGCAGCCGGCGAGCGCTGGAGCGCGCCCGTCAACGCTTCGGCGCGGCCCTGATGCCGGTTCTGGTCGTGGCGGATGTCGAGGTGCTGCGCCGGCGTCTGATCGCTCGCGGGCGCGAGACGCTGGCCGAGATCGAGGCGCGGCTGGCGCGCGGCGGCGGTGAGGATGCGCTGGGCGATATTGCGCGTATCGACAACGGCGGCGAGCTGGCGCATGGCGTGAAGGCACTCGAAGCCTGGCTCGACGCCACGCCCGTAGCGGACGATCCGGCGTGAAGCTGCGCTTTTCGGGTACCGGTGACAGCGGACAGGTTCCCTGCTTCGGCTGCGACTGCCTGGCCTGCCAGCGGGCGCGGCTGCTGAGCTGCCACCGCCGCGAGCCCTGTTGCGGCGAGATCGAACTCGATGGCGACCTGATTCTGATCGACGCCGGCCGCATGGATCTGGCCGCCCGCTGCGAGCGTCAGCGGCCGGCCGCGATTCTGCTGACGCATTACCACGCCGATCATGTCCAGGGGCTGTTGCACCTGCGCTGGGGGCGGGGCGAGTCGATTCCGGTCCACGGTCCCAAAGACCCTCAAGGCTGCGCCGACCTGCACAAGAATCCCGGCATTCTCGACTTCCAGCCCGGCCTCAAGCCGTTTCGGCCTCTGGTGCTGGGCGGTCTCACGGTGACGCCGTTGCCGCTCAATCACAGCAAGCCGACGCTGGGTTACGCGATCTCGGACGGCGTCAATCGGCTGGCCTGGTTGTGCGATACCGTGGGCTTGCCCGGCGCCACCGAGCGCTTCCTGACCGAATGGCGGCCGCATGGCGTGGTGATCGATGCCACCCATCCGGATTCTTATAACTCCCCGCACCCGGATTCTTGTGACTCCCCGCACCCGGAGTCGCATACCACGCCCCGCAACCACAACAACGTCAGCATGGCGCTGGAGATCATCGAGCGAATCCAGCCGTCTCGCGCCTGGCTGACGCACATCAGTCACGAACTGGACGCCGACTTCCTGGCAACGCCGCGAACCCTGCCGGAAGGCGTGGAGTTGGCTGCCGATGGCAGCGACATTCTTTTCTGAGAGGGATTCATGTCTTCACAGCCCGTTTCCCGGCGCTTGAGCGCCGCCCCCACCAGCGCGCCCACGGCGAAACTCCACGAGAGTCGCCTGGGCGCCTGGACCGAGGTGGGCGACCGCTGCGTCTTCAACCACGTCACGCTCGGCGACTACAGCTATGTCGAGCGCGATTGCGACCTGATGTTCACCGAGATCGGCAGATTCACGTCGATCGCCTCCAGCGTGCGTATCAACCCCAGCAATCACCCCTGGTGGCGGCCGACGCTGCACCATTTCAGCTACCGCCCGGCAAGTTCGGCTTCGCCGGCAGCGACCAGGGCGTCGACGACCGGATC
Organism: Salinicola sp. V024; assembly: GCF_052645315.1. Taxonomy (NCBI): domain Bacteria; kingdom Pseudomonadati; phylum Pseudomonadota; class Gammaproteobacteria; order Oceanospirillales; family Halomonadaceae; genus Salinicola; species Salinicola sp. V024. The sequence goes on from NZ_JBQXYB010000012.1 coordinate 124,402, forward strand.
TTCGACTGGCGCGCCGAGGATCGTGTCGTGATCGGTCACGATGTCTGGATCGGCCACGGTGCCATCGTGCTGCCCGGCGTCACCATCGGCAATGGCGCCATCGTCGGTGCCGGTAGCGTGGTGACCAAGGACGTTGACGCCTACACCATCGTCGTCGGCAACCCCGCTCGCCCGCTGCGGCCCCGCTTCGAGGATCCTGAAACCGCGGCACGCCTGGAGGCGCTGGCCTGGTGGGAATGGCCCCACGAGCGGCTGGCGCGCATGTTGCCACTGTTTCAGGGCGATACCGGGGCGTTTCTCGAAGCCGCCGAGGGCGAGTCGCGCCCATCGCCATGATCTCAGCCGATGTTGTCAGCCAGCGTCCGATAGCGCGAGCCGCCGTCGCCGAGCTGCGATTCCACCAGGGCGAGACGGTCGAAGCGCCAGCGGAGCGGGGTGGGTAGCCGTGACTGGGGTGCCGCGCGGTCGGCCTGGCGAACCAGGCTGACGTGCGGGGTGAATTCACGCTGAGGCGCGGTGAAGCCGTGACGGGCCAGCGCCTGCCAGAGCTCGGCATCGAGCGCCATCAGCTCGGGACTCGACGCCTGGCTGCCCGCCCAGACGATGCGGGGCTTGGGGAAATGCCCGAGCCGATCCAGCGTCCACTCGCCCTGCAGCGCCGGCCAGCCCTGCGCGAGGGCCACGAGGGGAGCGAGCCGGGTCTCGTCGACATTACCCAGAAACGCCAGCGTGATATGCATGTTCTCTGCCGGCAACGGGTAGCCGCCGCAGAGTGGCGCCAGGCGCTGGGCTTCGGCGGCCAGTGCCCGGCGACTGGCGTCGTCGGGCCACAGGGCAAAAAAGAGTCGGCGAGAAACGGTCACGATAGCGGCTCCCGGTGGCGTTGCCAGCAGGGTGACGCATCGTATCCCTCCTTGCCAACGGTTTCCCGGTGTGGCCGTGGCTCCCGATCAGGCGGGGTCGCTGTGTGGCCGGTGATCTTCGCCTTCCATCGTCGAGCCGTGATTCTGGCTGAGCGGGCCGGCCAGCTTGCGCAGCGCCACGTAGAAAACCGGTGTCAGGAACAGGCCGAACAGGGTGACGCCGAGCATCCCGGCGAAGACCGCGATCCCCAGTGCCTGGCGTACTTCGGCCCCGGCGCCGTGGCCCAGCGCCAGCGGTATCACCGCCGCGGTGAAGGTGATCGAGGTCATGATGATCGGACGCAGCCGCAGCCGGCAGGCTTCCAGTGCCGCCTCCACCACGCTACGACCCTGAAATTCGAGCTCGCGGGCGAATTCGACGATCAGGATGGCGTTCTTGCAGGCCAGCCCGATCAGCACCACCAGGCCCACCTGGACGAAGACGTTGGTATCGCCGCCGGAGATCCTGACGCCGACTAGCGCCGACAGCAGACACATCGGCACGATCAGGATCACCGCCAGCGGCAACGTCCAGCTCTCGTAGAGCGCGGCCAGCACTAGGAACACCAGCAGTACCGCCAGCGGGAACACCACCAGCGCGGCATTGCCCTGGGTGAACTGCTGGTAACTCAGATCGGTCCATTCGAAGTCGATGCCATCCGGCAGTACCCGTGCGCCGATATCGGACAGAACGCTCATCGCCTGGGGCGAGGAGAGCACCCGCGGATCGGCTTCGCCGGCCAGATCCGCCGCCGGGTAACCGTTGAAGCGCAGCACCGGATCGGGGCCGAAGCTCTGGTGGATATCGATCATCGAACCGATCGGCACCATCTCGCCCTGGGCGTTGCGGGTACGCAGCCGGGCGATGTCGCCGACGCTGTCGCGATAGGGGGCATCGGCCTGGGCGATCACCTGCCAGGTGCGGCCGAAGCTGTTGAAATCGTTGACGTAAGTGGAGCCCAGATAGGTCTGCAGGGTATCGAAAAGATCGCTCACCGCCACGCCCTGGGTCTTGGCCTTGAGTCGATCCACCTCGGCGTCGAGCTGGGGCACGTTGGCCTGGTAGCTGGTGATCGGATAGCTCATCCCCGGCGTCTGCACCACCGCGCCCTGGAACGCGGTCACCGCCTCCTGCAGCGGGCCGTAGCCGAGCCCGCCGCGATCCTCGATGAACAGCTGATAGCCGGAGCCGTTGCCGAGACCCAGGATCGGTGGCGGCATGAACGAGAACGCGATGCCGTCCTTGAGACCACTGATCTTGCCGGCGATCTCGGCGTTGATCTCCGCCGCGGTGCGGGTGCGCTGATCGAACGGCTTCAGGGTCAGAAACGCCGCCCCGGTTTTGAACTGCACCCCGAAAGTTGGACACCCATCCAACCTTCGGGGTGTTTTGGATGGCGAAATACGACGAGAGCTTCAAGCTGCGGGTTGTTCAGCAGTGTTTACGTGAGGACGTCAGTCAGAGGGATGTCGCTCGCCAGCATGGCCTGGATAAGTCCACCGTACACCAATGGCTGGAA
>NZ_JBQXYB010000013.1:0-118611 GCF_052645315.1 Salinicola sp. V024
CATCGTAGCCCTTGATAGGGTCAACCGTATGGCGAGCAATTTCACGCGACACGGTGCTCGGCGCACGACCCAGGTGAGTGGCAATGGCCCGGATCGAATGCGTGGCTCGCATCATCATGATGGCGGCTCGGTCTTCAGCAGAGAGATGGCGATAGCAGTAAGTCATGGCAACACCGTACCTGATGGCTCACGTGTTGCACTTGGTCATTGAGACCGCCAAGCCTGCTGGATCAACGAAACGGTATTCTGGAAGCCCGACGAAACGCATCGCAGGCAGATCGTGCGTCACGGTCGCATCCAGGACACGGAGGACGATCTCTCCGAGTTTCCCCATACCGTGCTCAACCAGGCCCGGGTCCACGATTTCTATCTGGAAGTCATGCGGAACTCCCCGTCGCGACTGGTTCCCGACTACTCTCGTCGACTGGTGGAACTGACGGTCGATCCGCTCAAATCCGCTGCCGTCGGTTCGAGCGACACGGATTATCCGGTGACGGTCACGCTCGAACGCACCGACAATGCCCATCAGGACGAGACGGAGACGCTGCGCGCGCTATGTGGTGGGTTGCGATGGAGCGCGCAGTGCAGTGCGCAAGTCGCTGGGGCGTTTCCTTCACGGCGATTCCGCCAACCAGGCGTGGGGCGTCATGGACGTGCTGGCGGTTACCGACTTCCCGGATATCCGGATGAAGACGGCGATCCACTCCGCCAACGAAGGCAATATCCTGGTAATCCCGCGCGAGGGGGGTTACCTGGTGCGACTCTACATCGAACTCGACAAGCTCAAGGCGGACGAACGCGTCGCCAACCGCAACATCACTGCCGATCAATTGGTTACCGCCGCCCAGCGCATCCTCCATCCCTATACCCTGGAGGTGAAGGAGATCGTCTGGTGGTCGGTATACGAGATCGGCCAGCGCTTGTGCGACAAGTTCGATGACGTGCCGCTGGAGGCAGTGGAGCAGCGCCTGCCGCATGTCTTCATCGCCGGGGATGCCTGTCATACCCATAGCCCGAAGGCTGGCCAAGGCATGAATGTCTCCATGCGAGACGCCTTCAATCTGGGCTGGAAGCTGGCCGCCGTATTGCAGGGCCGCTGCCAACCGGCGCTCCTGCATACCTACACCACGGAACGCCAGACCGTGGCCAAGGAGTTAATCGATTTTGACCGACAGTTCGCCAGGATGTTCAGCGCTCCGCCCAAGCGCTCTCCCGACGATCAGGGCGACGGCGTCGACCCGGCCGAGTTTCAGCGCTACTTTGTCCAGCAGGGCCGCTTTACCGCCGGCACGGCGATCCAGTATTACCCCTCGTTGATTTCGGCCGAACTCACCCATCAGCGACTGGCCAGGGGATTCGAGATCGGCATGCGCTTTCACTCCGCGCCCGTCGTGCGCCTGGCCGATGCCAAACCGATGCACCTTGGGCATGTGATCGATGCCGACGGTCGCTGGCGGCTGTTCGCCTTCGCCGGGGCCGGCAATCCCACCGCGACCGACTCAAGGCTGCGGGCGCTTTGCGACTTCCTTGCCGAATCGCCGCAGAGCCCGATACGACGCTATACGCCGGCCGATGCCGATATCGATGCCGTGTTCGACCTGCGAGTCATCTGTCAGCAAGGCTTCCGAGAGCTTTCCCTCGATGCCTTCCCGACACTACTCTGGCCCAGCAAGGGACACTATGGCCTGCGTGATTACGAAAAGGTCTTCTGCGCAGATGGCACCCATGACCAGGACATCTTCGAACTGCGAGACATCGAACGGGAACGAGGTTGCCTGGTCGTGGTGCGCCCGGATCAGCATGTTGCCCAGGTACAGCCCCTGGACGCCCACGACGAACTGGCAGCGTTCTTCGCGCGTTTCATGATCGATGCAATTTGACCTGACCCGTGATTCGTAGGGCATTGCCCGCGGCGAAACGAACCCGACCCGATCTATCGATCGGGTCATTTATTTATCGTCAGTTGAAAGGCGTAAAACCACTCCCGAGCGAGTCAGAGAGATGATGCAGTGGGCCTGGTTAGCAACGGCACCGATTCTTGATCCCAGCACACGACATCATCTCTTCGCCGAAAATCGATGCATGCGCATCACGCGACTTGGCATCCCGGGAGTTGGAAAGAAACTGAGCGAGGGTGATTGTCTGGCTGACATGCGACGGAACGACCGGACAAAAGGACCGGCCGATCCATGCCAAATGTCGGGAGTTATGGCTCGATCTACTGCCCTGCCAGATGGATGTGGACATTCTTTTCTTGCGTGAAGGAGATCAGTTCGCCGATGCCCTCTTCGCGCCCGAGCCCCGACTGCTTGTACCCGCCGAAGGGGGCGCCGAGGAAATGCCGGCCGACCTCGTTGATCCAGACGAAGCCTGCCTCGACGCGCGAGGCGGTCCGGTGTGCGGTGACCAGATCGCGGGTCCAGATCGAACAGGTCAGCCCGACATCGAGGCCGTTCACCTCGTTCAGCATCTCCTTCTCGTCCGACCAGCGCCGCACAACGAGAACGGGGCCGAAGATCTCCTCGCGGGCGACTCGCATCTGCGGCGTGACTTCCGAGAAGATCGTGGGCGCGACGAAACAGCCATGTGCCAGTGGGCCGTCAGTGACGGCATGGCCGCCGCTCACCACCCTGGCACCTTCGGCCTTGCCCGACTCGATGTAACCCATGACCCGCTCGAAGTGCTGTCGGCTGACCAGGGCGCCCATGGTCGTCGCCGGATCGGTCGGAATGCCCGGCTTGAAACGTTCGGCGGCCTTTTTCAGCTTCTCGACCACCGCGTCGTGCAGATCCTCGTGCAGGAAGGCGCGGCTGGTCGAGCCACAGGACTGGCCGCACCAACTGAAATTCATCCCGGCGACGATGGCATCGGCCACCTTATCCGAGTCGCTGTCGGGATAGGCGACCAGCGCGTTCTTGCCGCCAAGTTCCAGCAATACCGGCTTCAGCGTGTCGCTGGCGCTTTTCATGACGGCACGGCCGGCCGCGACCGACCCGATCAGCGTGACCTTGTCCACGCCCGGATGGCTGGCCAGCGTCGCACCGGCCTCGGTACCGCCGGGCAGCACGTTGAAGACGCCGGCGGGCAGCAGTCCTTCGATCAACTCGGCCAGACGCAGGGCGGACAACGGCGCCTGCACCGGTGGCTTGACGATGACGGCATTGCCGGCGGCCAGCGGCGCGCCCATCTTGCCGCCGCAGAACATCAGCGGGTGATTGAAGGCGAGGATGCGCGCCACCACGCCCAACGGCTCGCGTACGGTCGTGTTCACGCGGTCCGGCCCCATCGGAATGGTGTCACCCTTCATTTCGGTCACCAGTCCGGCAAAGAACTCCATCTGCATGGCGGCGACCTGCGCGTCGCCCTTCATCTCGCCATAGGGGTTGCCGCAATTGGCGGAATCGATCAGGGCAAGCTCGTCGCCATGCTTGCGGATGATCGCGGCGATCTCCTTGAGGATACGTGCCCGCTCGAGCGGAGCGACATCGCGCCATTCGAGAAACCCGGCACGCGCGGCGGCCACGGCCGCGGCAACGTCCGCCTCGCCGGCGGTGGCCACGGTCGCGAGCGTTTCGCCCGTTGCCGGATTGAAGGTCTCGTCGTAGCCGTCGGCGGAAGGCGCGTGCCAGGCGCCCCCGTAATAGAGCTGGCGATTCTTCGGCAGGACGGCTTCCACTGATTTGTCTGTCATGCGTTCCTCCTCTCGTTCATTGTTTCGGTCCCTGTTCCTTGCTCGGCCACTGGCGAAGTCGCTCGGTCACCGCGTCGGTCGTGGCGAGATCGGCATATTTCGCTTTCATGTCGGCGAGCGCCTGGCGGTGTGCGTCCTGCCAACGGTCGCCAACCGCATCCTCGACGACGATGGGACGGAAGCCCTGCTGGATGGCATCGACGGTCGTGGCACGAACGCAGCCGCTCGTACTGAGGCCGGCGATGATCAGCGTGTCGATCCCCGCTGAGACCAAACGACTGGCGAGATCGGTGCCGAAGAAGCAGGAAGCGTATTTCTTGGTCAGGATCGGATCGCCGGCATGGATATCGAGGCGTGGATCCATCTCGACCCCGTCGCTATCCGCGACGAGGTCGTCCAGTCGGCCGATCTTGCGCGCCCAGAGCCCGGCGTCCGACAGGTCGGGCTGGTCGTAGGCGACTCGGGTGAACATGACCGGCAACCCGCCCTCGCGCGTCGCACCGATCAGCCGATTCAAGGTTTCGACCAACGCCGTCGCGTCCGAACCGAGGGGGCGATCCGGCTCCGTGAAGGCACGGGTAACGTCGATCACCAGCAGCAAGGGGCGTTGTCCCCAACCGATCTCCTGCCCGAAGGTCACGCTACCTGCCATCACGATCGTTCCCCTTGCGGGTAGGTGGGATAGTTGATGGATCTGTGCATCTGGATCTCCTGCAGCATCATGTCAGAGCAATGAAGGAAGAATGGTGGTCAACCCCGGAAAAATGGCGAGGATGAACATCCCAAGCACGTAGAGCATCACAAACGGCCAAGCCGCGGAAAACACCGTGCCTAGCGACGCCTCCTGCCAAGCACTCTTGAGAGCAAAAAGGGTGTAGCCGAAGGGCGGGGTCATTCCGCCGACAGTTATGTTCACCAAGAAAAGTAGCCAGAACCAGATCGGATCGAATGAAAGACGCTCGATGATGGGCAGATAGATCGGGATTACGATTAGCATCAGCGCTATCTGATCGATGAACATACAAAGAACGAACGGCAGAGCCATCAGCAGGATGAGCATGGTCCAACGCGAGACGTCCAGCGCAACCACCCACTCGGTCATCGCGGTCGCGCCGCCGGTAAAGGCAAGAAGTTGGCTGAACAGTTTAGAACTGGCCATGATGAACAGGATCATGGCTGATACCTTGGCCGAGGAGGCCAGCGCCCCGATGATCATTCGCAGCGACAAGTTACGGTAGATAGCGGCAGTGATAAGCGAGCCGATCACCCCCATAGCGCCGGCCTCAGTCGGCGTCGCGATTCCCATCAGGATTAGCCCCATCACCATCAGGATGATGATCGAGAACGGGACGATCCGCAGCAGTGCCCAGCCCTTCTGACGCACTGACGGAGTAGGGCCACTGTCCGTTTCCTGCGGGGCAAGCGACGGCGCGCGCCAAGTCCGAATGAAACAGTAGATCAGGAAGATCGCGGCGAACATCAGTCCCGGCAGGATGCCGGCGATCAGCAGGCCTGCGATGGACACGCCGGCAAGCGTCCCGATGATGATCACGAGGACGCTGGGCGGGATCAGCGGCGCCAGGCTCGCCCCCGCCAGGATTGTCCCGGCGGAAAGACGCGCGTCATAGCCGCGGCCGATCATACCCGGCAGCAGCGACCGGCCCAGCATGGCGGCCACGCCCATCGCCGCCCCCGAAAGCGTGCTGAACACCGTGGCCAGCAGAATCGACAGCACATATTGGCGACCCCGCACGCGCCCCACCAATGTGTCAATGGACACAAACAGCACCTCGACCGAGTTCGATCGAAACAGGATCTCGCCCATCAGGATAAAGAGCGGGATCGTGACCAGTGACTGGGATGTAGTCGTCTCGAAGAGGCTGTTGACGAACATTCCATAGCCAACTGGGCCCATGATAAGCGCCACCGCCACGAGATTGATAAAGAGAAAGGCCGCGAAAACCGGCATGCCGATCGCCATGAGTGCCAACAGAAAGCTGACCCCGACAAGAACCGCTGCAATACCTTCAACCATTTTGTGTCTCTTTTGGACTCGCACCGAACGTCAGGCGTAGGAAATACAGGCCGGTGTTCAGAAGCCCGTAGGTAATGAACGCAGAGAGAATCCATTTCGGGATTCGCACCGTTGTCAGTGTGGATGTGCCTCTATTGTAAAGGTAGATGTTCTCTTCAAAGCAGATCCAACTCGCCCAGAGGCAGACACCAGCTGCCATCAAAAAACCTACCCGGAGAACAAGATCCCGCACCGCCGGCAGCAAATCGGGCACGATGGTCACAGCAACATGTCCACCTTCCCGTGTCAGCCAAGGCGCGGTGGCGAAGACCGAAATCAGCAACAGGAACGAAACGAAATCGCTCGCCCAAATGGTCGGTGCTCCAAAGGCATACCGCGAAATGACCTCGAATGCGTAGATGCAGACGATCGCTCCTAAGGCCATGCAACCGAGAATAAAACCGGCCCGGCTGATTCCGTCATGGACTGTCAGCAATAGCTTCATATTCGAGTATTCCTCGACACCGGACCATTGGCCTGGCTCGTGAGCCGGCATTGAAAGGATAGGGATCAGTCATTCAGGCCTGCGTCAATGGCAAGGGTTCGGATCTCTTCGACGGCGTCGGCGTTCTTCGTCGCCGCGAGGTCGAGCGCCCCATCGAACCAAGCCGAATTGAGCTTGGAAGCCATCTCCTCGTTCAGCTCTGTCGCACGCACGCCTTCCGCTTCGAGCGTCTCGCGCTCCGCGGTGGTAAGACGGTCGAAAATCTCGTTTGCTTCAAGCTCGAAACTCCGCGCCGCCGCCTCGATCTCGGCGCGCGATGTCTCGTCCAGGCTGTTCCATGTGTCGAGGTTCATCAGGACCATGTGCCCCACTTGTCCGAATGTTGGGCGCATCATGTAATCGGCGACTTCGTACCATTTGTAGGACACTGCACCAACGGTAGGCCAGCCCGCACCATCCACCACGCCACGTTCCAGCGCGGGATAAATTTCGCCGCCGGGCAACACCACCGGAGAGCCGCCCAAGGCTTCGATCACGGAATGATAGATCGGGGTGCCCCGAATGCGGCGCCCGGCCAAACCCTCCTCACCCACCGGCTCTTTCAGCATGATGTGATAGCCGTTGAGATCGTAGAGAACCGCGATCAGCTTCAGCCCGATCTCCTGGTAATCGGCATCGACCGCATCCCAGATGCCAGCCTCGCGGAGTGCCTCGGTGTTCCCGCCCATGGCGTCTAGCGTCATACCAACGGCTATTTCGTTGAAGTGATACGCACCGTTCGTGAAGAGCATGTCGAACAGACCACGTCCTACGGGATCCAACTGTTCGAACGGCGGCACAGTTTCAGGCCCCATCACGCTAATGCCAATATCGTCGGTCGTCTCTTCCTTTAATGTCTTAATGAACGGCATCAGCACGTCGCTCACCGCTGCATAACTCGAATCCCAGCTCGATAGAAGGCGAAGGTTTTGCGCCTGAGTTAAGCCCGAAAAAGCAAACATCATAGCGGCGGTCGCGACTGCAGTTATTTTCAGAAATTTCATTGTAATTTTCTCATTGTTAGCTTGCCCGGCGTGCTTTCGACAATACGACAAAATTCCTGATATTTTCAGTCACGTTGATATCCAACCATGGAGAACATCCTTAGCGTAAATCCGTAAAATTCATGATGGTGAACATAGACTGTCTATCCAAATTACAGCTTTATATAAAGATTATGCTTGGACGAGAGATGCGGAATTACAAGACTCCATGACATGTATTCTGTCACCATGGGTCTCTGGTCCGATGAAAAGTTTCAGTATGCGCCATTCCTCAAAATCGACTTGAACGTGAGGCCGCTTTCGCTATCTTGACGGCAGTATTAATGTTGTCGAAATCATAGAAGCGAGCAGCTTGTAAAAGAGGAAGTTCCCTTTCAGGTATAGATAGACCAATTGGGTGATGAATATCTTAGACACGCTGTCGCCTGCTACGATGCCACGGATGTGCTTGCCACCGATCAACGGGTCGCTTGTGTCGAATCCGGCGTCCATCCCAGGGGCGGAGCGCCGATGATTCCGATCTTTCCCCGGGTAGCAATGGTTGTCGATCCCTTGCTGCAGTACCTCGGGGCTCCCGGTAGCTTCCAGTGCGTAATTGAAGCCGCCGGCGAGCTCGCGAATGCGAGCCGGCCGAATATCGAAGGGAGCAACTTTCGACGGTGTGACCGCCACGCGGATGTTTCGAGTTGCCGTGTTGTCATTCATTGTCCGGGCGCTCCTCAATACTTCATCAGGAGAAAACCGCACCACCATCGACGATCAAACTCTGACCCGTCATGAAGCTGCTGTCGCTTGACATCAGAAACGATACGACACCGGACAGATCGTCAGGCACCTGAGTACGTTTGATCGATCGCATCGCGATCAGCGCTTTGCGCTGCTCCGCGGTAACGGTCTCACGCTCGATCTCCGTGTCAGTGGCGCCGGGCAGAATGGCGTTGACTGTGATGTTCCAATCGCCCAGCTCGCGGGCCATTGCACGCGTCATGCCTACGATACCGGCCTTGGAGCTGACATAGTGCAGGTAGTTTTGGCGCCCCATCGGCACCACAGCCGAAGCTATGTTGATGATCCTCCCGCCGCCACGCTGCTGCATGGGCGCCGCAGCAGCCTTGGAGCAGATGAAGGCGCCGGTCATGTTCACATCGACGACAGTTCGCCATTCGTCAAGCGGAATCTCGAAGAAAGGCCGCATCTTGAGCGAGGAGAAGATCGAAGCGTTGTTTATGAGGCCATCGACGCTGCCATAATTATCGAGCGCTGTCTGTACCATCTTGCCGACCGATCGCTCGTCGGTAACATCGACCTCGAGCGAAGTCGCCCGGTAGCCGGCTTGCTCTAGTTCACTAGCGACAACCTCGGCCTTGTCTTTTGCGATATCCGCCACGACGACAGCATAACCTTCGGCAGCCAGGCGGTGGGCGAAGGCGCGACCAAGCCCTTGGCCGGAACCTGTAACAATAACGGCTCCTCTAGTCGATGATGTCATGATGAACTCCACGCCTGAAAAATAAAATCAGAGTTGGTCAAACAAGATACCGAGACTCTATATGGTTATGAGTTTTGGCGTTCTTGATCGTTTACCATGCGCCACTCACTGTCGTAGAAATCGTGTTTTCTGTCCTGCTTTTCTTCACAGATGGACATGGCGACCGCCAGCTTTATTAGACATCTAAATTTATATCCTGGCGCTACTATCAAGTCAAGACTGTATGCCTAATACTTTCGAATGACATATCCCGACCCTCGCCAGGAATATCAGGAAAGCCAGATGAGAAAACGTGCGTCCAGAGGGTATTTTGACGGATTTCAGCTGGAAGCCGAGGCATATCCTGTTCGGATAAATCTTTGATTAAAAATACCTTACACGTTCGCAAGATACCTTAGATCGATCGATAAACTGGCATTGCACTCGCTTTACCGGTTAAGGGTAAATCGATTGGTTGGGTAGGCCGGATGGAGCATATTCGACGTGCGCTACTAGATGAGCCTGGTCGCTTAGGAGATATGAAGTGTAGAAAGCGCGACGTGAAAGCCGGTGAATGAAGGGAGCCTTGCCCGACTCAAAAATGCCCGCGTGATCGCCAAGGCGACGCGGACATTTTTCGTGAGAAAGTCGACGGGTTCATTCCGCCGTCTGGGCCATGTCCTGTGCCTGGACAGTGTCCGACGCTTGAGGCACTTCCGACGCATTGACCAGTGTCCGCCAGTCGATCTCTTTGGGATGGACACCCTCGTGCGAGGCGATGTTAGCCTGCCGAATCGGTGAGTCGGTGCCGATGGCTCGTCCTCCTCCGGCAACCTTCTGCGCCGCATCCACCATCAGCCTGCGAAACTCGACTATGGCCAAGTCCGAAGCGCCCAGCACATCGGTATGGCGCTGCACCCGGCTACCCATGGAAACCCACATCACGATGTCCTGATTCGGGATTCCCGGTACCCCGGTGAAGTTGCCTTCCTTCATGGCCTCGCGATCCTGAAGAAAGTCATTTTCCAGCGTCCTGATCGGACGCCATTTATCATCCACATCGACACCTGGGACTGCGTAAGCGAACTTGCGCCACTCCTCGGTCGAGGGGACATTCGGCCCACCAAAGGCGATGAAGTGGAAAGCGGTCTCGTCATCGTTGATCGGTACGATCACGCTGGCCACCTTGTAATTATTGTTGGGTGGGATCAGTGAGTAATAAGGCGCGACGAACTCGGTGATACGCAGGTAGTTGTGCGTGCCCGCTTTCTTGATCGGCTTGCGGATGGCGGCATAGTGAAAACCATAGCTGGTGGTCTCGGTCTGCATCCGCGGCGACTTGTCGGTGGAGGGCCGGTACCAGGACTTGTCATCGGCCGAGGCGCCCTCGACCCTCGCCGGCACCATGTCGGACGAATGTAGCGATGACGAGTGCGCGCTGTCGATCTGACCTTCATGGATCTGCGCCCAGTTGGCAGGCACGCGGATCTTGAGGATCGAGACCGGCGTATCTTCCTCCGGGGCAAAGGCGGGCGGCTGAAACTCGGGCATATCGTCCTTGTCGCCAAGCCAGGCCCAAACGAAGCCCCCCCACTCACGTACCGGATAGGATCGCGCCTTCACCTTATTCATCAACGGGCTGCCCTCGGGTTCCGAGGACATAGCCAATACGTTGCCGTCCACATCCATCTTCCAACCATGATAAAGGCAGCGCAGCCCGCATTCCTCGTTGCGACCGAAGACCAGCGAGGCTTTCCGGTGCGGGCAACGCTCGTCGAGCAAACCGAGCCGCCCTTTGGTATCGCGAAAAGCGACATAGCTTTCGCCCAGCGCTTCCACGCGCAGTGGCTTGCCATCAGGTTCGGCAACTTCCTCGATCAGGCAGACCGGGGTCCAATGCTGACGCATGAGTCTGGCCATCGGCGCATCGCCAGTGACACGTGTCAAAACTTCATTTTCTTCGGGGGTAAGCATGAGATCACTCCTCCAACCCAATTATGTCGGTTGTGCTAGCCGATCTTGCGACACTTGACACCATATACTTAGACATCTAAGTTATCAAGTAGCACGACGGTTTTTTTGGAGAAACTGCATGGAATTTATCAAAATGCGCGTTGAACGCCGGCGCGAGTTGACCCCGAGCGTGACCGAATTCACGTTGAAGCCTATCGAAGACGTTGAACTTCCCGCTTTCATGTCTGGTGCCCATATCACCGTCGAGACGCCCTCCGGCGCGATGCGGCGCTATTCGCTCGTCAATGACGGTTCGGAGCCAAAGGAATACGTCATTGCCGTCAAGCGCGAGTTCAAATCGCGCGGCGGCTCGGCCTCTATGCATGACGAAGCGGCCGAAGGGGCTGAACTGAATATCGAGCCGCCCGAGAACGACTTTCCGATGTCGTCGGATGCACAGGAATACCTGCTCATCGCGGGCGGCATCGGTATTACGCCGATCTATGCGATGGCCAGCGATCTGGAGCGCCAGGGCAAGAATTTCCGGATCATCTACTGCACCCGGAGCGAAGAGGAAACCGCCTATCTCGACGAGTTGTCGAGCGAGTTCGGCGACAGGATCACGGTCCATCACGACGACGGCGACCCCGAGCAAGTGTATGACTTCTGGGATCACTTCGCCGAGCCACAGCCGATGCACGTCTATTGCTGCGGGCCGGCACCGCTGATGGAGGAAATCGACGCGATTTCAGGACACTGGCCCGAAGGCCGCGTGCATTTCGAGGACTTCAAGCCGGTCGAGGTCGTGCGCGAGGACGATACGCCTTTCGAGGTCGAGCTCAAGAAAAGCGGCAAGACCGTGACCATTCCCGACGACAGGTCGATTTTGGAGACACTGCGGGATGCGGGCTTCGCGACCGTCAGTTCCTGCGAAAGCGGCACCTGCGGCACTTGCAAGACCCGCCTTCTGGAAGGTAATCCCGACCACCGTGACATGGTGCTGATGGGCGAGGAAAAAGACGATTTCATCATGATCTGCGTCTCGCGGGCCAAGTCGGAAAGACTGGTTCTCGACCTGTAATTCCCGTTCGTCTGGGCCTCGCCGGGCTCGGCCGCGCCAGCAAGCTCAAGCGTCAATGCGGTATCGCATAAACAAGGAGACATAAGTTGACCGATCTAAAGCTGTCCCTCGCTATGGGGAATTACGACCGGACTCGGGCCATCGTCGATGGAAGAGTCAAAATCGATGGCGTCGATCCCGTGCCCATGCTGCTGTCGCCGGAGGAGATGTTCTTCCGCGCTTTTCGGCACCAGGCCTTCGATATATCGGAACTCTCACTCTCCTCCTATTCGATCTCGGTCGCGCGCGGCGAGCCGCATTATGTCGCCATCCCGGTCTTCCTCAGCCGGGCATTCCGACACACCTCTGTCTATATCCGAACCGATCGTGGCATCGAGAAACCGGAGGATCTGAAAGGCCGCCGGATCGGCATCGCCGAGTATCAGCTTTCGGCCAATGTCTGGGTTCGCGGCATCCTGGAAGAGAACCACGGCGTCAAACCCGCCGACGTGACTTGGGTCCGTGGCGGAATGGACACACCCGGCCGACCCGAGAAGATCAAGGTGCAGTTACCCGACGACCTCACGGTCGAGGAAGCGCCGCAAGGAGCGACGCTCAACGGCATGCTCGCCGCGGGCGAGATCGATGGTTTCATCGGCCCACGCTGGCCCCGTTGCTTCGCCGAGGGACACCCCCATGTCGGGCGGCTGTTTTCTGACAGCATCGGCGCGGCCGAGGACTATTTCCGTCGCACACGAATTTTCCCGATCATGCACGTCCTCGGCCTACGCCGCAGCCTTGCCGAGCAGTATCCGTTCCTGCCGGCGGCCTTGTTCAAGGCGTTCAACGAATCCAAGCGTCTGGCCGAGGAAGCCTTGTCGGACACCTCGGCGACGAAGGTCACCATGCCCTTCGTCGAGGACACGCTGAACCGGGTCCACGCGCTGATGGGCGACGATCCCTGGAGCTACGGCCTGGGCGCCAATGCCCATGTCCTCGACCGCTTCCTGGACTATCACGCCGCGCAGGGGCTGTCCCCACGCAGGGTGCAGATCGAGGAGCTCTTCCATCCCTCCACCCTCGAAGCCTACAGCCTGTGAGCGAGGATCCGAAATGACCAATTACCGTTCCGGCGACATCGTCGAGATCAAGACAAATCGGGGTCTCGCCTACGTCCACCTGACCCACGACCACTCCAGCTACCCGCCGGTCGTCCGCCTGCTGAAGGGAGTCCACCGAACACGCCCGGACGACCTCGAGAAACTGGCCAAAGGAAACGTGCGATCCATCGCGATGATTCCGCTCGACAGCGCATTGGAGAGGCTGGGCCTCGCGCACGAGAAGGCCGGGCATCTCGCACTGCCGCAGGAAGAGCGGAATTTTCCTACCTTTCGGATGCCGATCCGCGACAAGCAGGGCGAGATAGTCTACTGGTGGTTTTGGGATGGTCGGGGTCTGACCTATGCCACCGAACTGGACGAGGCGCAGAAAACCCTGCCACTGCGCGAGGTCATGTCCTCCACCCGCTTCCTCGAAGAACTGCTGTCGGACGCCTGATGGAGATCGGTTCTTTGCGGAAAAAGGGCAAGTGATGCCTCTGATCGGCGAGCTCTTCGCGGTTTTCGCGGCTTTTTGCTATTCGTTCGGATCGGTCGCGATTGCCAAGAACGCGCGCGATAACGGCGGGAGCGGCAATGCCGTGCTGCTGTCGGTCGTGTTGACCGCTGTAATCTCCGGCGTGCTGTGGCTGTTTATGGGCCCGCCTTTGTCTGGAGATGGCTTCAGCCTGTTGAAGGGCGTGGGCTATTTCGCCCTTGCAGGCATTCTGTCGACGGTTCTGGGGCGGCTTTTCTTCTTCCGATCCGTCGAACTCGTCGGGGCGATCGAAACCGGGCTGATGCGCCGACTGATTCCGGTCTTCGCGTCGGCTCTGGCGGTTGTCCTGCTGGGCGAACGGATCACGATCTGGATCGGGCTGGCCTTCGTACTGGTGTTTTTCGGTGTCGCCATCGCGGTTTTCCCCGCCTCCCCTCGGCGCGGGACGGATGCCGGAGTCGCAGCACGGGCGCGCAGGCAGCGAACGACCGGCCGGGCCTTCGCCGTGACCTCGGCGGCCAGCTATGGTGGATCCTACGTGACTCGGAAATTCGGCATGCAATGGCTGCCCGACCCACTGGCAGGAGCCTTCATCGGCGCCGTGACGGGATTGATGTGGTTCTGTCTCGCCGCTCTGTTCAGCGAGGAATACCGCGGTTACCTCAAGGATCTGTTCCGGAAACCGGCGATATGGCAAACGGTGGCGGCCTGTTCGATTTCGATCGGACAGACCTCACAGTTCGTCGCCTTGAAATTTACTAGCGTGACCGTCGTGGCCATCATCGGCACGATCGAGGTGTTTCTTTCCGTCTGGCTGGCCGCTTACGTCGTCAAGACCGAACCACGGCCGGGACGCGGCTTTGTCATCGCATCGCTGCTGGCCATTGCGGGTGTCATCGTTCTGGCCCTTGCTCGGGCCAAGGCGTAATCCGGCTTTATACCGCAGCCTGACCGGTCACAGTGCGCTGCAACAGGGGCTCGCCTACCTAGCCTACTGCTCGAGACCAAGCGACAACTCGACATCTAACCGGCGCATCGCTCATATCAGCGAAAGGCCGGATTTCTCCTAGCCCAACGACGGCTCCCGCCTTTTCATGCGCAGCGGCAAGCCTTTCCCGAAGGTCCTCCGCCAGCGCTGCGTCTGGGATCTGAAGCCAACGGCAGCTCGCTCAGATCCTATCCGGGTTCAGAAATCGAAGAACACCGTCTCGCCCTCGCCCTGGAGGCGAATATCAAAGCGATAGCGGGGCTTACCCTCGCCCTCTTCGCGCTTGGCGATTAGTGTCTGGCGCCGCGTGGGCGATTCGACCGCGTTGAGTACCGGGCAGGCCGCGTTGGCCTCGGCTTCGTCCTCGAAGTACAGACGCGTATGCAACTGGATGTTGATACCACGGGCGAACACCGCGAGCGTGACGTGCGGCGCCATCAGGCGGC
Organism: Salinicola sp. V024; assembly: GCF_052645315.1. NCBI lineage: Bacteria > Pseudomonadati > Pseudomonadota > Gammaproteobacteria > Oceanospirillales > Halomonadaceae > Salinicola > Salinicola sp. V024. Next base: position 14,765 of record NZ_JBQXYB010000013.1, read on the forward strand.
CATCGCGGCGCGCGACCTGGCCCGGTTTAATGGTGTGAAAGCACCATTCGCCGTCGTTTTCCACCGTGGTCGCGGTGCGTCCGAAGCTGTTGAAAGGCGCACGTAGATCGAATTCGCACTGGTAGTCGCCATGAGCGTCCGCCTGCCAGGCTTCCAGCAAGGCGTCGCGCACCAGGTCGCCATTGCCGTCGATGACGCGACCCACGAGTTCGATGGCCTCACCGTCGGCCTCCGGAGAGGCGAGCCGATTCCAGATTTCTTCCTCGCGCGGCGGCAAGCCGGCGATATCCAGGGCCAGGCCGATATGCACGTAAGGGCCGGCCGTCTGTGACGCGGTTTCACGCAGCAGGGTTGCAGCGCAGGGCTGTGAGTTCGGCTGTTGCATGGTTTACCCCTGATTCTCGAAATAGGTTTGCAGTTCACCGCGGATCACCAGGTCGAAGCGGTAGGCCAGGCAATCCATCGAGCGGCTACGCGCCATGTCGAGACGACCGATCATCGTCTCCACGGCCTCGGGATCGCGCAGGGTATGCACGATGGGGCACAGCGGAATCAGCGGGTCACCCTCGAAATACATCTGCGTGATCAGCCGTGTGGAAATCGACGGTCCCATCACCGAAACGTGAATGTGCGCCGGCCGCCAGCTATTGACGTCATTGGGCCAGGGATAAGGGCCGGGCTTGATGGTGCGAAAGCGATACCAGCCCTCGTCGTCGCTCAGGCAGCGCCCCACGCCGCCGAAATTGGGGTCGAGCGGTGCCAGGTAGCCGTCCTTCTTGTGGCGGTAGCGCCCACCGGCATTGGCCTGCCACATTTCCACCAGCGTATTGGGCACCGGCTTGCCGAACTGGTCGACGACGCGACCGAACATGATGATACGCTCGCCGATAGGCAGTCCGGCGAGCGCGGGAGCTTCACGATAGTTGAGCAGCAGGTCATTGTCGTGCGGCCCCATGCGCAGTCGGGAGAAGTCGGGGCCGCCGAGTTCCGAGACACTGGGCGCCTGCATGCTGACGTAGGCCTGGCTGGGGGAGCGCGCCACCGAGGTCTTGTAGCCCGGCGCATAGGCCGGGGGATGCCAGTTACGGTCGCGCTCGACGAAGCGCTTGTTATCGTTGCGAGGCATGCGAATCTCCTGATCGAAAGGACCGCGGCACGAGCGAATGCCGCGATATCATGCCTCATTGTCCGGGCCTAGCGCCGCCTGCCAATTGAAATGGCCGACCACCGCCATAACCCATAGGATATATCGGCCAAAAGTCTATGCGACTAAGGAATAAGCATTCGACCGAGCGCCGTCACACCGAAGGCACTGCCATCTCGGCGACGATATCGCGCAGACACGCGCTCAAGGCGTCGACACCGGGGTTGTGCGGCAGGGCGATGTTGGTGCATACCCCTACGGAGCCGCCCCGTGATTCCAGACGCACGGGCAAGCGTGCCAGGCGGCCATCGCGGAGATCCTCGCGTACCGCATCGAGAGGCGCGACCCAAAGCGCGTCGCTGGCCAGGGCGTAACGTCGGCTCAGCGAGAGCGATAGGGTTTCCAGCGCGATACGCGGCGGCTCGGCGCCTTGCTCGACCCAGAAGCGCTCGACTTGATCGCGCAGGGTGGTCGACGTCGGCGGAACGATCCATGCATGGACGGTCATCGCTGCGCCTTCCAGTGTGTCGTGCGCCAACAGCGGATGCCCGGCGCGCACCACCAGCACCAGCGGCTCGTAATACAAGTGCTCGAACTGCAATCCGCGAATTTCGCGGGCCTCGCTCATGCGTCCGGCCACCGCATCCAGTTCTCCCATTCGCAGACGCGAGAGCAGGTACGCACTGGGCCCCGTCACTACATGAACGCACCACTGCGGTGCCTGAGCATGCAGGCGATGCAGCGCCCGAGGAAGCAGGCCTTCCTCGACGGTCGACAGCGCGCCCAGACGCAACACCGCTTCCTGCTGGGCGGCGTCCCGTACCGCCTGAAACCCTTCGCCCAGGCTGCGCAGCGCCGGGCCGGCGTGACGCAACAGGGTCAAGCCGGCGGCGGTCAAAGTCGCGCCATGCGGGCTGCGCTCGAAGAGCGTCGTCTCGAGAATCTCTTCCAGCTCGCGAATCGTCTTGGACATTGCCGGCTGGGTAATGGAAAGCGCCTGCGCGGCCTTGGCCAGGCTTTGCAACCGCGCCACTTCCTGAAACGCCATGAGATGACGCAGCTTGACGCGGGCATTGAGCATGGCGATGTTCCTGAAGCATGAACTCGGACGGGCCAAAGTGCGGCCCGGATGACAACTGGAACCGATGAAAGCCCAGCCACGAGAGCGCGTCAATCGATCTCGTTCCGGGCTTTCCGGTAATAGCGGTCTCTACAGCGTCAGCAGATAGAGACTCAACGACGGAAAGACGATCAGCAGCGTCAGCCGCACGAAGTCCGAGACAATGAACGGCGCCACGCCCTTGAAGATTTCGCCAAGCCCGACGTGCGGGGCCATCGCCTTTATCACAAACACATTCATGCCCACCGGCGGGGTAATCAGACCCAGCTCTACGGTGAGCACGGTGACGATGCCGAACCAGACCGGGTCAATGCCCAGCGCCTGGACGATCGGGTAGACCACCGGCACAGTGATCACCAGCATGGCGATCGAATCCATGAACATTCCCAGCACGAAATACAGCAGCAAAATGCACAGCAGCACCGCTATCGGCGACAACGACAGACCGAAAATGAAATCGCTGATCGAGAACGAGATGCGTGACACCGAGATGAAATAGCCCAGCGTATCGGCGCCCACCAGCATGAAGAACACCACCGTCGACAGCGCCAGGGTTTCCTGTACCGCGGCCCACAGCTCTCTGCCGCGCAGTCCCTTGAAGAGCGCATAGAGCAGAGTGACGAAGGCCCCCACGCTGGCCCCCTCGGTGGGCGTGAACAACCCGAAATAGATGCCCAGGATGATCACCAGGAACACGCCGAAAAACGGCAGCAGCCCGGCCAGCGAGGCGAACTTCTCGAGCCACGAGGTGCGCTCGCCCGACGCCGCCAGCGAGGGCCGAAGGTGCACCACCACGGTCACCGTCAGGGCATAGAATAAAAGCCCCATCAGGCCGGGAATTAGCCCGGCCATGAACATGTCGCCCACCGACTGCTCGGTAAGGATGGCATAGATCAGAAGTGCAATACTCGGCGGGATCATGATCCCCAGCGTACCGCCTGCGGCCAGCGCCCCGGTTGCCAGACCGCGGTTGTAGCCATGACGCTCCATTTCCGGCAGCGCGACGCGGGTCATGGTGCTGGCGGTGGCCAGCGACGAACCGGAGATTGCCGAGAAGATCCCGCACGAGCCCACCGCAGCGATCGCCAGGCCACCCTTCCAGCCGCCGCAGATCACCCGCACGGAGTTGAACAGCTTGCCGGCCATGCCGGAATGCGCAGCCAATACGCCCATCAGAATGAACATGGGGATCGCGCTGAAGCTGTAATTCGACAGCACTTCGACCGGCACCGATTTGACCATCGACATGGCCGCGCTCCAGGAGATCACCTGGGCGAAGCCGCCGACGCCGACGATCAACATGCACAATGCCACCGGCACGCGCAGCACCATCAGCACCAGCAACAGCCCCAGGCCCAGCGCGCCGATCATTTCGCTACTCATTCGACGCTCTCCACTTGATGGGCGAACAGCGCACCGAGCACGGCGTGCACCAGGCAGCGTATGCCGAGCAGCACGCACAATCCCGAGGCGATGTAATAGATCGGGGCCATCGGCAGGCGCAGATCCTGAGTGGTTTCGCCGTGGGCCGCGGCGCTGGCCGCTGCATCCCATAGACCAAACGCCAGGACCAGCCCCAGTACCACGAAGCCCAGCAGATAGACTCCGGCGATGCGCGCCTTGAGCGAATCACGCAAGCCGTGGCTGAAAGCCTCTACCACCACCTGACTTTTCTCGACGTTGGCGGCCATCGCCGCCAACAACGCGAACAGCATCAGGTAGCTGACAAGCTCCACGCTACCCACCACGCTCAGCGAGAGGGCCCCGTCGCTCAAGCGGTAGAGAAAGCGCAGCGCCACATCGACGACCGTCACCCCCAGCAGGCTAACCAAGGCAATGCCGGCGATGAGTCGCGAGAAGACTTCCAGCCAACGGCTGAGTCGCAAAAGCGCATACATGGACCGGCTCCGGCTATTGCTTGCAGGACTGGGCTGCATCCATCGCAGCCTGGTAGACGTCACGCGCCTGATCGAGGCCTCGCGATTCGAGATCGCTCAGATAGATTTCTATGCCATCCTTGAGCGGCTTCTGCCAGTCCGGATTTTCCAGTGGATTGTCGATCACATTGATGGTGTCACCTTTCTCCACGGCATTCTTGCGGCCCGCTTCGTCCTCGGCAGCGAATACCTGGCCGGCGTTCTCGGCCCACTTCATGCCCGAGTTATCGTCGATCGCCTTCTTCTGCTCCGGCGACAACGATTCGTAGGTGTTCTTGTTCATGGTGGCGACGAAAATCAGCGTATAGAACGGTACCTGGGTGTGATAGTTGAGCTGTTCGCCCAACTGGAAGCTCTTGACGCCCTCCCAGGGAATGCTCAACCCATCGATCACCCCACGCTGCAGCGAGGTATAGATATCCGGCGCGGGCATACCCACCGGCTGTGCGCCCATGTTCTTCATGATATCGCCGGCCACCGCGGTGGGACGCCGCATGCGCAGCCCCTCGAGATCGCTGGGCTTCTGTATGTCGGTGTCCTTCGTGTGCAGGTAGCCCGGCCCGGTGGTGAACATGAACAGCACGTGGGAATCGTCGTACTCATCGCTCAGCCGGCCATCGTCGTAAAGCGTCTGCAGCACGCAGGCACCCTGCGGAGCCGATTCGGCAACGCCCGGCAGCTCGACGACCTGGCTGAGCGGAAAGCGCCCGTTGGTATAACCTTGGGCGGTGATGCCAATGTCGGCAATGCCGTTGACAGCGGCATCGTAGGTCTCGTCGGCCTGGCTCAAGGTCTGCGAGGGGAAGTTCTGAACCTTGAGCGAGCCGCCCGACTCCTCTTCGACGGCCTTGGCCCACTTTTCGAAGATTTGCTGGTTGATGGCGGAACCACTTGGCCAGAAATGCGACATGCGCAGCGTGGTGTCGGCGTGGGCGGCAGCGGCCGCTCCGGCTACCGAGAGCGCAAGAATGGTGCGAGCAAAGATGCGGTTCATGGTTGAGTTCCCTGTTATTCGGCGGCTTTCGATATTCGACTTACACCTTTGCGGCTCAGCCACACTTCGTCTATTAGACGAACGTTAGTTCGCTTGGCGAATTCCATGAAGGCCGAATGCCTTCGCTAGCTCCCCTCTCCCCAACCCAGCTGCTTGGCCAGCGAGAATGCGTGATTGGCTGCCGGAACGCCGGCGTAGATGGCCACGTGCATCAGTACTTGGCGAAGCTCGGTTTCACTCAGACCGATGCGCTTGGCGGTCTTGAGATGCAGCACCAGTTCCTCCCGCCCCAGCGCAGCCAAGATGCCGGTAGTGATCATACTGCGTTCCCGCCGGGTCAGGTCGTTGTTACTCCACAACTCGCCCCAGGCCAGCCGTGTAATCATCTGCTGGAAGGGCGCGTCCAGGCTGGTGGCATTCTCCGTCGAACGGGCGACATGTTCTTCGCCGAGCACCTGCTTGCGAGTCTCCAGACCGGTCGAGTAATCGACGCCGCGCTCGCCGACATCGCCAAGCTCCACCGCCAATGTCGCCAGCAGTAAAGCCGCGAACCGTTCTGGCGCTTCCACCGAGGGCGCGTGCCCGACACCTTCTAAGATCTCCAGCGGTGCGCCGTCGCACTCCGCAGCCAATGCTTCGAGCGTCGTCGGCGGGGTCGCCGCATCTTCGCGGCCACCCAGCAAACGGATCGACACCCGCTTGCCCTGCAGGCGCCCGGTGAACGTATCTCGCCCCAGCATCTCGCACAGCCGGGCGTAGGACTCGGCGTCGCCGCGCCCCATCTGAACGCACCATCCGTCCTTGAGCGCCGGATCGGCCTCGAGGCGTGCCGGCGCGAACCATCGCGGCACGATCTCACCGGCCATCGCTGCCAGCCCTTCGACACGTACGCGTCCGGCTCGGGTGTTCCACAGCTCAGCACTGCCGATCACCGCGCCGGTATTGGTCAGGGTGGCCGTCAGCAGGCGCTCTCCATGCGCAGCGATCAACTGTTGACCGATGACGCCACCGATCGAGGTGCCGACGAAGTGGAAGCGCTCCACGCCAGCGAGCTTCACCAGCGCCAGTGCTTCGGAGACCAGCAGCGCCGGTGTTATTGCTCCGCCGTCCGCCGGCCAGGCCTGACTGGCACCGTGCCCCGGCAGATCCCAGGTCAGCACGCGATAGCGCGGCAGCAGTTGTGGCAACAGGTCGTCCCACACCGCCTGAGTCATTCCGAGTGGATGGGCCAGAACCACCAGCGGGTTGGCCTCGGCACCCAGCAGTCGGTAGGCAACGGTACGCTCTTCAACGTTGGCAAAAGGCATGTCGCGCTCCTCGAGAAGTCAGTATTTCCTGTCAGGCGAAGGTCGCCAGCGCCACGAAAGTGCCGGCAATCGCCACGCCGGATATCACCAGCCAGATCAACAAGTAGCCCATGATGTCACGCGCTGACAGCCCGGCGACGCCCAGTAGCGGCAGCGCCCAGAAGGGTTGGATCTGGTTGGTCCAGCCGTCACCCCAAGTGAACGCCATGATCGTGCGAGCGGGATCGGCACCGATAGCGGCCGCGGCCTGCATCATGATCGGCCCCTGGATAGCCCACTGACCGCCGCCGGAGGGAATGAAGAAGTTCACCGCGCCAGCTGAAAGAAACGTCCACAACGGGAAAGTTTCCGGTGTCGCCAATGAGATGATCATTTCCGAAAACTGGGTCACAAGGCCAGCATTGGTCATCATTCCGGCAATCCCGGCATAAAGCGGAAACTGCACGATGATGCCACGCGCCGCGCCGACCGCCTTCTCGACGGCACCGAGATAGGCAGCCGGACTTTTATGCAGCAACAGACCCAGCGCCAGAAAGATCAGGATTACGGTATTGAGGTTGAGACTGAATCCCTGATCGATAACTTGGTCGATCAGATAGGCTGCCGCCAACAGGCCCATGAACAGCGTCGGCAGACGGCTATTCTCGATGCGATCGGAAAAACTGCCATCATGGCGAGCATCCGACTCAGTCTCTTTGTCGTCGGCATCTGACGTTTCCAGACGCACGACCTTGTCGGGCTGTTTCTGCAGCAGGAAAAACAGCACCAGCAATACCAGCAGCGCCAGAGTGAGAAGGATGTTCCAGCTCGAATAGAGCGTCTCGGAGACCGGCACGATGCCGATGGCATCCTCCATGAAGTGCCCCGGCGTGGCGATGACCAGCGGAATCGAGGAGGACGGACCACGCACCAGCTCGCCACCATAGGCGGCGGCAACCAGCAACGGGAAGTGAATCGCGACCCGGCGCCCCATCTCGCGGGCCAGAATCGCCCCCGCGACCATACCGAAGCCCCAGTTGAGGTAGTAGCAGACAAAACTGACCACGATCGTCAGCACCAGCGCCTGGCGAGGCGTACTGGCCTGCCGCGTTAGCCCGCTCAACAGCTGCTGCATCACTGGCGTCAGCGCCAGCACATAGCCGGTCAACAGCACCAGCACCATCTGCATGCCGAACTTGAACAGCGACGAAAAGCCGTCGCCCCAGTAACCGGCCATTGCTATCGGCGATTGGCCCCCCAGCGTCACGCCGAGAACAAAGACAATAGCGGTCAGAATCACCGCCAGTACGAACGCACTGGGCAGATAACGCTGAACGATACGCACCGAAAATCGCGTAACTGCTTCCATTGAAACCTTTTCCCCAAAATCGATCTATCGACGCCGATCACATCCGCTCTATGACGGTGGCGATCCCCTGCCCAACGCCGATACACATGGTGCACAACGCGAAGCGACCACCTTTCTGCTGCAGTTCGTGCATGGCGCTGGTGATGATGCGTCCGCCCGACATGCCAAGCGGGTGGCCTAGCGCAATCGCGCCGCCGTTGGGGTTGACGCGCGGATCGTTGTCGTCGAGACCGAGTTCGCGCAGACACGCCAGCGACTGGGAGGCAAAGGCTTCATTCAGTTCGATGTGATCGAGCTGATCCAGCGTCATGCCCAAGCGCTTGAGCAACTTCTGCGAAGCGGGCACCGGACCGATACCCATGATGCGCGGCTCGACGCCAGCAGTAGCCATGCCGTGAATGCGCGCCATTGGCACCAGGTTGTAACGCTTCACCGCCGCCTCGCTGGCGACGATCATTGCCACCGCGCCGTCGTTGACACCGGAGGCGTTGCCGGCGGTAACGGTGCCGGCAACGCTGGAACCAGCGGCACGGAACGGTGTGGGCAGCTTGGCGAGCTTCTCCAGGCTGGTCTCGCGCGGGTGTTCATCGGTATCGAAGATCAGCGGCTCTTGCTTACGGCGCGGGATCTCGAGCGGCTCGATCTCCAGCGCCAGGCGGCCACTGTCCTGAGCGAGCTTGGTCTTGCGCTGCGAATCAAAAGCGAACTGATCCTGATCCTCCCGCGAGATCTTGAACTGCTCGGCGACGTTTTCCGCCGTTTCCGGCATCGAGTCGACGCCGTACTGCGCTTTCAGCAGTGGGTTGATGAAGCGCCAGCCGATGGTGGTGTCTTCCATGACCTGGGTGCGCGAGAAGGCGGTCTCGGCCTTGCCGACAACGAACGGCGCCCGCGACATCGACTCGACCCCGCCGGCCAGCATCAGCTCGGCTTCGCCGGCGCGAATCGCCCGCGCTGCGGTGCCGATCGCATCCATGCTCGAACCGCACAGGCGGTTGATGGTCGATCCCGGCACGTTGGTGGGCAGCCCGGCCAGCAACAATGACATGCGCGCGACGTTGCGGTTGTCTTCGCCGGCCTGATTGGCGCAGCCCATGATGACGTCGTCGATAGCGGCGGGATCGAGATCCGGCGCCTGCCGCAACACGGCTTCGAAGATGCGCGCCGCCATGTCGTCGGGTCGGAGCGATGACAGCGCACCGCCGAACTTGCCGACGGCGGTACGACGCGGGTGGCACAGATAGACGTCGTTCATGCCTTGGCCCCTTTGTCTGCTTGATCGCCCGCATGGTGGCGATCGGTGCGCGCCTTGAGCTCGCGCAGAATCGTCAGTTCAGTCTCATCAGGTTCCGGCGTCGACTCGAGCGTGTCGGCGAAGCGAATCTCCCAGCCGGTCGCCTCCTGCACCTGCTCGCGAGTGACGCCGGGATGCAACGAGACCACTACCAGTTCCTTGGTCTCGGGGTCCGGCTTCATCACGCATAGATCGCTGATGACGCGGGTCGGCCCGCGGCCGATGTTGGGCAGACCGTCACGCGCGGTCCCGTCGCGGCCGAAGCCGACCGTGGTGACGAAATCCACCGCTTCGACGAAGGTGCGTTTGGAGTGCTTGACCGTAATGAACACTTCCCGGGCATTGGTCGCGATCTCCGGCGCCCCGCCGCCGCCCGGCAGGCGCACCTTGGGCTCGCGGTAATCGCCGATCAGGGTGGTATTGAGATTGCAGTAGCGATCGATCTGCGCGGTGCCCAAAAAGCCGACGTCGACGTGGCCGCCCTGCAGCCAGTAGCGAAACATTTCGGGCACCGAGACCGTGGTCAGCGCGGTCTCGCATAGCTCGCCATCACCGATCGACAGCGGCAGCACGTTGGGCCGGGTCTGCAAGGTGCCGGATTCGTAGATCAACACCACCTCCGGAGCGTGCGTCAGGCGCGCGAGATTGGACGCCTCGCTGGGCAGGCCAATGCCTACGAAGCAGGTAGAGCCGTTGCTCAGCGCCCGGGAGGCGGTCACGGTCATCATTTCGGCGGCGGTATAAGGTCGAGTGACAGTCGTATCGCTCATGCGTCGTCTCCCTGACTGAAGACATGGTCCTGAAGCCACGTATCGAAGGTTTCGCGATCGCGGGCGATGGCATCCCAGGCCTTGTAGAAGGCGTTATCCCGGGGGTAATAGCCGTGGGCGTAGGAAGGGTAGGCACCGTGTTTTGCCACCACGATGGCATCGATCGCCCAGCCCGGGATCACGCAAGCGTTGGGGCCGGCGGCGAGATCGTCGACGATCTCCTCGACCGTGACGATACTGCGCCCGGCCGCCAGCACGACTTCCTTCTGCACGCCAATGATGCCCTCGACCAGTACGTTGCCCTGGCGGTCGGCCCGTTGCGCGTGAACGATGCCCACGTCCGGACGAACCGACGGCACCGCCGCCAGGCGTTCGCCACTGAACGGACATTCAATGAACTGGATCTGGGGATTGACCTTAGGCAGATCGCTGCCGACATAGCCGCGCAGTACCGCCAGCGGTAGCCCGGCGGCGCCGGCTTCGAACGCACAGGCCATGGCCGCATGGCTGTGTTCGAAGATCTCGACCGGATGGGGATAGCCCTTCTCGACCGCATCGCGCAGCCGATGCAGCGAGCCGACGCCAGGATTGCCGCCCCAGGAAAAGATCAGCCGCTTGGCGCAACCGGCGCCGATCATCTGGTCGTAGAGCAGATCCGGCGTCATCCGGATCAGCGTGAGATCACGTTTGCGCTGACGGATCACTTCATGACCGGCGGCAAAGGGAATCAGATGGGTAAACCCTTCCATGGCAAGGGTCGCGCCATCCTCGACGTAACGCGCAACAGCGTCGCGCAGAGAGAGAAATTCAGCCATGTGCGTTCGACTCTCAGTAATGTTCGCTAAACGAACACAGGTTTGTGATACGAACAAAGCTATCGCTTCGATACTCTGCGGTCAAACGAGGCAAAAGCGAAACACCTCACCGTCAAAGATTCTCTGAAAGCAATAATGACTAATTAATCAATTACTTAGCCATTACTTAACAGTCATCTCATAGGACTTCGCACTATGTGATTACGACTAATGTATAACGTGCGATGGGGTTTTTGAGCCCATCGACGACCTCTGTCGCTACTCGGATATGGCCAACCAGAGGCGATACCAGCCTTGGCGCAGGTGCATACCGCCCTTTCCTTGGTAATAGGACCGGTTGTAGTGTTCAACTGGTCCCGGGCAGTGGATTGGTTTTTCTTCCGCACAAGCGGGCGGCATGTCACCGTTGTACTGATGAGGACGCAGCCAGTTGTAACGTTTCATCAGATAGAAGCTAATACCCTGCTGAGCTTCCTGCGCTGACCTGACCTGCCACGGGATTTTCCTCGTCGATTAGAGTCCGACCTAACTAAGGACGGACAATGAAGCGAACGAGATTCACGGAAGAGCAGATCATCGGCATCCCGCATCCCGTCGGAGCACCAAGCCGGTGCGAAATGCGCGGACCTGTGCCGCAAGTACGGCATGTCAGAAGACACCTTCTACAACTGGAAATCCAAGTTCGGCGGCATGACCGTGCCAGAAGCCAAACGGCTGAAGCGCTCGAGGACGAGAATGCCAAGCTGAAGAAGCTACTCGGCGAGCAGATGCTCGACCTGGCAGCGATGAAGGAGCTGCGCTCAAAAAAGTGGTGACGCCCGTCGCGAAGCGGGAAGCCGTCTCGCATCTGAGGCTATCGCTTGGACTCTCCGAGCGCCGGGCCTGTCGGCTAGCCGGAGCGGATTGCAGGATGATTCGCTACGTCTCTCGCCGCGCCTCGGATACAACGCTGCGTGATCGGCTGCGAGAGCTGGCCCACGAGCGCCGTAGGTTCGGCTATCGGCGCCTCTTCGTCCTGCTGCGTCGCGAGGGTGAACTTTCTGGCATCAACCGAATTTATCGGCTCTATCGCGAGGAAGGGCTAACGGTGCGCCAACGAAAGGCCCGACGTAAAGCCGTCGGGACACGGGCGCCAATCCTGGTCGAGCCGCGCGCCAACGCGCGGTGGTCACTGGATGTCCACGACCAATTTACCCATGGCCAGCGCTTCCAAGTGCTCAATGTGGTCGATGACGTCACCCGTGAGTGCCTTGCCGCTATCCCGGACACCTCGACCTCAGGGCGGCGAGTCGCTCGTGAATTAACAGCCTTGATCGAGCGCCACGGAAAGTCTTGAATGATCGTCTCGGATAACGGCACGGAGCTGACTTCCCATGCAATCCTGTGTTGGTGCACCGAGCACCGAATCGAATGGCGCCACATCGCACCGGGCAAGCCGATGCAGAACAGCTTCTTGGAGAGCTTCAACGGCCAGATGTGGGACGAACTTCTCAACGAGACCCTGTTCGGGAACCTGGCTCATGCGCGAGTCGTGATCGCTGCCTGGGCGAATGACTACAATACGGAACGTCGCACTCGGCGCTGGGCTATGAAACGCCAGGGGCTATGAAACGCCAGCAGCTTATGCGCAGGCTCTCACAAGCGTGCCTATTGGCACGAACGCTGATCGGACTCCAATAGCTGCCGGATGAAAGTTCAGTGGCAGGTCACTCCTGATGCAGCAGGTGAAAAATTCCTGTTTGGTGTACGCCGTCCCGAGCCCGCAAACAGATCAATCTCGCCCAGCACTATCTGCTCTCTGCAGCATGTTGAACATTAGGGGCTTGGCAGGTGATACGCACCTTCAGACAAGCCCGAGCGTTGAGTCGCTCAATCAATGGAATCTCAACTATCGTTGTGACATCGTCGTTTGATTGGCAAAACGTCTAATTGCATGCACCACGATTAATCACAATAGTGATCAATATTCTTAGAACAGCCCATCGACATGTTCCTGTAGAGGTATCCCATGCAATTTCATCTCAACGGCCTTCAAACCGGTGACCCCGCCATTCATGAAGCTAACGGTGAGTCCGCTGACACTGATCGGCTATCCAAGGAAGTTGATGTCCTGATAGTCGGAAGCGGTCCGGCAGGCCTGACCTTGGCGGCACAGCTGTCAGCTTTCCCAGAAATCAAGACGCTTATCGTTGAGCAGAAGGATGGCCCTCTGAAGCTTGGCCAGGCAGATGGCATCGCCTGCCGAACCATGGAAATGTTTGAGGCCTTCGGCTTCAGCGAGCGGGTGCTGAAGGAGGCCTGTTGGATCAGCGAGACAGTATTCTGGAAGCCGGATGAGACTAACCGGCAAAACATTGTTCGCAGCGGCCGAATCCAGGACACCGAAGACGGGCTTTCCGAGTTTCCTCATGTAGTACTCAACCAGGCACGGGTTCATGACTTCTATCTGGATGTAATGCGCCATTCTCCCTCCCGACTGAGGCCCCACTACTCCCGTCGGTTAGTGGACCTTGAAATCGACCCAGACAAGTCTGCGGCTGTAACGCTCGGTGCGGTCGACTATCCAGTAAAGGCGGTCCTTGAACGCACTGACCTGGCTAATGAAGGAGAAAGGGAAACCGTACGTGCTCGCTATGTGGTGGGTTGCGACGGGGCACGTAGTGCAGTTCGGAATTCGCTGGGACGCTCTCTACATGGCGATTCCGCCAATCAGGCCTGGGGAGTTATGGATGTACTGGCAGTGACGGATTTTCCAGATATCCGCATGAAGGCGGCGATTCACTCCGCCAATGAAGGCAATATCCTGGTTATTCCTCGGGAAGGTGGTTACTTGGTGCGGCTGTATATCGAGCTCGACAAGCTCAAAGAGGACGAACGAGTCGCTAACCGCAACATTACTTCCGATCAACTGGTGGCCGCGGCGCGGCGCATCCTGCATCCCTATACTTTAGACGTGAAAGAGATTGCTTGGTGGTCGGTATACGAGATTGGGCAGCGTCTGTGTGAAAAATTCGATGATGTCCCGGCAGAAGCAGTTAACGATCGCTTGCCTCATGTATTTATCGCCGGGGACGCTTGCCACACTCATAGCCCGAAAGCGGGCCAGGGCATGAATATCTCGATGCGGGATACATTCAATTTAGGATGGAAACTGGCTTCAGTACTCCTGGGACGGTGCTCTCCGCAGATCCTGCATACCTATACAACGGAACGTCAGACCGTGGCGAAGGAGTTGATCGATTTCGATCGAGAGTTTGCCAAGATGTTCAGCGCCCCACCCAAGGGATCGCCCGAAGACAAGGGCAACGGCATTGATCCGGCGGAATTTCAGAAATACTTCGTACAGCAGGGGCGTTTTACAGCGGGGACAGCAATCCAGTATTACCCTTCGCTTATCTCCGTCGAACCGACCTATCAGCATCTCGCAAAAGGTCTTGAAATCGGTAAACGCTTTCATTCTGCACCGGTCATCCGCTTGGCGGATGCCAAGCCTATTCATCTGGGCCATACGGTAAAGGCAGATGGTCGCTGGCGGCTTTTCCTCTTCGCGGGGTCAGGTGATCCCACCAAGATAGATTCGGCTATTTATCTTCTGTGTAAGTTCCTCTGCGAATCATCGGACTCGCCTATCAGACGTTATACACCATCAGGTGCAGATATTGATTCGGTGATCGACGTGCGCGCTATTTGCCAGCAGAGTTTTAGGAAGCTCTCTCTCGATGTCTTCCCGGCCATGCTATGGCCTAGGAAAGGACGCTATGGTCTACATGACTACGAGAAGGTATTTTGCCCAGACCTGAAGAGTGGCCAAGATATCTTTGATATGCGGGCCATTGAACGGGAAAAAGGGTGCATGGTGATCGTGAGGCCGGATCAGCACATTGCCCATGTCTTACCACTCGATGCTCATGAAGAACTAGCGGCATTCTTCGCTGGCTTTATGCTCGATGCAGACTGACATATGCGTCTTGGCCCAAGGGCTGACTCGGTTCATGGTAATCTCTGGGCAGAGAGCGCATCGGCTCTCGCTCAGCTTATTGAGCGCTCCGCTGGCTATTCTTAGTAGCAGCGGTATTGTTGGCCTCAATAGCAGCGCCTTCCGGCTTAAAGACGCTATTTTCTATTAACCAGCATCCTTTATCGGCACCCGACTAAGCTCATTGTTGGTATCCGCCATCTTTCGTAGAAGTTTGCTCAAAATTTCCCGCTCATCGTCGTCGAGTGGTGCAAGAATGTCCTTTTGGGTCTCTCTGACGGCTGTTTCGGCATCATGGCGCAGGCTGCGTCCAACATCGGAGAGAGTGACCAGCATCGAGCGTCGGTCCTCCGGGTTGCGGCGTCGTGTGACCAGACCTCGCTCCTCAAGCTTGCGCACCACCACGGCCACCGTGTTGCGATCTAGCGCCGTGAAGCCGCCAAGCGTGATTTGATCTAGCGCCCCCATTTCCTCCAAGGCGGAAAGAATCACGTACTGTAATTGTGTTAATCTAAAGGCTTCGCATTTCCTAAGAAAAATCGCCACACTGATCTGGTGACAACGTCTGAGAAGGTTACCCGGCAAGACATTGGCTTCGGTGAGAGGAAAATCGTTCATAGTTGGCCATCCAAAACTTGGACTACGGTCGGTCAACCCATGAGAGTGACCAGCCGGTTGGTTAGCTTGAGTAATCGAATCTAGGCCACCGTATCATGCTAAATGAGGATAAGGACCTACCTTTATTCGGATAGGCAAAATATAGAGCTGCGCAAATCGCCGGATGGCAAAGGCTTTTGGCTAACGGTATCCGCCTAGATCTTACCGAGGCCCAGCTCAACCATCTCCGGCGAATCCACGGCTTTCTTGCCAACCTAGGACGGTGTTTTTCGTACAACTTCGCAACGGACCCTTTAGTCATAACGGCTTTTATTATTTTGAATTGAAAAGCTATTAATATGAGAGACAAGAAAGCAGGCGATCCACCTGGGTTCCACTACTACCAATGTATAGGTCGATGGCCAATGCCGCGCGCACGCCATCGGCATCGAGACGGCCGACAACGTCAGGTTCTTCGAGCAGCACTTCAGCGTAATCGCGACGTTCGTGACGTGCCTTGTCACCGGCTCGTTGCGCCAGATCCCGCGCTTCGTCGAAATCCATGATGCGCGACAACAGACACGTCGCCGGCTCGGCCATGATCGCCCCGCCACTAAGACGCAGATTGCGGGTCATCGCTTCTTCGTGGACTTCCAGTCCTTCTATCAGCGGCATCATCGATTCCAGCGCCCCTTCCAGGCTGATCACGGCATCCAGCAGCGGCGCCCATTCAGCGTGCCACTCCCCCAAGCCCCGTTCCAGCGGCTGCGCCCCGGCGTTGAGGATCACGCCGTGATGACCGTGAATCTGGCGCGCGGCGGCACGGATGCGGGCGCAGGCGACCGGATTGCGTTTATGCGGCATCGACGAGGAACCGCCCACTCCCGGCGCGGCAGGCTCGCTGAGCTCGCCAACCTCGCTCTGGCACAGCAGCGCAATGTCCAGCGCCGTCTTCTCCGCCGCGACCGCCACGGCATCCACGGCGCCGATCAGTTCCAGAATCGGTTGGCGGTCGGTATGCCAGGGCAATACAGGTTCGGCCAGCGCCAGGATTCGCGCGAGATCGGCCATGATCGTCATCCCGCTCGCGTTCAGTCCGGAATGAACTCCCACGGCGCCGCCGAACTGCACGTAGAGCCCCGTGTCGGCCACTGTCTGCAATCGCCGTTCCGCCTGAGCCAGCCCCCAAGCCCACTGAGCGACTTTGGCGCCGAAGGTGATCGGCAGCGCCTGCTGCATCAGGGTCCGCCCGATCATCGGCGTATCCCGATGACGTCGCATCAGCTCGCCCTGCGCCTGCCGCAGCTTCGCCAGATGCGACAGGCAAGCTTGCAAGCGTGGCTTTATCAGCAGCATCAGTGCGGTATCGACGATGTCCTGACTGGTGGCGCCGTGATGAAAGGCCGGTTTGAGCCTCTCCGGCAACATCGCCTTGGCCTGTTTGACGAAAGGAATGGCGACATTGCCACCCTTGCCGACATCATCCGCCAGCGCCTCGAGATCAAACGCTTCGGGCCGTAGCGCGTCGGTCATTGCCTCGGTGGTGCCTGCGGGCAGAACTCCCGCGGTTTCCTCGGCCTGGGCCAGCGCCAGCTCTACCCTGCACAGGGCGGCGACGACGCATTCGGCACGCAGGGCAACAATTCCCGTGCGACTCATGAAGGGATGGCGAAAGAAGTGATCGAACATGTGGAGTTCCTATCCGGCGCTTTTTGGCACCTGACATAATATGGCTATCAGCCTAGCGAATACACGGCTTATCAAGCGAAGCGTTTGCCGATAGTGATAGATGGGCAACACGGCATACGCATGGTCACGAGCCCGCGTGTCGGCACGACAATTTTGAATACAGGCCGTCTAGGGTGGCCATCAGTAGGCACTGCACGAAAGACCTCGTTGTAGAGTCATCGAAGCCGGCTCGCGCAATGGCTTCCAATTTGCTGTGCAGATCCCCACTCAGACAGACGGTGGCAATGGCTCGCATGATGACCTCCATGACCTCACTGTTGGCAATAATCGCTGACAGTCGGGACAGGCATGCCGACTCGACAGATACGCTCGGCGCCCGACTGTTCGAATAGCGTCTATATGTTCGTATTATGAACTTTCACTGTCGACGGGTGTCAAGTTCCACCCGGCAATCCGCTATCGTCGCTCATTGAAATTCGGGTAGAACACAGCAACTGCGCGACTTGAGGCCGAACCACGACTTTGGTCTCATCTGTATCGGAAGTCCGTGGTAATCGACTGGCGACATCCCTTCTAGACCTCTTCTTGCCAGCGATGATCTCCCCGCTTCAGCAGCGAATCATGTTAGAACAGATGTTCGGCTTTCGAACTTTTCTTTTACCCCTTAAGCTCGTAACCATCGATTCGACAGACGGCAAGGAATTTCAGGCATGCCCAGCAAGGATGAAATGCTCACCCCTGATGATCGCGACTTCGTCACCGCACTGGCCAGCGGACTCGAGGTGATACTCGCGTTCGATCAGCAGTCACCACGGATGACGTTGAGTGAGGTCGCTGCCAAGACGGGAATGAATCGTGCGCGTGCCCGTCGATTTCTGCTAACGCTGCACGCGCTGGGCTACGTGCGTAAACAACATCGTTCGTTCGAGTTGGCGCCCAAGGCGCTACAGCTGGGTTATGCCTTTCTCTCTTCCAATGGTTATCGCAGCGTCATTCAACAACACCTCGAGGACATCACCGATGTTACCGGCGAGTCCTCGTCGATGGGCGTACTCGATGGCGACGACGTCACCTATGTGGCGCGATCGGCGGCTCATCACCGCTTGATGTCCATTTCACTGTCGATCGGCACCCGCCTTCCGGCAGCCTATACCTCCATGGGTCGGATTCTGCTGGCGCAGTTACCGGACGCAGAGCGCGCCGCCTATCTCGAGCGGGTCACGCTCTCGCGGCACACCGAACACAGCATTACTGACAAGGCGACACTGGCGGCGCTCTTCATCGAGATTCGCGAGCAGGGTTACTGTATTGTGGATCAGGAGCTGGATTCGGGGCTCCGCTCTCTGGCAATCCCGGCCTTCGACGCCAATGGCGAACTGTTGGGCGCCATCAATATCAGCACCAACGCGGCGCGGATTGACATACAGACGTTAACGAAAGACTTTCTGCCCCTGCTTCGCGAGAAGGCGAAACTGATAGCCCAGCAGGTCAACTGAAAACTCGCGGCGGGCAGTCGGCCAGATCACGGAGGCGCATCGCCAGCGCGCCCTGGAGGTCATCGGCTGGCAACGCTGAACGAGAGTCCTGCTGGCGGGCGCCGTGCGAGTGAATCCACTTGCCGGTAGCCCGTCATGGGCTCATGCTATTAGGCATAAGTCTAATTGGCAGCGATCAACGTTTCGTGAACACCATCCTCGGCGCCATCATTCCCATCTTCATCCTGCTGGGCATCGGTTATCTCGCGGTGCTCAAGCGCATCGTCGACAAGGCCCATATCCAAGGCATGGGTCGATACGTGATCAATATCGCCCTGCCCGCACTGGTAATCCAGGCGCTGCTCCAGCGACCGCTGGGCGAGGTCTTCAACGTGCCCTACCTGCTGGTCTACGGACTGGGTTCCGGGCTCGCCTTCGCCATCACCTTCGCCATGGTAACGCTGCGCGGCAATGCGCCGCTGGAGCGCCGGGCGATGTATGCCCTGGGCACGTCGGCCTCCAACAGCGGCTTCATCGGCTATCCGGTGGCGGTGCTGGTGGTCGGCCCCACGGCAGGCATTGCCCTGGCGCTCAACATGCTGATCGAGAATCTGCTGGTGATTCCTACGGCGCTGGTACTCGCCGAACTCGGCCGCCAGGCCCAGGGCGGCGTATGGAAGACGGCGAAACCGGTGGCCGTGCGCATTCTGCGACATCCGTTGATCATCGCCATCGCCGTGGGCACGCTGCTCGCCGCGCTGAACCTGCATCCGCCGGCCCCGATTGCCCGAGTGCTCGAGATGCTCGCCGCCTCGTCCTCGCCGGTGGCGCTGTTCGTGATCGGTGGCACGCTATGCGGCCTGCGCGTGCGTGGCATGGTCAAGCGTGTGACTCGGATCGCGCTCGCCAAGCTCTCTCTGCACCCGCTCTGCATACTGCTGATGGTACTGCTGATCCCGGGGCTCGATCCGGTATTCGCCACCGCGGCCATCATCTTTGCCTGCGCCCCGATGCTCTCGATGTATCCGCTGCTGGGTCAGCGCTACGGGTTCGGCGAGCTGGGCACGGCGGCGATGGTAATGGCGACGGTGCTGTCGGCGCTGACACTGGCATTGGGAATCTGGCTGAGCCATCTGTGGCTGATATAGCCGCCGAACGAGGCGTTGTTACGGCTGCGAGGCCAGTAGCGAATCCAGCGCGTGCTTGCCCTGAAGCGCCGCCATCCCCGTCGGCATGACCGCTAGCGCATCGCTGAAGACCTCCAGCGACAGCGGCCCGGCGTACCCTGTCCTGCCCAATGCCTCCATGAAGCGTTCGATGGGTAATTCGCCGTCGCCGGGAAACGCCCGTCGATGACGGCTCAGCGATTGCAGATCCTGCCCGCGCGGCCATGGCGAGTCGGCCAGCTGCACCAGGCCGATCCTGTCGCCGGGGATCGAGGCGAGGGTTTCCAGTTGGAGCTCGCGAGCCAGAACGTGGTAGCTGTCCAGCACGAGGGAAAGCGCCGGATGATCCGCCCGCTCCACGATCCGCCACGCCTCGCGATAGTCCAAGACATGCCGCCCCCAGGCCAGCGCCTCGAAGCCCACGCCCATCTCCCGTTCGGCCGCCAGCTCGGCCAGGTCACGCAGTGTGTCGGCGGCTCGGCCCCGGTCGTTCTCGGCTTCTTGGCGGGTATTGCTGCAGGCAAGCAGGAAGTCACCGCCGAGATCGGCCAGCGTATCGAGTTGGCGCCTGGCCTCCTCCAGCATCTGACGATGCAATGCCGGCGGCAGCGCCTCGGCATCGCGGAACGGCTGTAGCGCGACGACCGTCAGTCCAAGTTCCCGACAACGCTCCCCCACGGTTCGCGGCGCCAGACCGCTCGACTGCAGGTCATCGGCGAAAATCTCCACGCCGTCGAATCCGGCCCGCGCGATCGCCTCCAGCTTGTTCGTCAATTCTCCGCTCAGACAGAGCGTCGCCATCGCGGTTGTCGTTACCTGCTTCACGCGTTCTCTCCTGGCTGGCAGGAGCCACCAATCTGGCTCGTCTGGATCTTCAGCCTAGAAGGAAACCGTCTCGACGCCACAGGTTCGCGAATCCGATTCGTCATCTACGCTGACGGCGGGGGCGCGCGCCCGAGCAGGCACAACCTGGAGCGTTGGCGACAGACAACATCTGCCAAGGAGGGCATCAAACCATGTCGAGTTCGGTGAAGGGCACCGTCTACATCACGCTTGCAGCCATGTTCTGGGGTCTGTCGGGCGGCCTTGCGAGCCTGCTGATGGACGAGGGCTGGGCCCCTTACGTCATCTCGTTCTACCGCGGCGCGATCGGCCTGGTCTGCATGCTGGCCTGGTTCGTCCTCCATCCGTTGCGCAACCTGCGGTTCGACTGGCGGCTCATCGCCTGGTCGGTCGTGGCTGGCGTTGGTGTGGCCGGCAACTTCACCTTCTATTTCCTGAGCATCTCGAACGCCAACGTGGCGATCGCCGCCACGCTGATGTACACCGCGCCGCTGTTCGTCTTTCTGGTGTCGTTCGCATGCGGTCTGGAGAAGCCTACGCTAGGCAAATGGGCGTCGATCACGGCGGTGATGGTGGGTATCGTGCTGCTGACCGACATCCTGCGCAGCGGCACGGGCCAGGTTTCGGTCTGGGGTATCGCTTGCGGCCTGTTGTCCGGCTTGTCCTACGCCCTGTTCATCTTCGGCTTTCGCTACGCCAGAGCCCAGGGGCCGGCGCAGGCGGTCCTGACGATCGCCTTCCTGACCCTGACGCTGCTGCTGTTCGCATTCGTCGACATCGGGCAGATGCAGCAAGTGCCATTCACCGGCGACGCCTACGGGTTTCTGCTGCTCGGCCTGTTCGGCGCAGGCATCTCCTTCTATCTCTATCTGCCCGGGCTGAGACGGACGTCCCCCTCGGCGGCCTCCATGATCGCCATGGTGGAGCCGGTCACGGCCTCGCTGTTCGGATTCGTCGTGCTGGGACAGACTCTCGCCCCGCTGCAACTTTTCGGCATGGCGATCATTCTGGTCACCATTACGCTGCTGAGTCTGCAGCGCTGATCCAGCCCCCGATTCGACCGATGGTCGC
This sequence comes from Salinicola sp. V024, assembly GCF_052645315.1. Lineage (NCBI taxonomy): Bacteria > Pseudomonadati > Pseudomonadota > Gammaproteobacteria > Oceanospirillales > Halomonadaceae > Salinicola > Salinicola sp. V024. The sequence goes on from NZ_JBQXYB010000013.1 coordinate 36,311, forward strand.
TTTTCACGCTGGTATACTGCCGCCTCGCTCGCCTTCGGATCTGTCGTGATGTCCTCTTCGATTACCGTTCTGCCCTGGCGTCAGGGAATATCACTGCTGGCTCTGCTGGGCGCGTTCGGCTGGCTGTTGCTGGGCAGCGCCGACGGCTCGGTGCTGCAGGCCGGCATCGTCGTGGTGCTGTGCATCGGCCTGTGGGCCACCGGCTGGCTGCCGCAGTGGCTGACGGCGCTGATCTTCTTCACCCTCTGTACCGTGGCGGAGGTCGCGCCGGCCTCGACGGCGTTCGCCGGTTTCGAGTCGGCCGCGACCTGGCTGGTGTTCTCGGGCATGGTGATCGGCGCCGCGATCAATCACACCGGCCTGGGCGAACGCGTCGCCGCCCGAATCGGACCTCATCTCGCCTCAGGTTATCCACAGGCGGTCGTCGGCGTGGGGCTGCTGGGGCTGATTGCCTCCTTCTTCATGCCGTCGGCGATGGGCCGGATCGTGCTGCTGGTGCCGATCCTTCTGACCCTGACCGACCGATTCGGCTATGACCCCGGCAACCCCGGTCGTACCGGCGTCCTGCTCAGCGGCATCATGTCGAGCTTTCTGCCCACCTTCACGATTCTGCCGGCCAACGTGCCCAACAATGTGTTGATGGGGGCCAGCGAAGCGGTGCTCGGCTTCTCGCCCAGCTATGGCGAATATCTGCTGCTGCACTTTCCCGTGCTGGGGTTGCTCAAATGGGTGCTGATCATGGGGTTGATCCTGTGGCAGTTCCGCGCCGTGGCGCCGTCGCCCTTTACGGCCGAGCCGCCGTCCAGGCTGGGAGGCAGCGGCAATCTGATGAGCGTGCTGCTGGCCTTCGCCGTGGTGATGTGGATGACCGATGCCTGGCACGGCATCTCGCCGGCCTGGATCGGCATGCTGGTGGCGCTGGTCTGCCTGTTCCCGGGCAGCGGGCTGCTGCCGGCCAGACCGTTGCAGCAGATGAACCTCGAACCGTTCATCTACGTCGCCGGGATCGTCAGCCTGGGAGCTCTGGCGCACGACAGCGGGCTGGGCGAGGCGATCGCCGGCCAGCTTCTCGACGTGTTGCCGCTCTCGCCGGAATCGACTGCCGGCAACTTCGCCTGGCTCTCGGTGATCGCCACGATCCTGGGCATGCTGGTCACGCTGCCCGGTGTTCCCGCGGTGATGACGCCGCTGGCGCCGCAACTGGCCGATGTCACCGGCTGGTCGCCGTCGGCCGTGGTGATGTCTCAGGTGATCGGATTCTCGACCGTGGTGTTCCCCTATCAGTCGCCGCCGCTGATCATCGGCCTGCTCACTTCCGGCGTGAGCATCCGTCAGGCCATGCGCATCACGCTGCCGCTGGCGGTGGTCACGATCCTGCTGTTGTGGCCGCTCGATTTCATCTGGTGGCGCTGGCTGGGCGTGATCTGAACGCGACCGGCGTTTTCCGGCAGGACGGGGCATGGATCACCTAAACTGAGCCTCATGCGGTGTCACGGCGTACGCCGGCGTCTCGGTACACGCATCCAGGCGCGCACCGCCAGCGTATCCACCCTATGCCATCATCGGCGGTTGGAGACTCATCATGTTGATCAAGATTGCCAAACCCGGCGACCTGCGCGAATCGGACGTCACCCCGGAATCGGTTTACCTCTCGCGTCGCCGCTTCATGGGCGGGCTGGCTGGCCTGGGCCTGAGTGCAGGAGCAGGATTGGCACTGTCGGGACGCGCTCTGGCGGCCGCCTCCGACTATCAGGACGTACCGGCCGGCAATCCGCCAGGCTGGCTCGAGCCCAAGCTGGCCAACGCCGAATGGGAAAGCGTGGTGCCTGCCGATCGCCAGTTGGACAAACTCACGCCTTTCGACGACGCCACCCACTACAACAACTTCTACGAATTCGGCACCGGCAAGGGCGACCCCGCCCGCAACGCCGACGCGCTGAAGACCCAGCCCTGGAGCGTGGTGATCGACGGCGAGGTCAATAACGGCGGGCGCTTCGATCTCGAGGATCTGGCCAAGCCTTCCCGCCTGCAGGAGCGCATCTACCGGCTGCGCTGCGTCGAGGCCTGGTCGATGGTCATTCCGTGGCTGGGGATTCCGCTGGGTGACGTCATCAAACGCGCCGAGCCCACGTCGAAGGCCAAGTACGTCAAGTTCGAGACACTGGTCGCACCGGAACAGATGCCGGGCCAGGACTCGTCGTTCGCGCTGATCGACTGGCCCTACACCGAGGGCCTGCGCATGGACGAGGCGATGCATCCGCTGGCGATTCTCGGGCTCGGCATGTACGGGCGCGAACTGCCCAACCAGAACGGCGCGCCCTTCCGGCTGGTCGTGCCGTGGAAGTACGGCTTCAAGAGCATCAAGTCGATCGTGCGGATCTCGCTGGTCGAGGAACAGCCGGTCAACTCCTGGCAGGCGATCGCCCCGGACGAGTACGGCTTCTATGCCAACGTCAATCCCGAGGTCGATCACCCACGCTGGAGCCAGGCCACCGAGCGCCGGCTACCCAACAGCCTGTTCAATCCCAACATCATCGATACGCGGATGTTCAATGGCTACGCCGAGGAGGTCGCGAGTCTCTATCAGGGCATGGATCTGAGGAAGCATTTCTGATGCCGACGCCCCGCTACACGCTGACGCTCTGGCGCATCGCGGTGTTCATCGCCGCGCTGGTGCCGCTGGCCTGGTGGAGCTCCCAGGTCGCGATCAACGCCGCCGGCCCGGAACCCGGCCGCTACCTGCTGCTCAACATCGGCCAGGGCATACTGTGGATGCTGTTTTCCACTCTCAGCCTGACCCCGCTGACCAAGCTGACCCGCTGGAAAGGCTTCACCCTGATCCGCCGCCAGCTCGGCCTGTGGACCTTGACCTATGCGCTGCTGCACCTGTTCTGCTACGCCGTTTTCATTCTGGGGCTGGATCTCTCCCGGCTCGGCAGCGAGATCGTCCGACGCCCCTACATCATCGTCGGCATGCTCGCTCTCGTCGGGCTGATCGCGATGGGCGTGACCTCCAACAAGTGGTCCATGCGCAAGCTGGGCAAGCGCTGGAAGACGCTGCACAAGATCGTCTACCTGGTGCTGGGTCTGGGGCTGCTGCACTTTCTCTGGGTGGTCCGTGCCGACCTGGAGCAGTGGAGCCTCTATGCCGCCGTTGGCGCCCTGTTGATGATTCTGCGCATTCCGCCCATCGCCCGGCAGCTGCCGAAATTCCGCCAATTGATCAAGCGGCCCGGGCGGGCCTCCGTATAACGCGTCGAGCGCCTGCTGGGCGCGTGACCGGTGACAAACACCAAGATTCCTTCGTTCGGACTTGTCTCCGACCGCGTCCTTCCCGCTAGACTTTCGTCGAAGCACTGCCTCAGGGGGCCGGGTTTGTCGGTAAGCTCGTGCGTCCCTCACCTCGCAGGCGGCGATGTCGTCGCCTGCGGATATTTCGATTTTTCAGCCGGAGAGTCTTTCATGAGCAAGCGCATCCTGGCGTACCGTCGCCTCAACGACCAGCAACTCGACCAGCTACGCGAACGCTTTCACGTCGACTACTTCGGCAAGCTCGAATCGGCCGACGATCCGGCATTCCGCGAGGCGCTGGGACAAGCTCACGGGCTGATCGGCGCGGGGGTCAACATGACCCCGGAACTGCTCGATGCCGCGCCCAATCTGGAAGCGATCGCCAGTATCTCGGTGGGTGTGGACAACTATCCGGTCGAGGAACTGACCCGGCGCGGCATCCTGCTCTGCAACACGCCGGACGTGCTCACCGAAACCACCGCCGATACCGGCTTCTCGCTGATCATGGCGAGTGCCCGCCGGGTGGTGGAACTGGCCGAGTACGTCAAGCGCGGTGACTGGAAGTCCAGCATCGGCCCCGAACAGTTCGGCAGCGACGTCCATGGCAAGACGCTGGGCATGGTCGGCTTCGGACGCATCGGCCAGGCGGTGGCCCGCCGCGGCGCTCTCGGTTTCGGCATGAAGATTCTCTACTCCAACGCCTCGCCCAAACCGGATCTGGAAGCGGAGCTGGGCGCGCGCCGCTGCGAGCTGGACGAGCTGCTGCAGCAGTCCGACTTCGTCTGCGCCATCGTGCCGCTGACCCCGGAAACCCGCCAGTTGATCGGTGCCCGCGAGTTCGAGCTGATGAAGGAGAGCGCCATCTTCATCAACATCTCCCGCGGGCAGGTGGTCGACGAACAGGCCATGATCCAGGCCCTCGAAAGCGGCCAGATCCGCGGCGCTGGCCTCGACGTGTTCGAGCAGGAACCGCTGCAGGCGGATTCTCCGCTGCCCAGGATGCCCAACGTGGTCGCGCTGCCGCACATCGGCTCCGCCACTCACGAAACCCGCACCGCCATGGCCCAGCGCGCGGTCGACAACATCATGCTCGCGCTGGACGGCAAACGCCCGATCAGCCCGTTCAATGAGGAAGCCTGGGGCGACAGGCTGAACTGAGACACCATTCCCTTTATGGAAAGCGGCACTTGGCCATTGATCAAGGTAAAACGCGGCCTTCATGACTCGGGAATCGCGCTTACGAATGGGCAAGATGCCGGAGATTTCTATCGGACTTCAACTACGATGATTGGGTCTTTCCGATAGCCACATCCGATAGTGACAAAGGGACACCATGAAAATAGCCATCGTGGTTTTGGTGCTGAGTTTGATTGGCTGTATCTACTTGATCTCCCATTGGGGAGAAACGGATGACTGTGCCAATTCGGCCAAGGCCGAAGCGGAGTGTCAGACGAAGTAACAAGCATGCAAGAAGTAGCAAGCATGCAAATTGCGTGGGCGACAGCTCGCCGCCCACGCCTCGCCCTCATGCCATCGAGACATGGCGTGACAGGTGAAGCCCATGGCGCACTTGCCTGTCTCTCGTGACGAAAATCCCCGCTCGGACACTTCTGTAGTTCACCGACATCGTTTTCCACTAAAGGCGAATAGGCGCATTCCTATGGCGCGACTAACCTGCTGACAGCTTTTTGGATCGATCCAAAACGGAATGCAGCATGCCCGAAAACGTCAGGAACTCATCCCGCCCTCGCGTCACGCTGAGGGATATCGCGGCCCATGCCGGCGTCTCCCGCTCGACCGTGTCGCTGGTGATGCAAGGTAGCGAGCTGGTTGCCGAATCGACTCGCGCTCGGGTTCGGGAGGCGATGACGGAACTGGGCTATGTCTACAATCGCGGCGCGGCGACCTTGAGAAGCGCTCGCACGGCAACGCTCGGCGTCGTCGTCCACGATATCGCCAACCCGTTCTTCGGTGCCCTGATGGCGGGCATCGACGAGACACTGCAGGACGCCGATTACGTTCCCTTTCTGGCCAGCAGCGGCGACAGCCTCGCCCGCCAGGCGCGTTTTCTGGCACGCATGCGGGAACATCGGGTCGATGCGCTGCTGTTGTGCCCCGCAGAGGAGACGCCTGCGTCGTTGATCGAAACGATCGCCGACTGGGGCATGCCCTGCATCGAGGTCATGCGGCACGTCGGCCCGTCACCGCTCGGCGACTATGTCGGCGCGGACCTTCGGGCCGGCGTCGCCAACGCCGTTCGTCATCTGGTCGCCCTGAGGCATCGTCGTATCACCCTGCTCGCGGGAACCGCCGATCATTCCGCCGACCGCGAACGTCTCGCGGGCTACCGACAGGCCATGCACGAGGCCGGACTCGATGACCTGTCGCGCATCGTTCGCGGCCCGCTGACCCGTTGCGCAGGGCGCGAAATCACCCTCGAGCTGATGCGTGGCGACGACGCGCCCACGGCCCTGATCTGCCACAACGACCTGGTCGCGCTGGGAGCGCTGCTGGCGCTTTCCCATCTTGGCCTGCGCGCGGGGCAGGACTGCGCGGTGGTCGGCGTCGACGACATCGATGAAGCCGCCCTCACCGACCCCGCATTGAGCAGTATCGCGACCCACCCGCGGTCGATCGGCCGCCGCGCCGCCGAACTGGCCCTGAAGCGGATACGGACGCCCGACGGCGAACGCGAACGCATCGTCCTCGAGGCGCCCTTGATGGTTCGCGCCAGCTCCCAACCCTCGCTCGATCGCCCCCAGGAGTCACCATGAGATTTCACGAGGTTCCACGCTATCTGTCCGGCGGGCGGCTCATCATCGCCACGGGCCTTCTTTTCGCCGCGCTCGCCACGCCGGTCGAAGCTCGCGAGCTGATCTTCGGCCACGGCGCCACGGAGGATACCGCCTACCATCTGAGCGGGGAGCGCTTCAAACAGTTGCTGGAAGAGAAAACCGATGGCGAGCTGACGGTAAATCTCTACAGCAACTCGGTGCTCGGTCATGAAACCGAGATGTTCGAGCAGCAGACCGCCGGTGCGCTGGATTTCTCGATCATCAATCCCGGCTTGATCTCGGAGTTCTCGCATACCGCCAGCATCTTCTCGATCCCGTTTCTCTATCGCGATCTCGATCATTGGCGGCACGTGCTGGATGGCGAGGCCGGCCAGGAGATCGCCCAGCGCATCGAGGCGGAAACCGGCGTCAAGGTGCTCGCCTACTACGGCGGCAGCACCCGCCAGATCGTCAGTACCCGCCCGCTGGAAACGCTCGACGATCTCGAAGGCATGAAGCTGCGCACCAATCCGACCCGGCCGGTGATCACGGCCTGGGCAGCGCTGGGCACCCAGCCCACGGTCATGGCCTACAAGGAGATCTACACCGGGCTGCAGCTCGGCGCCATCGATGGCCTGCTCAACGAGGCGGAGTGGATCTACCGCATGCGCTTCCATGAAGTCGCGCCCCATATCGGGCTTTCCGAACACGACATCACCGTGCGCTTGCTGACCATTTCCGACGCGACCTGGGAGTCGCTCACGCCGCCCGAGCAGCAGGCGGTACAGGCCGCTGCCGACGAGAGCGAGCAGTACGCGCGGAACCTGCAGATCCGCCTCGACAAGGAGTCCCGCGACAAGCTCGAGGCCGAAGGTGCCACCTTCTACCCGATGGATCGCAAGCGCATGCAGCAGATCGTCGCCGGCCCGCTGGGCCAGGTGATCGACGACATGGGGCTGCGCGATCTCTACGAACTCATCATCAACACCCAGTAAAGGAGTCGTGTCATGGCATTCGCAACGGCCCTGGGCCGCGTCAACCGCCAGCTGGAACGCCTCCTTCACGGGGTGTTGCTGTTCTTGCTTGCCAGTTTCATCGTGCTGATCGTCTACCAGATCGTCAGCCGCAATCTGGGCTTCCTGCCGAGGCTCTACTGGACCGAGGAGATGAGCCGTTTCGCCTTCCAGTGGATGATCATGCTGGGCACCGCGATCGGCGTGCTGCATGCCGATCACTTCGTGCTCGAGGCCTTCCCCCGCGGTTCCCGCCCCGACCGGGTGACCCGAGTGATCCGCGATGTCGCCTGTCTGATCGTCGGGCTGATCTTCGTCGTCTTCGGCCAGGCCTTCGCTCTTTCCGGCTTCAACCGGATTGCCAGCGCCTCGCAGCTGCCGATGGTCGTGACCTACTCGACCTTTCTCGTCAGCGGCGTGCTGATCGTGCTGTTCAGCCTGCAGCGCCTGCTGGTGACCGCCAGCCAGGGCGTCGATGCCATGGAGAGCGAGCTCGACACGCCTTCCGAGATCGACGAGCTCATCGATCCGGCCCATCCGAGCGCCCCGCCCACGCAAGACTTCGATTTGCCCTCGTCACACGAGAAGGAGACCCCGCGATGATGCCTGCCGACTGGCTCTACCTGCTGCCGTGGCTGCTGTTCGCGCTGCTCGGCGTCCTCATCGTGCTGGGCGTGCCGATCGCGATGTCGCTGGTGCTCACCTCGTTTGGCATCATCGTGCTCGATCCGCGCCTGACGCCGTGGATTCTGTTCCAGCGCATGTACTACGGCATGGACTCCTTCGTGCTGCTGGCGGTGCCGCTGTTCCTGCTCGCCGGCAATCTGATGAATGCCGCCCGCATCACCGACCGCCTGATCACGCTGTGCCTCAATCTGGTCGGGCATGTCAAAGGGGCACTGGCCCACGTCAACGTGCTGGTCAGCATGCTGTTCGCCGGCGTTTCGGGGTCGTCGACGGCCGACAGTGCGGGTATCGGTACGGTATTGATCCCGGCCATGAAAAAGGAAGGTTACCCGACCCACTTCAGCGTCGCGGTGACGGCCGCCTCTTCGGTGATGGGGATCATCATTCCGCCGTCGATCAACATGATCGTGTGGGGCGCGCTCACCAGCACCTCGATCGCCGGGCTGTTTCTCGGCGGCATCGTGCCGGGGATTCTGATCGCCGCCGCGCAGTTGCTGCTCAACCTCGGCTACGTGCGCCGCTATGACGTGCCGACACGAAAGCGCGCCACGCTCAGGCAACTGGCAAGTTCGGGCAAGGATGGCCTGCTCGCCGCCGGCATTCCGGTACTGATCATCGGCGGCATCACGCTGGGTATCGTCACGCCCACCGAGGCTGCGGTGATGGCCGTGCTCTACGCGCTGATTCTGGGTTTCGTGGTCTATCGCGAACTGACCTTCAGGAGCGTGCTGGATGCCTCCACCGATACCGTGCGGCTCTGCTCGCTATCGCTGTTCAGCCTGGTCGGCGCGGCGATCTTCGGCTATCTGATCAGCTTTTACCGCATTCCGCCGTCGCTGATGGCGGGTGTCGAGATCACCGATCCGACCACGCTTTTGATCATCGCGACCATCGTCATGCTGCTGGTGGGCACCTTCATGGATTCGCTGCCGGCGATGGCGATCCTGGCGCCAATCTTCCAGCCCCTGGCCGCCCAGGCCGGCGTCGACCCGCTGCAGTTCGGCGTCATCAGCGTCATGGCACTCGGCCTCGGGCTGATCACGCCGCCTTACGGGCTCTGCCTGATGATCTCGGCCAAGATCGGCGGCATCCCCCTGCTCAAGGCGCTGGGCACGACGATGATCTACCTGCTGGTGATGCTGGTGGTGATCGGCCTGCTGATCGCCTTCCCCGACCTGATTCTCTACTTGCCTCAGACTTTCGGGCCGGATGCAGGCTGAACCGGTCCATCATCGAAGTGTGCAATTTCTGGGGAGTCATTCGCTCCGGCTTGTCAATGACAGCCGGGGCGACTAAAGTTGCAAGATAGATTAAAAACAGTGTTCCATAATCCTGCATTTCCGGATTGCAATGCCGATAACGGTAGAACTGGAACAACGGAACTGGAAACGACAGAACTGGAGCCAGTCATCGGCAGGCCGATTCATAGACGACCTGCGTACCTTATTCACTGACAGCGCCCTCGAGGCGACCCATCATGCCCGATCCCCTCTGCTTGCTTTTCGATTGCGACGGCACCCTGGTCGACAGCGAACCGCTTCTCGCCGAAGTCATGGCGAAGTATCTGAATCAGGCCGGCCTGCCCTTCCAGCCCCATGATTACATGACGGATTTTCGCGGCGCGCGATTCGCCAGCATCGTTTCCCATCTGGAGCGGGTGCACGGGAGTCTCGACGACGCCGTTCGCCAGCGGATAGAGACGGCGATGCGCCAGGAGATGCACGAGCGCATGGCGAACGAGCTCGAGCCAATCGCCGGGGTGCGGGAAGCGCTCGACGCACTGGGTTCGCTGCCGCGCTGCGTCGCCTCCAACGGCCCCGAGACCAAGATCCGACGCGCGCTGGACAGCACCGGATTGCGCGGCTTCTTCGGCGACAACATCTACAGCGCCTACACCGTAGGCAGCTGGAAGCCGGCGCCGGGACTCTTCCTTCACGCCGGCCGCGACATGGGCTTCGAGCCGGGCGAATGCATCGTGATCGATGACGCCCAGGTCGGTGTACGTGCCGCACTGGCAGCCGGCATGCGGGTCGTCCATATCAACCGCTTTGCCGATCTCGAACCCACCCCGGCAGGCGCTATCGGCATTCGCGACATGCGCGAGCTGCCGGCCGTGATCGACAAGCTGATGCCCGCCCTGGCGGTGAGCAATCTCTAATCGGCTCGGTTCAGAACCGACGCCGACCAGTCCCAATGGCAGAACGATGATCGCGGCCCGAGCCAAACGCTCGGGCCGCGATCGTTTTTGGCACGGTCGTTTAGGCCCAGTCGATATCGGTTCGGTCGCTTCGAGTGGTCGTTCGCAGGCGGATCGCCGCGTTATCATATGGCTTTCATGTCTCGATTCGGAGTTCCCATGCCTTCGTTACAGGATCAGCTGCGCGGCCTGGTCTACTCGACCGAACACGGCGAGACCTGCCCCGACTGCCGCCAACCCGTGGCCCAGTGCGAATGTCGCGATCGCGAGGAAGCCGAACGCATCGCCGCCCTCGACGGTATCGTGCGCATTCGACGAGAAACCAGCGGCCGCAAGGGCAAGGGCGTCACGACGATCCAGGGCGTCCCGCTGGGCAGCGACGAGCTGAAAACCCTGGCCAAGACGCTGAAGAAGCGCTGCGGCACCGGTGGCGCGGTCAAGGATGGCGTGATCGAGATCCAGGGCGATCATCGCGACGTGCTCAAGCGCGAGCTGGAGTCGCGCGGTTTCAAGGTCAAGCTCGCCGGCGGCTGATCGACACTCGTCGCTGTTCCGGCCAGCGGGAATTTCCAACGCGCTGGCTTGTCATAGCCGCACGGTCGTCGTGCCGCACGCTTCGATGCCAGACTTTCCCAAGTTCCACCGTTCCACCTCGAGGGGTTCCGATGCTTTTGCCCAGGGTTCCGCGACCTTTGCGTCTCGTCACCATCCTGTCCGCGCTCGTCGTGCTGGCGGGCTGCGCCGGCGGGCCCCAGTTCGACACGCTGGCCGCCCGCGTGGTCTCCGAAAAGCCGATCACGCTGCCCGACTCCGCCACGCTGGAGGTCCAGTTGAAGGACATCTCCACGGGCGACGTGCTGGCCAGCAGCCGCTACGAACGGCTGGGCCAACTTCCGATTCCCATCACGCTGCAGTATGCCGCCGAGGTGATCGACCCCGACGATCTCTACCGTCTCAGCGCTCAGATTCGCGACGACGACCGCATCCTCTACCTGAATCCGGAGCCGGTATCGGTCTTCGCCGATGGCGACCCCACCGAACCGGACATCCCGGTAACGACTACCGGCGCCGATACGAGTCACTGAAGACACGACACTCCAAAGGACCAGCTTGCCGAAGTCAGACTAGCGCTTCACGCTGTAAGGATTCGATCCTAACCAAGGAGGGAAAGATGGAAACACTGACATTACCGGGTACGGATATCGTCACATCGCGCATCGGCCTCGGCACCTGGGCCATGGGTGGCCGCCAGTGGGGCGGCACCGACGACGCCAACGCCATCCGCACCATTCATGCCGCCATCGACCAGGGCGTCAACCTGATCGATACCGCTCCGGCCTACGGCTTCGGCCACTCGGAAGAGGTCGTCGGCAAGGCCGTCGCCCAGGCCGGCCAGCGTGACAAGCTGGTGCTGGCGACCAAGGCGGGTCTGGAGTGGTACGACGACGCAAGCGTGGCCCGCAACGCCACGGCGAAGCGGCTGGAGAAGGAGCTCGACGACTCGCTGCGTCGGCTGAACACCGACCATATCGATCTCTACCAGATCCACTGGCCGGACCCGCTGGTCGACATCCAGGAGACCGCCGAGGCGATGGCGCGCTTCCATCGTGCCGGCAAGATCCGGGCGATCGGCGTCAGCAACTTCTCCCCCGAGCAGTGCGACACCTTCCGCCAGACGGCGCCGCTGCATACCCTTCAGCCGCCCTACAACCTGTTCGAGCGCGACATCGACAGCGAGATCCTGCCCTACGCCGAGAACAACGACCTGACGTTGTTGACCTACGGCGCGCTGTGCCGCGGCCTGCTTACCGGCAAGATGCACGAAGGCTATACCTTCAATGGCGACGATCTGCGCAACAGCGATCCCAAGTTCCAGTCGCCGCGATTCGCCCAGTATCTGGCCGCCGTCGACGCGCTGGCCGAGCTGGCCCGCACCCGTCACGACAAGAGCGTGCTGGCGCTGGCCGTGCGCTGGATTCTCGATCGCTCCCCCAACATCGTCGCGCTGTGGGGCGCCCGCAAGCCCGAGCAGGTCGAACCGCTGGGCGACATCACCGGCTGGAAGCTGAGCGACGAGGACATGGTCGATATCGATGCGATTCTGTCCCGGCACATCAAGGATCCGGTCGGCCCCGAATTCATGGCACCGCCGACGCGCAAGTGACCGTGAAGTGATTCATCGCCAATCTGGAACCCGGCCTCGGCCGGGTTCTGTCGTCTCAGCGTGCCTGGCGTTGCGGCAGTTCCAGCGCGTCGACCAGTACCGTCAGGGTCGGGCCGATCGGCGCGCTGATCTTGAGATCGAACAGCTCGTCCGCCCGCGTCTTGCCGAGATTGACGCAGGCAATCGGCTTGCCGCGTTTGGCTGCCTGGCGGGCGAAGCGAAACCCCGAATAGACCATCAGCGACGAGCCGACCACCAGCATCCCCGAGGCCTCCTCCAGCGCCTGAAAGGCCTGTTCGACGCGGGGCCTGGGCACGTTGTCGCCGAAGAACACCACGTCCGGCTTGAGAATGCCGATGCGACAGCGATGGCAGTTCGGCACTTCGAACGTCGAGAAGTCGTAACCGTCGAGATCGGCGTCACCGTCCGGCCCCACCTCGGCGCTCAATGACAGCCAGCGGGGATTGCGTCGCGCCAGCTCGTCATGCAGCGCGTGACGCATCAGGCTCGCGCCACAGCTCATACACTTCACCAAATCGGCCTGGCCATGCAGGTCGATGACCCGCCGGGAGCCGGCTCGCTGATGCAGACCGTCGACGTTCTGTGTCACCAGTGACGTGATTCGCGACTGCCGCTCGAGTATCGCCAGCGCCTTGTGCGCCTGGCCTGGATGGGCGGCCGCCAGCGCCCGGAAGCCGATCAGGCTGCGCGCCCAGTAGCGCTGGCGCACGCCATGACTCCCCATGAAGGCCTGATGGCTGACCGGCGGCGGGCGCTTCCAGTCACCGCGGGCATCTCGATAATCGGGAATGCCGCAGTCGGTACTCACGCATGCGCCGGTCAGCACGAACAGGCGCGGATGACGGACGACGAAATCGACCAGTGCCTCGACGTCCGGAATTGACTCGCTGGTCATACTATTTTCCGCCGATCGATGTTAGATAATAAAGATACAGTACGTTGACACAACAGGACGCCTCGACGCCGGATGATTGCCGACATGCCCGATACGCCGCTGGATCCCGTGGTCGAAAAACGTCTGAGAGGCATTCGTCTGGCCAGACGCATCTACGTACCTCGAACACTGGGACTCCTGGTCGGCGGGTTATGTATCGGGAGCGCGCTCCATGAGTTGCCGACCCCGACCTGGGTCTGGGCGCTATGGGCAGTTCAGATTCTATTCTGGTCCCATCTCGCCTACTGGCGGGCGAGATATCACGTTTCACCCTACCATGCCGAACGCCAGAATCTCGGCGCCGATAGTCTGCTGGGCGGCTTCTGGATGGCGGCCATGCATTTCAACGTCCTCCCGACCGTCGTGGTATTGACGATGATCAGCCTCGACAACATCGCGGTGGGCGGGAAATCCATGGCACTACGCGGCCTGGGCCTGCTGGCCGCGGGAGCGCTGATCGGCATGTGGCTGATCGTTCCCGGCGTGCCCGACATAGTGCCGTCGGCCTCGGTCCTGCTTGGCAGCTTACCGATGATCGTCGTCTACCCGCTGGCGGTGGGCTACATCACGTATCTTCAGGCTCGCCGACTCAATCGCCAGAAGAAGACATTGATGGAGTTGAGCCGTTCCGATGGGCTCACCGGGCTGTTCAACAGACGGTTCTGGGAAGCTCAGGTAGCTTCCAATCTTCTGAGCGGTCCCTCGGCAACGATCGCGCTGCTCGATCTCGATCATTTCAAGCGCATCAACGATGAGCATGGTCACGGTGTCGGCGACCAGACCCTGCGCAAGCTGGCTTCACTGCTTCGCCAGTCATTTGGCGATGATGTCTTGCTCGGGCGTTACGGCGGCGAAGAGTTTGGTCTACTGATGCCATCGACCACGCTGGACCAGGCGACCGTCGCGATCCATCAGTTCCAGCAACGGCTGCGGAACCATGCGCCACCCTTCCCTCTTTACAGAATGCCCACCTGCAGTATCGGTCTGGCCGCCAAAGATCCATTGATGATGAATCACGAGCAATGGCTGCTGCGCGCGGACCAGGCGCTTTATGCAGCAAAGCACGCCGGGCGAAATCGAATCTGCATCCACGACGCATCGACATCGCAGACGAGGCCGCACCTCGGCTAGAATGGTCGTCTTCCCGCCCACGCCACTGCAAGGACAATCGCTCATGGCCTGGTTGGAGTATGTGCTGCCGCTGATCTTTCTCGCCCCGCTGGGTGCCGCTGCCATGGTGGCGATCACTCTGCGTGACGTGCAGACCGTGGGGCTGCGCTCCCCGCATGACGGCGAGCCGATCCGCGAGATCGCCCAGGCCCATCGCGACCGCCTGGAAAAGGCGCGCATGGTGTTCTTTCTCGATGCCACGCTGGCACCGACCCTGACCCTGATGCCGATCGTCTACGGCATGGGCCGGATGCTCTTCGCCGAGGAGCAGAGCTGGCTGGAGTGGTCGCTGTATGGCGTCGTCAGCACCCTGCTGGCGATGCTGTTCTGCTTTCTGATTCTGCGCGATGTGCAGCGCGTGCGCCGGCTGACCCGCAGTCTCGCCTGCGAGCTGGCGGTGGGCCAGGCGCTGGATCATCTGATTCGTCCGCTGGCCAAGCCCTATTTCGTCTTCCATGACTTTCCCGCCGACTCCTATAGCATCGACAACGTGCTGGTGACGCCGCAGGGCGTTTTCGTGATTCAGACCGTGGCGCGCGAATTCCCGCTCGATCTCGAAGGCCGCGCCCTCAACACCGTATCGGTAGAGAGCGAACGTCTGCGCTTTCGCGGCTGGAGCGAGCGGACGGTGTTGCGCAAAGTACGTCTCTCGACGGTATGGCTACGCCACTGGCTGAGCCGGCATGCCAACCTGAGCGTGCCGGTGAGCGGCATTCTGGTGCTGCCGGGCTGGGTCATCGATGACGAAACCGCGCATCTCGGCGATAGTCGCGATGTCCGCGTGGTCGACGGCATCGATCTTGCCACGCAGCTGGGTGGTGCCCAGGAGGAGGTCATCGATGACACCCAGCGCCAGCACCTGGTCGATACGCTGAACGCGCGCTATCAGCGTCTGGAGAGCAAGCCGCCGATCCGCTGAGTTGCCCCACCGGCATCCGATGTTGCCATCGGATTCCTGACGACGATCGCCCGATGTCAGTCATCACCCCATCAACTTCACACGCCCCAGGACCCGCCATGCCCCGTTCCGACTCCCGTTACGCTTACGATGTTCTCACCTTCGGCGAAGCGATGGCGCTGTTCGTCGCCGACGATCAAGGCCCGCTGGATCAGGTCGCGCGATTCCATCGTCGTACCGCCGGTGCCGATACCAACGTGGCGATCGGGCTGTCCCGACTGGGTTTCGACGTTCGCTGGCTGAGCCGCGTGGGGGCGGATCATAACGGCAACTTCCTGCAGCGAGCGCTGGAAGCCGAGGGCCTCGACTGCCGCCACGTGCAGCGCGACGACACCCACGCCACCGGGCTGGTATTCAAGGAGCGTGCCGTCGACGGTGCCGACCCCCACGTCGAGTACGTCCGCCGGGGCAGCGCCGCCAGCCAGCTGAGCGTCGCCGATGCCGGAGATGTCGAACTGGAGTCCGCTCGCCACCTGCACGCCACCGGCATCCCGCCGGCCATTTCCGACTCGGCGCGCGAGCTGTCGTTTCACCTGCTGCGCGGAGCTCGTGGTGCCGGTCTGTCGATCTCGTTCGACCCTAACCTGCGCCCCGGCCTGTGGCCGAGCGAAGCGGTGATGATCGAGACCCTCAATGCGCTGGCCGCCGAGGCCGATATCGTGATGCCCGGTCTGAGCGAAGGCCGCCTGCTGACCGGTCGCGAAACGGCCTACGATATCGCCGGTGACTATCTCGACCGCGGCGCCAGGGCCGTGGTGATCAAGCTCGGGCCGGAAGGCAGCTACTTCCGCACCGCCGACCGTGAAGGCACCGTCAATGGCTCGCCCGTCAAGCAGGTCATCGATACCGTGGGCGCCGGCGACGGCTTCGCGGTGGGCATCGTCAGCGCCTATCTGGACGGCCTGGACTGGCCGGCGGCGCTGCACCGCGGCAATCTGATCGGCGCCCGCCAGGTCCAGGTGATCGGCGACATGGAAGGCCTGCCCAGTCGGGAACAGCTGGTCGCCATGGAGCGCAGCGGTGACCCGATTTAAACCCGACGGCAAGGCGATCTAACCCGGTTCAGGGGTTCCCTCGGGTACCCCTGAACGAATGGCATCCGTTTGCGCATTCGTCCGCTCGCGAAATCCCGTCAGCACCGCCGGTTTCAACGCCCCCAGCGCCTCGCCAGAGAGCCCGCTGAGTACGATGAGCCGTGTCTTGCGCTCCTGACCCGCGCCCGAGCGTCCCCGCGAATATCCCAGCCACAGTGGCAGTGCGACGGCCCGCAACGTCGCTGGCTGTACGCGTAGCGACCAGCGTTTGGGCCGTGCCAGCCGTTCCCACAGCCACCAGCGCTCGAACTGCGCCTGCGTTGGCTGACGTCCGCCGTCGAGCACGAGGGCGTCATCATCCTGCCTCGGTCGGGGATCCAGCGCCCCCGCTATCAGCAGTGCCCGCGGCAGATGATCGGCAGCCAACAGCCAGGCCAGCGGCCTTCCCGGGTCACGCCCGATCGCCATGGCCCACAGCGACAGCCACGCCGGTTCGAAGCGCTCGGCGCCGAACCGACGCAGCTTGGGTTCGGCGGCGTCAGCATCCAGCCGCCGCGGCAGCCAAGATATCGATGCCAGCGCGTCATCCTCGGATGTAACCTCGGCTCCCGGCCCACACCTCTCCTGTCGCTCAGCCATTAGCCCATCCTTGCAGCAGCGCCAGCGCGGCGAGCGAAACAAAGAACCAGAGGATCAGGCCGAGACAGCGACGCCGCGTCAGCCGGGCATCGCGGCCGATCTCGGTGGCATTGCCACTGCGCCCCTTGAGGATCGCCTGCATGTCGGGCGCCGTCTCGTCGATCACCACGTCCGACAGCTGCTCGGGGGTTGGCGCAGGCGCCGTCAGACTCACCACGTAGCCGACGACCACCGAAACCACCAGCCCCACGAAGTTCTGATAGAGCCAGGAGACATCGGTCTGCGACACGGCCCACACCGCCGCCATGCCGAGCACGATACCGGCGACGGCCCCGCGGCCGTTGCTACGGTGGCTGAGAACTGCCAGCAGGAACGTGCCCAGCAGTGCGCCGTAGAACCAGGAGCCGATACGATTGACCGCCTCGATGACCGGCCCGAGATTGCCCGCGAAAAACGCGAACGCCGTGGCGTAGAGACCCCAGAAGATGGTCGCCCAGCGCGACGCCTTCAGGTAGTGCTTTTCGTCGGCCTCGGGCTTGACGTAACGGGCGTAGAAATCGCGTACCGTCACCGCGGATAGCGAGTTGAGCGCCGAATCCAGGCTCGACATCGCGGCCGCGAAGACCCCGGCGATCACCAGCCCGGTGACGCCAACCGGGAACGCATTGACCACGTAGCGCGGGAACAGCTCGTTGAGGTTCTCCGGCGCGGTCAGGCCGTGCTGCTGATAGTAGGCCGCCAGCATCACGCCGATGAACAGGAACAGCAGCATCTGTGGCACCAGCAGATAGCCGCCGATCAGCAGCGAGCGCTGGCCCTCGGCGATCGACGGGCTGGTCAGCACCCGCTGGATCTGGCTTTGATCGGTACCGAAGTAGGCGACATGCATCACCATGCCGCCGATCAACCCGGCCCACAGCGAGTAGGTCACGGTCGGGTCGAGCGACAGATCGATGGTATCGAACATGCCGTTGGCGGCGCCGTAGGCGAACACGTCGCCCCAGCCGCCGGGCAGGCTCGAGACCATCAGCACCATGCTCAGGATCGCGCCTAGCCACAGCACGAACATCTGGATCACATCGGTCCAGATCACCGCACTGATGCCGCCGAGGACGGTATAACTCACCGCGATCACCGCCATCAGCACGATGGTCAGGTTGACGTCCCAGCCGGTGACCACGGACAGCACCAGTGCAGGCGCATAGAGCACGACCCCGGTGGCAAGACCGCGAGCAACCAGGAACAGCAGCGCCGCCAGCGATCGGGTCAGTGCGCCGAAGCGGCGTTCGAGCAGCTCGTAGATGCTGTAGATACCGGCGCGATGAAAGATCGGCACCAGCACCACGATCAGCACCGCCATCGCTAGCGGCACGTTGATAAAGGTCGCCAGGCGTTCCAGGCCGCCCTCGAACCCCCAGCCGGGCGCGCCGATGAAGGTGATCGCACTGGCCTGGGTCGCCATGACCGAAAGACCGATGGCCCAGCCAGGGATCTTGCGACCGCCCAGAAAGTAGTCCTGCGTGTTCTCCTGATCCTTGCCGAAACGGGCGCCCACCCAGGCAATCCCCACGACGTAGACGATCAGAACAGCGGTGTCCCACCACGTGAAAGCTCCCACATCCGTGCCCTCTCTTTTTTGTTATCGACAAAATTGAGCGTAGCACGTCGTCCCCGGGATGCCTCTGAGCGAGCTTTTGGCGTGCCAAAACGAAAAACCCCGGCCAGAGGCCGGGGCAAGGTAGAGCAAGTAAAATGAGTCTGGCGTCAGATCAGCCTGGCGGCTGTTCCGGACTATCGGGCATATTGATGCTGCCCGGTTCCTCACGATTGAGATGCAGGAACTGTAGATGACGCTCGTACTGGTCGAGAATGTCGTCGATGACCTGTTCACGGGTATAACCCATCAGGTCGTAACCCTGACTCCCCTCCAGCAGATACACCTCCAGCCGATAGTAGCGGCTGCTGCTACGCGGCGTGCGCATGGCGAAGGCCGGCGTGGAGAACGGGTGGGTCCATATCTGGTAAGCGAAATTCTGCTCGCTGCCAAGGTCGACGTAGAGCGACAGATAGTTGTCGTCGTTCTGTGTGCCGTCGTTGATATCGACCTGAACACCCTGCTTCAACAGCTCCTCGCGCACCGCTTCCATCGCCGGTCGGCCCGTATCCTCCAGGAACTGCTGCGCCTGCTGACGATTAGGGAACGACATGGCACGCTTGAGACGTGTCTTCCAATCATGATTGCTGTCGCGATTACCTGAGGACATGCGACCCGAAAGCGAACCGGCAAGACTCAGGCGATGGCTGTCTTCCTTGAACGCCTCGACCTTCAGCGCCTTGTAGAGCCCGGCAATCATGAAGAACAGCACGACCGAGAACGGCAGACCGGTGATCACCACGGCGCTCTGCAGCGTCGACAGGCCGCCAGCAAGCAGCAGCGACAGAGTCAGAATGCCGATGACCGCCGACCACAGGATTCGCATCCAGATAGGCGCATCGCTGTTGACGTCCTTGAGCTTGGAAGTGAAGTTCGACAGTACCAGCGCGCCGGAGTCACCGGAGGTGACGAAGAACACGATCGCCAGGATGCTGACGGCAATGGTCGAGAACACCGGGAACGGATACTGCTGCAGGAACAGGTAGATCCCTGCCGGCGGCGTATCCATGACCTGCTGGCCGAAGTCCGTCGCACCGTTCATCGCCATGTCGAGGGCACTGTTACCCAGAATCGACATCCAGATCATCATGAAGGCGATGGGCAGCGTCAGCGTGCCGGCAACGAAAGTACGAATGGTGCGACCGCGGGAAATACGCGCCAGGAACAGACCGACGAACGGGCCCCAGGCGATCCACCACGCCCAGAAGAACAGAGTCCAGCCGTTCAGCCACTCGGTCGGGCGATCGAAGGCGTAGGTATTGAACGACATCGAGATGAAGCTGGACAGATAATCCCCGATGTTCATAACCAGCGCGTTGAGCAGGAACACCGTCTTGCCGGCAAACAGCACGAACAGCAGCAGCGCGATCGCCAGCAGAATGTTGAACTCGGAAAGGCGACGGATGCCCTTCTCGACGCCCGTCACTGCGGAAATCGTGGCGAAGAGAACGATCATCAGCACCAGAATGGTCTGGGTCCAGGCACTCTCCGCGATCCCGAACATGAAGTTCAGACCGTAGTTGAGCTGGATGACGCCGATACCCAGGCTGGCCGCGATCCCGAACACCGTGCCCAGCACTGCGGCGATGTCGACGACGTGACCGATGGGCCCGTAGATCTTCTTGCCGAAAATCGGGTAAAGCGCACTACTAATGGTCAGCGGCAGGTTGTGGCGATAGCTGAAGAAGGCCAGCGACATCCCGACCAAGGTATAGATCCCCCAACCCGACAGGCCCCAGTGCAGGAAGGTCAGCTGCATCGCATAACGCGCGGCCGCGACCTGATCCTCGGGCGCGTTGGGCGCGTTGTAGAACTGGGTCAGCGGTTCGGCCAGGGCGAAGAAGATGACCCCGATCCCGATACCGGCGGAAAACAGCATCGCCGACCAGGAAAAGATATTGAAATCAGGCCTCGAATGCTCGGGTCCGAGGCGAATCTTGCCGAAGCGGGAAAAACCCACGAACAGCACGAATGCGAGATAGATGACGACGGTCAGAAAGTAGTACCAACCGAAGGTGTTGGCGATCCAGCCCAGCAGCGCGTTGATGATGCCGTTTGCCTGCTCGGTAGCGATCATCGCCCATAGCGAAAAGGCGACGATGCCAATGACCGACCCATAGAAGACGACCGGATTCAGTCTATCTTGGGTACTGGAATTATTATCGGGGCTTGTACTCATGCGGCTCCCATCAATCGTAGATAGTTTTCGTTGACGAGTGAGCAGAGCGCCCTGATCGACAATGCTGCCGCCAGGGGTCGCTGAGCGATAATGGCTCTTCACTCGTTTCCGTGTTCCCGCCGCGAGGTCGCGAGACCTCTGATCGAGTTAAATCGACTTCGGCCGTTGAATACAGTCTTGCCTTCAACGGAAGCCTCGATCCTTCTCTCTTCTCCGACACCTCGTGATGCCGTGCCAAGCAATTTCAGAAGAGAGCCTTAAGCTTGCCGCCCCCTCGAACACCCGCTGCGGGCCAAACCTGCAGCGGCCCAACGCTTGAACTATGGTCCATTGTTACGCAAAAGCGAGCGCTATTTGATGCCGGTCGAACCCGTGCTGCCGACGCCATGATCATCGACGTCACACGCTCGACACGCCTCTGGTTCGGCAAGCGGTTTCGACGCACTATCGCGTCGACGCCAATCGGTATCGACGAAACTACCGATGGCGCAATTTTTTATTGATTGAGCGTTCAATTAAAATACGGCGTTATGGATCATCTTTCAACAGCCGTGTTTAGACTCCCACGCCGCCACGACCGCCGGCGCATCGAGAGCGACCATGCGGAACCTGAGCCCGACGCGAGTATCCCCGGGCGTGATTGTCGGCTCTCAGTCGCCCTTGAGGCGGCCGCCCATCTCCTGGGCCAGCTCGACCGCATAGTGGTCGGTCATGCCGCCGATGAAATCGAGCATACGCCGATAGCTGTCGTAGAGCGGCCAGTTCGGCTTGGGCGTGTTCTCGCCGATCAACGCCAGCACGCGCTGGTGCTTGAAGGAGGAGTGCCCGGTATGGTGAAGCTCGTGGGCCGCCCCGATGAAGGCCTCGAGCAGAATGCCAAGCGTGGTGTAGGCCCCGATCTCGAGTTTGGCCTTGCGCTCGTTCTGAAAGATCCGCTCGCGGGCCAGCTGCTTGGCCGAGGAGACCCCCCAGGTCAAATCCGGATGACACAGTTCGAGCAGGTCGTCATTGAGCGTGCCGTTGAGTAGCGCCTTCTCGTGCTGCACGAACACGTCGCCGACTTCGTTGACCGCTCGCTCCATCGCCGCACCGCGCAGCGCCGCGATACGTCGGCGCTGCGACACGCCATCGGTCTCCATCTGCTCGTAACCGGCCGGCGGTTCGCCGGCGATCTGCAGCAGCACCTGGGCAACTTCCTCGTAGCGCAGAATGCCCATCTCCAGGCCGTCCTCGAGATCGAGCAGCGCATAGCAGATGTCATCCGCCGCCTCGACCAGGTAGGCCAGGGGATGACGACACCATTTCGACTCGCCCGTGGCTTTCAGCCCCAGACGCTCGGCGACCTCGGCCAGCAGCAGCTTCTCCGACTGATAGCAGCCGAACTTGCCCATCTGGCCGCCGTGTTCGACGGTCCACGGATACTTGAGCAGCGTGCCCAGCGTCGCCGCGGAAAGTCGCATGCCGCCGCGAAACTGGTTGTACTCGATCTGGGTCACGACGCGAAAGCCTTGCGCGTTGCCTTCGTAGGTCAACAGATCCTGGCGCTGCGCCTCGTCGAGACCATCGAGCAGCCCATCGCCGTGCGCCTCGGACCATTTGAACCAGTCGCGGATCGCATACTCGCCGGCGTGGCCGAACGGCGGGTTGCCGATGTCGTGTCCCAGGCAGGCCGCCTGCACAATCACGCCGAGATCGGCAGGTGTAACCCACTCCGGCAGGCTGTCGCGCAGCTGTTCACCGACGATCATCCCCAGACTGCGGCCGACGCAGCCCACCTCGATCGAGTGGGTCAAGCGGGTGTGGATATGATCGTTGTCGGTGAGCGGATGGACCTGGGTCTTGCGCCCCAGACGCCGGAACGAACCCGAGAAGACGATGCGGTCGTAGTCCTTGTGGAACGGACTGCGACCGGCTTCACCACGCGAGGTCCGGGCATCGTGCAGGCGGACGGGATCGAGCAGGCGTTCCCATTGCATGGCGGTCATCGTCATCTCCGTTATCAGTAAAGGCCGCTTCGAGCTTCGAGCTTCGAGCTTCGAGCTTCGAGCTTCGAGCTTCGAGCTTCGAGCTTCGAGCTTCGAGCTTCGAGCTTCGAGCTTCGACAGGATGCCGCGACCGTTCGGCGAGTCAAGCATCTGACCTATCAAGATCAGCTCTTATGGACATACCGCGCGGATTTTCAGCTCGTCGCTCGCAGCCCAGGGCTACTCTTTGACGTCCATGTATTCGCGGGCCCAGATCCGATACTCGTCGACCGTCGAATAGCGCGTCGACAGCTGCGACGCATCCAGATCGTTGGTGGCGATGTCGCGCTGTTCGCGGAGGCAGTCGTAGGTGGCCTTGATCGCCGCGAAATAGGCCGCGTGACCGTTGACGACGATTCGCACGCCGAGCTTGGCCAGCCGTGTCCGATCGCGCAGCTGCGGGTTGTCGTAGGTGACCAGCATCAGCGGCACCGTCAGCGGCGCGGCTAGCTTTTCCAGGTGCTCGAAATCCCGCACGCCGACCAGACAGATGGCATCGACGCCCGCGGCCTGATAGGCCCGGATCCGGGCGACGGCGGCATCGTCGTCGAGCTGGCCGGCATTGGTGCGAGCGATGATCGACAGCGCCGGATCGATGCGCGCTTCGAGTGCCGCGCGCATCTTGCCGACGCCCTCCTCGACCGGGATCAGATCCGTCGACTTGTGCCCGTACTGTGCCGGCAGCAGGGTGTCTTCGATGGTCAGCGCGGCGATGCCGGCACGCTCGAGCTCGGTGATGGTGCGCATTACGTTGAGTGCGTTGCCGTAGCCATGATCGGCGTCGGCGATCACCGGCAGACGGGCCACACGGCCGATGCGGGTGGCCTGCTCAACGAACTCGCTCAGCGTGATCAAGGCGAAATCGGGTGCGGCGAGAACCTGCAGCGACGCCACGGAGCCGCCCAGAATGCCTACCTCGAAGTCGAGATCGGCGGCGATCCGGGCCGACATCGGATCGAATACCGACGCCGTGTAGTAGCAGTCGTCGCTGGCCAGCAGGCGGCGAAATTCGTTACGTAAATCGTGTTGGGAAGGGGTCGTCACGGAGTGCTCCTGTTTTTTTACCCTGTCATTCAAAATTCAGTCGTTCGAATACGAGGGCGTCATTCTGGAAACTGCCCCGCCGATAGCCGATGAAGTCACGATGAAGGCCTCGACGCGGGTCGACAATCCTACCACTAAAGTTTGAGAAAACGACGATGACGCCCAAAGGCCCCACGACAGAACAATGAATGGTATGCATGACTGGCTTGAGCGCCCTTCATTGGCCGAATCGGCGACCAACCCGCATCATTAGCGGCCTCAGCATCGTCATGCCGATCATGCCGATGGTCCATCACGCGAGGAGATCCCATGTCGCAGTCGCATCCCCCATTCCGAGCCGATATCGTCGGCAGTTTTCTTCGCCCCGCGGCGCTGAAGACGGCACGTGCGCAATTCCAGCAGGGCGATATCGATGCCTCCGCCTTGAAGGCGGTCGAGAATCGCGAAATTCGCCACGTGGTCGAACAGCAGCAAGCCGCAGGACTCGAGGTCGTGACCGACGGCGAATTCCGTCGTGCCTGGTGGCACTTCGATTTCCTCGAACAGCTCGACGGCGTCACCGGCTATCAGGGCGATCAGGGCATCCAGTTCCAGGGCGTTCAGACGAGCGCCAAGCAGATCCGGGTCGACGGCAGGGTCGGCTTCAACGTCGCGCACCCGATGCTGGACGACTTTCGCTATCTGGCGAGCGTCGCCGACGTCATGCCCAAGATGACGATTCCCAGCCCCAGCGTGCTGCACTTCCGGGGCGGACGAAAGAAGATCGACAGCGGCGTTTATCCGAGTCTCGACGCGTTTTTCGCCGATACCGCCGACGCCTACCGCGACGCCGTGAGGGCGTTCTACGATGCCGGCTGCCGCTATCTTCAGCTGGACGACACCGTGTGGGCCTATCTCTGCTCCGAGAAAGAGATGCAGGCGGCGCGGGACCGCGGTGACGATCCCGATCAGCTGCAGGCAATCTACGCCGAGATGCTCAATCATGCCCTGGCCGACAAGCCGGACGACCTGTACGTCTCGCTCCACGTCTGTCGCGGCAATTTCCGCTCGACCTGGATCAGCGAAGGTGGCTACGAGCCGGTCGCCGAAACGCTGTTCGGCAAGGTTGATGTGGATGCGTGGTTCCTCGAGTACGACAGCGACCGTGCCGGCAGCTTCGATCCGCTGCGCTTCATTCCCGAAGGCCACCAGCAGGCCGTGCTGGGGCTGATCACCACCAAGATGGGGGAGCTGGAGAATCCGCAAGTCGTCAGGGCGCGCCTCGATGAAGCCACCCGGTTCGTCGACAAGCGCCAGCTCTGCCTGAGCCCGCAGTGCGGCTTCGCCTCCACCGAAGAGGGTAACGATCTCGCCGAGCCGGCGCAGTGGGACAAGATCCGGCTGACCCTGGAGATCGCCAACGCTTACTGGAACAAGGGCTGAGACACTGGAACAAGGGCTGAGACACTAAAGCCGGTCTCGGGGAGTACGCCACGAGCAGGTGCCGCATCTCCCCGAGTTCGACCGGCCAATCCCCCTCGGACAATCTTTTCAGCCGAGCCCTATCATCAGAGCTGATCGGTCAGAAGGGGCTCGCCGTCACTGAGACTCGCCATCCTCGTTGCGAATCAGCGACCCCAGCAGCCGACTGAGGAAGCCCTTGCGTTCGGGATCGGGCTCCTGCTCGATCAGCGCTCGGGGATCGATACTGCTGCGATCGACATGCACGAACGCCGCTTGAAACGGCGGCAGCGTCAGCCGGCTGTCACTCAGATGCGGCGTGAAGCCCGCCTGGAAGACGATCTCGCCGGCACCGGCCGGCAGGCTGGTGGATCGCGATTCGCTGGTCAGGTTGAAGACCGCCAGAATCGCCTGGTCGTGTGACACTCGCAGCCAGCCCAGCAGGTCGTCATCGAAGTCGCTCAGGATCAGCGTCCCGTCGACCATCGCCGACTGCGATTTGCGCCAGCGCAGAAACTCCCGCGTTACCCGCAGCGTACTGTCGGCATTGGCGAGCTGCCTCTCGACCGAGAGCTGACGATGATGGCCGTCCACCGGTAGCCAAGGTTCGACAGAGGTGAAGCCGCCCAGCTCACCGCTCGTCCACGGCATCGGCGTGCGACAGCCGTCGCGCCCCTTGTACTCCGGCCATAGCGCCAGGCCGTAGGGATCGACCAGCCGCTCGTAGGGCACATCGGCTTCCGGCAATCCCAGTTCCTCGCCCTGATAGAGGCAGATGCTGCCGTAGAGCGAACAGAGCATGACCGTCGCGACCTTGGCCACCAGCGGGCCGTGCTGTTCCAGATTCTCGTGCTGGGTCCAGCGCGACACGACGCGCTGGACGTCATGGTTGGAAAGCGCCCAGCACGGCCAGGCATCGCCCGCGTAATACTGGAAGTGTTCGATGATATCGCGCAGTCGCTGGGCACTGAACTCGGCATCGAACAGGTCGAAGGTGTAGGCCATGTGCAGACGATCATCGCCGATGGTGTACTCGACCATGCGCTCCAGCGGGCGGTCATCGGAGATCTCCCCCACCGTCATGGTCCCGGGATATTCGTCCATCAGCGCGCGTAGCTCGTTCAGGAATCCAATGTTTTCCGGCTGACTGATATCGAACTGGTGACGCTGCATCGAATAAGGGTTCGAGGCCGGAACGCTGGGCGTCTTGAACTCGCCGCTGCCGAGCGCCGGATTGTTCTGCAGCGCCTGGCTATGGAAGTAGAAATTCGAGGTGTCCAGACGAAAGCCGTCGACGCCCAGATCGAGCCAGAAGCGCGCGTTGTCGAGCTGCTCCTTGCGCACCGCCGGATTGTGAAAGTTGAGATCCGGCTGGCACGACAGGAAGTTGTGCAGATAGTACTGGCGCCGCCGGCTATCGAAGGTCCAGGCGCTGCCACTGAAGAACGACAGCCAGTTGTTGGGCGCCGTGCCATCCGGCTTGGGATCGGCCCAGACGTACCAGTCGGATTTCTGGTTGTCGCGTGAGCTGCGGCTCTGGATGAACCAGTGGTGCTGATCGGAAGTGTGACTGAGCACCAGGTCGATGATCACTTTCAGGCCCAGTCCGTGGGCGCGCTCGAGCAGCATCTGGAAGTCGTGGAAGGAGCCGAACATCGGATCGACGCCGCGGTAATCGGTCACGTCGTAGCCGAAATCCTTCATCGGCGACGGAAAGAACGGCGAAATCCAGATCGCATCGACGCCCAGCTCTGCCACGTAGTCCAGCTTGGCGGTGATACCGGGTAGATCGCCGATGCCGTCACCCCGCGCATCCATGAAGCTTCGGGGATAGATCTGGTAGATGACGCTGCCACGCCACCACTGGGTCGGATCGGACATAGAATTTCCCATTGGTGTCTTTTGATTCACGGCTTCGCAAGATAGCCAACGACGACAGCGCCCGGCGTTCGACCGGGCGTTGTCTTGCTTTCCAGGCACGAGGCTTCTAGCACGCAAGCCGCGCATTGAGCCGCCTTGGCGCGCCGACCTGCCAGTTGAGCGGCGTCGCGCAGGCGCTATTCGTCGGCCAGCGCCGGCAGAAGCACCTTCACTTTACGCGTCAAGGTGTTGCGTCCCCAACCCAGGAGTTCGGCCGCCTCGCCCTTGCGCCCGCCGGTGTGCTTCAGGGCGGTCTCGATCAGGATGCGCTCGAAATCCGGCACCGCTTCCTCTAGCAGGTGCGTATGACCCGAGGCCAGGGCTCGGTCCGCCCACTCCCGGAACGCGTTGCGCCAGTCCCCGCTCGGCGCTTCGCTGCCTTCGATGTCACGCAGCTCCGGCGGCAGATCGTCGACCAGCACTTCCCGGCCGGAGGCCATCACCGTCAGCCAGCGGCAGGTGTTTTCCAGCTGACGCACGTTGCCGGGCCAGGGCAGGCGCGTCAAATGCGTCTCGGCGTCCTTGGTCAGAACCTTAGGCTCCGCCGAGAGTTCCTTGGCGGCCTCGGCGAGAAAGTGCTGGGCCAGACGCGGAATATCCTCGCGGCGCTCCGACAGCCGTGGCAGATGCACGCGAATCACGTTGAGCCGGTGGAACAGATCCTCGCGGAAGCGCCCCTCCGTCACCAGCTTTTCCAGGTACTGGTGCGTCGCCGCGATGATCCGCACATCGACCTTGACCGGCATGTGACCACCCACCCGGTAGAACTCGCCGTCCGCCAGCACGCGCAGCAGCCGCGTCTGGGTATCGGCCGGCATATCGCCGATCTCGTCCAGGAACAGCGTACCGCCATCGGCCTGTTCGAAGCGCCCGCGGCGCTGAGCGGCGGCTCCGGTGAAGGCGCCCTTTTCATGGCCGAACAGTTCCGATTCCATCAGATCCTTGGGGATCGCGGCCATGTTGAGCGCGATGAACGGATGGCCGCTGCGCGGGCTGTGCTGGTGCAGCGCCTGGGCGACCCGCTCCTTGCCGGTGCCCGATTCGCCGTTGATCAGCACGGTGATGTGCGACTGCGACAGCCGGCCGATGGCCCGGAACACCTCCTGCATCGCCGGCGCTTCGCCGATGATCTCGGCGGAAAGCCCCTCCGGCATGGCGGCGGGTGAACGTCGTTCGCGGGCGTGCGCCACGCCCCGCCGGACTAGCGCCAGCGCATCGTCGACATCGAACGGCTTGGGCAGATATTCGAACGCCCCACCCTGATAGGAGGCCACGGCACTGTCCAGATCCGAATGCGCGGTCATCACGATCACCGGCAGGTCGGGATGCATCTCGCGGACCTTGGCCATCAGATCGAGCCCGTCGAGCCCCGGCATGCGAATGTCGGTCAGCAGCACGTCCGGCGGATGTCGCTCGATCGACTCGAGCGCGGCATCGGCCCGTTCGAACGACTGCACCTCGAGATCCGGTTGCGCCAGCGCTCTTTCCAGAACCCAGCGGATCGCACGATCATCGTCGACGATCGCGATACGGGCGACTTCAGTCATGGCAGTTCTCCAGCAGAACGGTGAATCGCGCTCTCGGCGACTTCGTCAATCGCTCGTCCACGGACGAGGACGAATAGAATCAGACTCACGACGGCGCCTCGAAAGGAATCAACAGACGAAACTCCGTCACTCCCGGATGGGATTCACACTCGATAAGGCCCTGATGCTGATGCAGGATCGACTGCGCGATCGACAGTCCCAGCCCGCTACCCTCGGCGCGCCCGGAGACCATCGGGAAGAACAGCGTCTCGCGAATGTGCTCCGGAATGCCGGGGCCGTTGTCGATGATCGCCACTTCACACACCAGTCGGTGGCGCTCGGCGCCCAGCGTGAACTGGCGGCGAACCCGGGTGCGCAGCAGCAGGCGCGGCTCGAGCGTGTCGAACTCCTCCATCGCCTGAACGGCATTGCGTGCGATATTGAGCACCGCCTGGATCAACTGGGGCTCGTCGCCGATCAGGTCCGGCACGCTGGGGTCGTAGTCGCGCTCGAAGCTCAGCTGATGGTGCTCCGCCTCGAGCAGCGCACGCACGCGCTCCAGTACCTTGTGCACGTTGAGCGGCTCGTGGTGAACCAGGGTGTTGGGGCCCAGCATGCGATCGACCAGATCGCGCAGCCGGTCAGCCTCTTCGACGATGATCCGGGTGAATTCGGTGAGCTGCGGGTCGGGCAGATCCCGCTCCAGCAGCTGCGCCGCACCGCGGATACCGCCCAGCGGATTCTTGACCTCGTGAGCGAGACCCCGCATCAGCACCTTGACCGTTTCCTGGCGCGCCATCAGCGCCTCCTCCCGCGAGATCCGCAACAGTCGGTCGCGCGGCTCGATCTCGAGCAGCAGTTCGCGGCTGGTGATCGGCGTCGCGGTGAAGTCCACCGTAATCACGTCCCCCGCGGCCAGTATCAGCGTGGCTTCGCGCTGAGTGTAGGGGTGAAACTCCTGCATGGCCTTGAGCAGGACCTGGCGAACGCTACCGTCCTCGCCGTTGAGGCACTCCAGCCACTGTCCCATCACCCGCGGCCGGCTGGCGGCCAGCAGCGCCTCGGCGGAGGGGTTGAGCCAGCGCACCTGAAGGCTGTCGTCGAGGAGTACGACGGCGGTCGTCAGATGCTCCAGCAAACGTTGATACATGCGTCGTTCCATCGTGGTGATCCGGTATGTGCTTATACAGTGCAAGAACCGCGCCACTCCCCGATTTCGCGCTGCTACGCGGAAGGCTCATTTGATGCAGGCGCGTCCCCACCCGATCTGATCCGTACTGAACGCCCTGGCGCTCATTCACCAAAATGGTGCAGTCACCCAGATCCCTGCCTGCCAATGGGGATCGATTTCACGGCTGCCATTATTTTTGGCGATTGGGATTGTTCGGGTTGGCCGGCAGATTGACGCTGGCCCGTTGCACATAGAGCGTGACCGCCGGCGTCGCCAGACGTACCCGCCCTTGCGCGTCGACCAGCTCGGCCTGCAACCGATGCTCGCCACGCTCGAGCTGACTCAGCGCGAAGACATTGGTGTGCATGGGTGACTGGCGCACTTCGCCATCGACCCGGAGCTGGACCCGATCGCCACGTTGCAGCGCCGGCTCGATCGCCAGCTGCACCTGAACGTTGCCGGCCTGGCCGGTGGGCAGCGTCTGCTCGTCATGCGGGCTGGAAATCGTGAAGCGCTCATAGTCGACCGCCGAGGCGGATGCCGGCGTCGGCTGGTCTGAGCGCGTGCGGATGTCGGGCGTGTCAGGGTCGACCACCGTAATCGGCTTGAGATCCACGCGATGCCCGGCCCGCGGCTCATCGCTGTAGACCACGTTACCGTCAGCGTCGACATGACGGTACACCGACGCCGCCTGGGCCGACGAGATAATCATCGGCAAGACAGGCATCGGCGAGACAATCACCGACGAGACAATGCCAGCCGCCAGGCCAACCCAGGTCCTCAAACCCAACATTCGTACCGACATCGCCACCCCTCCGTTATCGTCCGATATCTCCTATCGGCCAGGCACAACATCGGCTGAAAGCGCACGAACGTGACGTGCCACGAAAAAAGCCCCACCAGAGTGGGGCTTCCGTCAGGTCCGCGGGGCTATACGCTCAAGCCCGTTTAGACACTGTAATAGAGATCGAACTCGACCGGATGCGTCGCCAGACGCAGGCGCTCGACGTCTTCGCTCTTCAGCGCGATGTAGGCGTCGATCATCTCGTCGGTGAACACGCCGCCTTCGGTCAGGAAGGAGCGATCGGCGTCGAGTGCTTCCAGCGCCTGATCGAGGCTGGTCGCCACGGTCGGCACTTTCTTGCCTTCTTCCGGCGGCAGGTCATACAGATTCTTGTCCATGGCATCGCCAGGATGAATCTTGTTCTTGATGCCGTCGATCCCGGCCATCAGCATCGCCGAGAAGGCCAGGTACGGGTTGGCCGTCGGGTCAGGGAAACGCGTCTCGACACGCTTGCCTTTCGGGTTGGAGGTATACGGAATCCGAATGGACGCGGAACGGTTACGCGCGCTATAGGCGAGCATGACCGGCGCTTCGAAGCCCGGCACCAGACGCTTGTAGGAGTTGGTCGAGGCGTTGGTGAAGGCGTTCAGAGCACGCGCATGCTTGATGATGCCGCCGATGTAATAAAGCGCCATCTCGGACAGACCTGCGTACTCGTCACCCGCGAACTGGTTGGTGCCGTCTTTCCAGAAAGACTGGTGAACGTGCATACCGGAACCGTTGTCGCCCACCAGCGGCTTGGGCATGAACGTCGCCGTCTTGCCGTAAGCGTGCGCCACGTTGTGGATGACGTACTTCATTTCCTGAACTTCGTCGGCCTTCTTCACCAGCGTGTTGAACTTGACACCGATCTCGTTCTGACCGGCGTTGGCCACTTCGTGGTGATGCACTTCGACTTCCTGACCGATCGCCTGCAGCGTGTTGCACATGGCGCTACGGATATCGTGGAAGCTGTCGACCGGCGGAACCGGGAAGTAGCCGCCCTTGACGCGCGGACGGTGCGCCAGGTTGCCGCCTTCGACCTGACGGTCGGTGGACCAGGCACCTTCTTCGGACGAGATCTTGTACATGGAGCCCTCGATATCGGACTTCCAGTGCACTTCGTCGAAAATGAAGAATTCCGGCTCCGGGCCGAAGAACGCGGTGTCACCCAGGCCGGTGCTATTGAGATAGGCTTCGGCGCGCTTGGCGATGGAGCGCGGATCGCGCTCATAGCCCTGCATGGTGGCCGGCTCGATGATGTCGCAACGCAGCACCAGGGTGGAGTCTTCGGTGAACGGGTCGAGAAACGCGGTACCGTCTTCCGGACGCAGAATCATGTCGGACTCGTTGATGCCTTTCCAGCCTTCGATGGAAGAGCCGTCGAACATCTGGCCGTCTTCGAAGAAATCCGAATCGATGGCAGTGGCAGGGATCGTGACGTGCTGCTCCTTGCCCTTGGTATCGGTAAAGCGCAAATCCACCCACTTGACGTCGTGTTCTTCGATAAGGGCGAGGGTTTTCTCAGACATGTTGTCCTCCACTGTGAGCCATGGCTCGATTCGTTGGCGAATGACCAACACCGTTGTTTGGCGTACGTATGTGTGGCGTGCGTATTTTGTAGCATGAAGTCGGCACTCTTGCCCACGCGCACACCGTTTTTACATTGTCATGCAGAGAATGTGCCAAAATGAAGCAAAGCGGTGAAATGAAGCCGTAAGCGGATGATAAAAAAGACGATTCCCTACAGATCGAAAGCTTCATACGAGACTCACGGCCTTTCTATTGGCTTTCAGCCTAGATCGGTTGATTGCCTTATGCACCAGTTTGGCGCGCCTATAGAGTCAAATGCACCACAATGTCTCGCACGACTTCGCCCGGAAACTTTGCCCAAACGCGATCGGCAACGGATACTGTAGAGAGTATAGAAAGGCGCCGGAAGCGATGGCGATCAACGACTTCAGTAACGGAATTTCCCATGCCCAGGCTGGATCGTACACAGGACGTCGTACAACGCCTAAGGGGCCACTGGCGCCTCAATCTGAGTGAACCATTGTGGGGCCGCAGCGCCATTCTAGCCCTGCGCCGGGTGATGGCTGACGAAGCCGAGGCCCGCCTGCCACATCGATCCGACTGGTGTCTGGGCCCGGACAGCTTCCGGCAACTGCTGGAAAGTCTCACTGAAAGCGCCCAGATCGTCAGTCTGGAAAGCGCGTTGCACTTGCACCACGATCAACTGCCCCGGATTGCGCTGACATTCGACGGCGGCTGGCGCGACACGCTCAAACAGGTTTCGCCGACGCTGGAGCGGCTGGCGCTTCCCGCCAACGTGTTTCTCCCCTGCCCGGTCACCCAGCAGGCCTGGAGCAGCTGGCACGAAGTCATCGGCGAAGCGCTGTGGCGCAAAGATACCGCCGCTAGTGCGCACCGGCTGCTCGCCGACGCGAGCCTGCCGATGCCGCCGCTGGCCAACGGCCACCGCGACGAGCGTTACAGCCAGGAGATCAAGATCTACATCGATGAACTCGAACGGTCGCACGAAGGGGCCGCACTGGGCATGATCGCCGAATCACTGGGTAACGAACCGGCATTTACCGATCAGGCACTCGATGCGTTCAGCATCCGCCGTCTCGAACAGGGCGGACTCTTTCGTTTCGGCAACCTGATGCCGGCGCGCTCCACGCCTGGCAGTCTTCAGACGCTCCATCGACTGCGCGACAGTCAGCATCAGTTGGCGGTGCTGTGCCGCCAACCGCTGAACGTGGCGGCCTGCAACAGTGAGTTTGCGGACGAGGCGCTGACCAGACTGGCCGTCAACGCCGGCTTCGAGCGCGTCCTGACCCGCCGTGCCGGCTGGCTGGAGCCGCCGAACGACACCGTTCTGTTGCCGCGTTTTCTGATCACGCAACCGGTCGCCAACAGCCCGGGCCGGCTGTTCGACTGGTTGCTGGGCAAGCTGCCGAGCTAGCTCTCGCCGGGCAGGCCTTCTATCTCGAGTCGCGGCCAGCGACGACCCCACCCCTTGGCAACGACCCGACGACGAAACACCTCGCGATCCCCATGGCGCGGATTGTGGGTGACGCGTCCGGCCAGCAGCGACGCCAAACCCAATGGCGCGATCAGGTGAAGACCGTCATCGTCATCCAGCGTCACCCCCACCGCGGTTTCACACTCGACCCACACGCTCAGCGCTTCCTCTATAGAGGTGTAGGCAAGATGACCGTGTCGGCGATGCATACGGGCCTGATTCTTCACCGACCAGGGCAAACCGGTGGCGTCGATGAGGCTCGTTTCTTGCTGGCGATCGATCAGCGCGCTGGTCCTGGCGGGCGCGAAGTAGACCAGATCGATATCGTTGAGCGGTGTCGACGGCACATGGCCGTGCAGCCGATCCCAGACCAGATTGCGCACGAATCCGGCGGCCAGCCACCAGTCGGGCAAGCCCAGCGAACGCGCCTGGCGCAGCGCGCTCATGCGCCAGGCATCGGCGTGAATCCACTCGCACACTCTCTCGGCATCACCCATGAGCATCCTCGAACCACCGTGGCCGCCCTTGTCGATAGACACACCGCCGTATTGATCGATAGACATCGCCCTACCTATCGCTCTGGCTGGCGCCACGCGCGGAAATCGCCCAGAAAGATCCTGCGATCCATCGACACAATATCCCGATAGACTAAAGTAGCCAGTGTCGCGCGCTTGGCTGTACAATGCGCGCCCGACCCTCCTACTCAGTGCCCAGGGGACTCGTCGATCCAGCGCTAGAGCGCGGATCATCGACTTAGACATGGGCGCACACATTTTACGATGGAAACCGCCCCATGAGTGACAACGCCTCTAACGCTCGTATCGAGAGCATTAGGAACATTGCCATTATCGCCCACGTCGACCATGGCAAGACGACACTGGTCGATAAGCTCCTGAGCCAGTCCGGCACGCTGGATCGCAAGGCCGAAGGCCAAGACCGGATCATGGATTCCAATGATCAGGAGAAGGAACGCGGCATCACGATTCTGGCCAAGAATACCGCGATCCGCTGGGACGACGGTAAAGGCCACAATTACCACATCAATATCGTCGATACGCCGGGACACGCCGACTTCGGTGGTGAAGTCGAACGCGTCATGTCCATGGTCGATTCCGTATTGCTGCTGGTCGATGCCGTCGACGGCCCGATGCCGCAGACGCGCTTCGTGACCCAGAAAGCCTTCGCCCAGGGTCTCAAGCCGATCGTCGTGGTCAACAAGGTCGACCGTCCCGGCGCGCGCCCGGACTGGGTCGTCGATCAGATCTTCGATCTGTTCGACAACCTCGGCGCCACCGACGAGCAGCTCGACTTTCCGATCATCTACTGCTCCGCGCTCAACGGCATCGCCGGCATGGAACCGGACGCGATGGCCGACGATATGACGCCGATGTTCCAGTCGATCGTCGACATCGTCGAACCGCCCAAGGTCGAACTCGACGGCCCGTTCCAGATGCAGATCTCGGCGCTGGACTACAACAGCTACGTTGGCGTCATCGGTCTCGGCCGCATCAAGCGCGGCAGCGTCAAGCCCAGCCAGCAGATCAGCATCATCACCAAGGAAGGCGCGACCCGTAAGGGCAAGATCGGCCAGGTGATGACTCACATGGGTCTGGAACGCGTGCAGACCGACGAAGCCACCGCCGGCGACATCGTCTGCATCACCGGTATCGACAACCTGGCGATCTCCGACACGCTGTGCGACGTCAACACCGTCGAAGCGCTGCCGCCGCTCTCCGTCGATGAGCCGACCGTCTCGATGACCTTCCAGGTCAACGATTCGCCGTTCGCCGGCAAGGAAGGCAAGTACGTCACCAGCCGCAACATCAAGGATCGTCTCGACCAGGAGCTGATCCATAACGTGGCGCTGCGTGTCGAGCAGGCTGAGACCCCGGAGAAATTCAAGGTCTCCGGCCGCGGCGAGCTGCACCTCTCGGTGCTGATCGAAACCATGCGCCGCGAAGGCTTCGAGCTGGCCGTGGGCCGCCCCGAGGTCATCATCCGCGAGATCGACGGCGTCAAGCAGGAGCCGTACGAAGAAGTCATCATCGACTGTGAAGAGCAGCATCAGGGCTCGGTGATGGAAGAGCTCGGCTACCGCAAGGGCGAGATGACCAACATGAACCCGGATGGCAAGGGTCGTGTGCGTCTGGACTTCATCATCCCCGCGCGGGGTCTGATCGGCTTCCGTGGTCAGTTCCTGACCCTGACTTCGGGCACCGGCATCCTGACCAGCCGCTTCGATCATTACGGCCCGCTGAAGCCGGACGCCTCGATCGAGCGTCGTAACGGCGTGCTGGTCTCCATGGTCGGCGGCAAGGCCCTGGCCTATGCGCTTTACGCCCTGCAGGAGCGCGGCAAGCTGATCATCGATCACGCCACGGAAGTCTACGAAGGCATGCTGATCGGCATCAACAACCGTGCCAACGACATGGTGGTCAACCCGACCAAGGGCAAGAAGCTCGACAACATGCGCTCGACGGGTAACGATGAAAATATCGTGCTGACACCGCCGATCAAGTTCACGCTCGAACAGGCGATCGAGTTCCTGGACTCCGATGAGCTGGTAGAAGTGACGCCGAGCCATATTCGTCTGCGCAAGAAGCACCTGACCGAGAACGAGCGCAAGCGAGCCGGCAAGAAAGGCTGATCACGCGCCGATTCGAACGCGTGACGTGACATCGATACACCCGCCCTTCGGCGGGTGTATTCGTTTGTGGCGTTCGAGCGTTGAACAAGAAAGACTATTCAAGATGAGCGACCGCTGTACAATCGGCAACATCATCAACAAGCGACTGCCAGGAGCGCCGCCTTATCGGCGGGCTTGCTCGAACAATAGTAAAAACGTGCCAAGGGAAACCCGATGACGCCGATCATCGATGTCCGCAATATCCGCAAGTCGTTCGGGGGCCTGACGGTCATCGACGACTGCTCGATCCAGGTCGCCAAGGGCTCGGTCACCGGGATGATCGGTCCCAACGGTGCCGGCAAGTCCACCCTGTTCAACATCATCGCCGGCAGCCTCATGCCCGACAGCGGCGAGGTGCTGCTCGACGGCGAAGCGATCACCCACCTCTCCGCTAACCAGCGCTTCCATAAAGGGCTGTTGCGCACGTTTCAGATTGCCCACGAGTTCAGTCACCTGACGGCGCTCGAGAATCTGATGATGGTGCCGCCGAGCCAGGAAGGCGAGACGCTGTTCAGCACCTGGCTGAAACCCGGCGAAGTGCGACGTCAGGAAGCCGAAGTTCGCCGCCGTGCGCTCGAAGTGCTCGACTTCGTCGGGCTCTCGCACGTGCGCAACGAACTGGCCGGCAATCTCTCCGGGGGCCAGAAGAAGCTCCTCGAGCTGGGCCGCACCATGATGACCGATGCCCGCGTCGTGCTGCTCGACGAGATCGCCGCCGGGGTCAATCGCACCCTGCTCGGTGACCTGATGGGCAATATCGAACGCCTCAATCGCGAGCTCGGCTACACCTTCCTGGTCATCGAACATGACATGGACATGATCGCGCGGCTGTGCGATCCGGTCATCGTGCTGGCCCAGGGTCAGGTGATGATGGAAGGGTCGATCACCGAGATCCAGAACAATCCGGAAGTGATCGAAGCGTACTTTGGCGCCGAGCCTGCCTAGATTTCAGAACCGACCTGGAGCCCGGAACCGGCTCGAGGCTCGAAAACAACAGCCAGTACTCGCGACGCAATAACAAACGAGCACACAATGCCACTACTCGAAGCAATCGACGTTCATGGCGGCTACGGCGGCATGAACATCTTGAACGGCGTCGACATGACGATCGAGGCCGATGAGATCGGCGTCATCATCGGGCCCAACGGCGCCGGCAAATCGACCATGCTCAAGGCCATATTCGGCCTGCTGACGATTACCCAGGGCGAGATCCGGCTGCGCGGCGAAGCGATTACCAACCTTTCTCCCCACAAGCTGGTGGAAATGGGCATGGGCTTCGTCCCCCAGGAGAAGAACATCTTCCCCAGTCTCTCCGTCGAGGAGAACCTGGAGATGGGCGCGTTCCTCAAGCCCGCCACCGCCTCGCGGCTCAAGGCCCAGATCTACGAATTCTTCCCGCCGTTGCTGGAAAAACGCCGTCAGCCGGCCGGCGAGCTTTCCGGCGGCCAACGTCAGATGGTGGCCATGGGCCGGGCGCTGATGAACGAACCCAGCGTGCTGCTGCTCGACGAGCCGACCGCCGGGCTCTCGCCGCTTTACATGAACGAAATCTTCGAGCGGGTGAAGACCATCAATGCCGCCGGTGTCGGCGTGCTGATGGTCGAGCAGAACGCCAAGCAGGCGCTGCGTATCGCGCACAAGGGCTTCGTGCTCGCGGCCGGGCAGAACCGTTTCACCGATACCGGCGCGGCGCTGCTCGATGATCCGCAGGTGGCCAAGAGCTTCCTCGGTGGCTGACGCCGCCTTGTCGTCCGGTATTCCCGGCCGCGAGACCCCGCTTTCAAGAGAGACCCTGTCGTGAATGAGCTGATCTATTTCTTCAACTATGTGGTGATCGCCGGCAGCGTCACCGGCTGCATCTACGCTATCGGCGCGGTCGGCGTGACGCTGATCTACAGCATCCTGCGCTTCGCCCACTTCGCCCATGCCGACATGATGACCCTCGGCACCCTCGCCGTACTGCTGCTGACGCTGGCCTTTCCCCATGCCGGCGACCCGCTCGGCCTGCCCACGGCCATCGTCATGCTGCCGGTGGGGATGGCGATCACCTCACTGATCGCCGTGGGGATCGATCGCGCGTTCTATCAGCCGCTGCGCAATCACGGCGTCAAACCGATCGTGATGGTGATCGCGTCGCTCGGTGTCACCCTGATGCTGCAGGGTCTGATCCGGTTGTTCGCCGGTACCGGCTCCCAGAATCTCTACGTCGACGCGCGCAAGGAGATCTTTCGCATTGACGTGCCCGGCGTGACCCGACCGATCATCCTCACCGAACCGCAGATCATTCTGTTCATCGTGACCGTGATCGCCGTGGTCGGGCTGCACCTGTTTCTGACGCGGGCCCGACTGGGCAAGGCGATGCGGGCGATGTCCGACAACCCCGATCTCGCTCGGGCCTCCGGCATCAACACCAAACTGATCATCACGCTGACCTGGGTCATCGCCGGGTCGCTTGCCACCCTGGCGGGGACGCTGCTGTCGCTGGATGTCGCTTTCAAGCCGGATCTCAGCTTCTTCCTGCTGCTGCCGATCTTCGCCGCTGCCATCGTCGGCGGCGTCGGTCACCCGTATGGCGCCATCGCTGGCGGCTTCCTGGTCGGCTTCGCCGAAACGCTGGCGGTATTCAACTGGTCGGTGCTGCTCAGACCGCTGCGCGATAGCCTGCCGACGTGGCTGGAACTCCCCAACAACCTCGCGCTGGTGGGTACCGAATACAAAATCGTCGTGCCCTTCTTCATTCTGATCGCGGTACTGATCTGGCGTCCGACCGGCATCTTCAAAGGGAAGGTGATCTGATGAACTCGACTTCCAATACGCCCAGCTCAAGGCAAACCGCGCCCCGCCGCGCGATGCCGAAGCGCGAACTCGTGCTGTTCGGCGGGCTGGCCATCGTCGTGCTCGCCGTGTTCGCGACCATGGGCCCGGCCTATTCCACGCGCATGCTGGTGGAAGCCTCCTGTTATGCGATTCTCGCCCTCGGCCTGACCATCCAGTGGGGCTACGCCGGCCAGTTCAATGCCGGCATCATGGGTTTCGTGGCGCTGGGCGGTTTCTCGGCGACGTTCTTCAGCATCCCCGTCAATCACGAATTCTGGGCGAGCGATCTTCCCGGCCGCCTGGGCTGGGTGCTGCTGGCGATGGTCGTGGTGACCGCGCTGGTCTTCGGCATCAGCCGGCTCGATCGCATCGGCGTTCCCAAACTGCTGCGCACGACGCTGGCCATCGTCGCCGGGCTCGTCGGCTACCTGGTCGTGATCAGCTGGCTGCGCAGCGTGACCGGCGATATCGAATCCCAGGTGGAGTTCATCGGCGGCCTGGGCTTGCCGGTATGGTTGGGCTGGATCGTGGGCGGCGTGCTGGCCGGCGGTGTCGGCTACTTCATCGGTCATATCTGCCTCGGCCTTCGCAGCGACTATCTGGTCATCGCGACGTTGGGCATCGCCGAGATCATCAAAGCGTTTCTCAAGAACTCCGACTGGCTCACTCGCGGCACCGCGACGATCTCGCCGCTGTCCTGGCCGGTGGCGGAACCCGGTGACGTCGGCTTTCTGACGGCGAGAGCGCTCTATCTTTCTGTGACTGTGGTGATGATCGCGGTGATCTTCTTCCTGCTCCATCGCGCCTATCACGCCCCCTGGGGCCGCATGATCCGCGCCATCCGCGACAACGAAGTCTCCGCCGCGGCCATGGGCAAGTCGATCAATCGCCGCCGTCAGGAGATCTTCGTCTTCGGCTGTATTTTGATGGGCATCGGCGGCGCGGCGCTGACCAGCTTCAACGGCCTGTTCGATCCGCAGGGCTTCCTGCCGCTCAATCACACCTTCCTGGTGTTGGTGATGGTGATTCTCGGTGGCCCGGGCAACAATCTGGGCACCCTGTTCGGCGCCGTGCTGGTCTACGTGATCTGGATCATGTCGGGGCCGATGGCGCTGGCCGTGATGCACGCCTTCGTCGCACTGGGCTCGCACTGGTTCGACTGGCAGCCGGGCAATCTCGACAGTCGCGCATTGCAGGCGAGGGTGTTCGTGATCGGCCTGCTGATTCTGCTGGTGCTGCGCTTCGCCCCGCGCGGACTGATACCGGAGAAGGTCGCACATCACGATTGAGCGATTTTACCAAGCCCGAAACGCAAAACCCCGAGCCTGAGCTCGGGGTTTTGCTATCTGAACAGTGACGCCGATCAGTCGTCGGCGGCTCGCTATTTATTCACCAATCGCACCCTTGGTGACGAACTTACCATCCTCGACCGCCATTTCGACCACGATGCCCGGCACGTCGCCGTTGTCGTCGAACTCCTGGTTGCCGGAAGCGCCCTGATAGTTGATCTCCTTACCCTCTTTGAGCAACTTCTTGGCTTTCTCCCATTCACCCGGCAGGATCGTCTCGCCCGGCTCGGTGGCGACATCGCGAAGTGCCTTGGACAAGCCTTCGCGGTCCGCGCTGCCGTTCTTCTCGATGGCGAGCGCCAGCAGGAAGGCGGCATCGTAGGACTGCGCCGCGAACACCGCGCTCGGATCGATGTCGGCCTTCTTCGCCAGATCGTTGAAGACATCGCCGCCCGGCGCATCCGGGGAGCCCGGACGTGTCGCGATCATGCCTTCGAGTACGTCGGCGCCGACCGCTTCGACCAGCGAGTTGCCGACCATGCCGTCGCCGCCGGCATACTGAGTGAACGCGCCGCTTTCGTAGGCCTGACGCAGGATCGTCTGGCCCGAGGTATCGGCGTAGGCGAGCACGACCAGCGTCTGCGAACCGCCGGAAGAGAGCTTGCCGATCTCCGAACGATAGTCCGCCCGATTGTCCTCATGCGCCAGATTGGCGGAGACCGAGCCGCCTTCGGCTTCGAAGGTTTTGGTGAAGGCGTCGTCGAGGCCCTGACCGTAGTCATTGTTGACGTAGGTCACGGCGACATCCTCGATGCCCTTGGACAGCAGCAGCTTGGCCAGCTGCTCGCCCTGGAAGGCATCGGAAGGCACGGTCCGGAAGACCAGATCGTTGTCGTCGAGATCCGTCACCGCCGGAGCGGTGGAAGCCGGCGAGACCATCACCACGCCGCCGGGGATCGCGGCATTGTTGGCCGCCGCAATGGTGGCACCGGTACATAGCGCGCCGACGATCGCGGTCACTTTCTCGCTATTCACCAGGCGATCGGCAGCGTTGGAGGCAGCCGAGGCGTCCGAACAGGTCGTATCGCCTGACGGCATCACCATGTCTTCACCATCCAGCAGGCCGCCCTGCTCGTTGACCTCCTGCACGGCGAGCTTGGCGCCATCGAAGATCGGCGGCGTCAGGCTTTCAATACCGCCGGTGAAGCCCCCGAGAAATCCCACTTTGACATCCGCCTGGGCGACGCCGGCGCAGGCCGTGGTTGCCGCGATGGCGAGTGCGAGTACTGTCTTCTTCATCGTTGTTGTCGCTCTTTGTAGGGTCGTGAAAGACTTGTATGAGGTCGTGAAAGACGATGTTTACTCTGCTGGCACGGCGCCCAAAAGACAAGCATTCGTAACGGTTCGTGTCTTCACCTTTCGGCGTGCCTGACCGCCCCCATGATAGCGCATGACGGGTGACGAACAGCGCCACTCTCGAGGCGACGGCAGACCGAACGATTAACGGCTACGCTGAACAGCACGCTTACCAATGTTAAGGAAACCGCTATGCACAAGCATGTTGAATGGGACACCCCGGGTGGCGCCAGCGTCGACGCTCACTACGCCAAGGATGAGCAGCATCGCGCAACGCCGCAGCCGGGAACGATGCTGACCGCTCGCTACCACGGCTCCACGGTGCGGGTGAAGGTAGAAGCCTACAAGGACGGCGTGAGCATCGGTAAGGTCGCCGCGCTGGTCGGCGACGACGGTGATCGCCACGACACCCACGGCGAACTCAGCGTCGGTGACATGGTTAGGCTTCCCGATGACAAGCGGGCATTCCAGGCGTCGGCCGCAGACGACGACTGAGGCGCGCGGGCAGGCAAGCGTTGCGATGGCTTGCCATGCCGACGAGACCGCTCACTCAGACCATCAGGACCATTCATTCGAATCATCGAGAACGTCTTTCGAACTATCGATAACGTTCTTTCGAACCATCGAGACCCGTCGCTCAACCCTGAGCGACATCATCACGGAGGATGAAAAATGCAGAAACAAGCCCGCGTCGAACCGGTTTTCGACAGCAGCGACCTGAAAGACACGATCACCGGTTGGGTGGTGATCGACGAAAGCCAGCCCGACAACGAGAACGTCGTCTCCGAGCATACGACTCAGGAAGAAGCCCTGCGCGCCGCCGAGCAGTTCGAACAGGCCGAGCATTAAAGCGGCCGACACCCCGGACACGACGACACCAGAGCCGACGATACCGGACCGAGCTACGCCGACGGACCCGACCCTTCACTCAGAGAGCTCGCGCAGGCCCATGTCCAAACCATCCTCGAACCGGCCTTCTTCTCGGCTGCCCCCGCCTCGTCGCGACTGGGCGCTGTTTCTCGATTTCGACGGCACCCTGGTGTCGCTCGAAGCCCATCCCGACGATGTCCACGTATCGCCGCGTCTGAAAGCGCTGCTCGGCGAACTCGACAGGACCTTCGACGGTGCCGTGGCGGTGGTCAGCGGACGCCCGCTGGATCAGCTCGAGCGGCTGCTTGCGCCGGTTTCCCTGCCGATGGCCGGCATCCACGGGCTGGAGTGGCGCGACGCCGACGGCACGCGTCATACGGCAATCGACCAGCCCGCCCAGTTGGCTTCCTGCCGGAATGCCCTGGCAGCCTTCGTCGAGGGTCACCCTGGCCTGCACTACGAAGACAAGGGCGTGTCGCTGACGCTGCATTACCGTGGCGCCCCGGAGCTCGATGAAGCGTGTCACGAGTTTTTCGAGGCTCAGCATCGGGCCCTCGGCGACACGTTCGAACTGATTTCCGGCAAGTGCGTCCTCGAGTTGCGCCCCGGCGGCTATCATAAAGGAACCGCCGTTGCCCGCCTGCTCGATGAAACACCGGCTTTCCAGGCGCGCACGCCGGTTTTCATCGGCGACGATGTCACCGACGAAGATGCCTTTCGCGTCGTCAACGCTCGCGGCGGCCATGCCGTGCGAGTCGGCAGCCAAGGGGAGACCGCCGCGAGCTGCTATCTCGAATCAGTACAGGAGGTACTGACATGGCTGGAGAGTCTGGCAGCGCAAGGCGCTTGACCCCGCCGCGCGACGCAGAACACGACCTCGTAACAAGCCTTGTCGGCCCTTTCCCGGGTCTGCTCTCCCACGACCTGGACACTACCAAACCCGCGCTGTGGCGCATTTTCCCGCAGACCTACTGCA
The DNA here is from genome assembly GCF_052645315.1 of Salinicola sp. V024. Taxonomy (NCBI): domain Bacteria; kingdom Pseudomonadati; phylum Pseudomonadota; class Gammaproteobacteria; order Oceanospirillales; family Halomonadaceae; genus Salinicola; species Salinicola sp. V024. The sequence goes on from NZ_JBQXYB010000013.1 coordinate 79,996, forward strand.
GGGTCGAGTCGATCGACTCGGCGTTGCATCTCAGCCATGGCTGAGAGGAGCCCGCATGACCCGTCTCATCGTCATTTCCAATCGCGTATCCATCCCCGAACCCGGCAAATCCGAGGCCGGCGGCCTTGCCGTGGCGATCACCGGCGCCCTCAACGAGTATGGCGGGCTGTGGTTCGGCTGGGACGGCCAGGTCAGTGAATCGCCCGCCAGCGAGCCCAACACCGTCGAGCGTGGCAACATCACCTACGCCACCCTGTCGCTGTCTCAGGAGGATTACGACGACTATTACCTCGGCTTCTCGAACGAGGTCCTCTGGCCGGTCTTTCACTTCAATCTCGGCGCCATGGATTTCCGGCTGAGCTACGCCAAGGCTTACCGGCGGGTCAACAAGCGCTTTGCCGGTGCGCTGAGCACTCTGCTCGAAGGCGGTGAGCTGATCTGGGTGCACGATTACCACCTGCTGCCGCTGGCCAAGGAACTGCGCCAGAAGGGCATCAAGGATCCGATGGGGTTTTACCTGCACATCCCCTTCCCCAGCTACGATCTGCTGCGCGCGCTGCCCGGCTATCGCGAACTACTCGACGACCTGCTGCACTACGACCTGATCGGCTTTCAGACCAGTAACGACCTGCACGCTTTCCGCCAGGCGGCGATCGAGACCTTCGGCGCCGAGGTCACCGGCGACACCATCGAATGCAACGGCCGGAAGGTGCGCACCGGCGTCTACCCGGTGGGTATCGACGTCGATGAGCTGGCCGATGAGGCCGAACGCTCCTGTGCCAACGAACAGGCGCTTCAGCTCCAAAAAGATCTCGGCGAACGCGACCTGATCATCGGCGCCGATCGCCTCGACTACTCCAAGGGCCTGATTCAGCGCTTCAACGCCTTCGAAGCACTACTTACTGATTTCGAACATCGCCGCCAGAAGACGATGTTCATGCAGATCGCCAGCCCCTCGCGCAGCGCGATTCCGGAATACGACGAGCTGCGTCGCCAGCTCGAGGAGATGGCCGGGCACATCAACGGCACCTACGCCGATCTCGATTGGGTGCCGGTGCACTATCTCAACCAGACCTACCCCCGCGACGCGCTGATCGGCCTGTTCCGCTCCGCCCGGGTTGGCCTGGTCACCCCGCTGCGCGACGGCATGAACCTGGTGTGCAAGGAGTTCGTCGCTGCCCAGGACCCCGACGACCCCGGCGTACTCGTGCTCAGCGAACTGGCCGGCGCCGCCAAGGAGCTGAGCGGCGCGCTACTGGTCAACCCCTACGACGTGCACGCCATCGCCAGTGCCATCGATCAGGCGCTCAACATGTCGCAGCAGGAGCGTCGCGAACGCTACCAGCAGATGATCGGCATTCTCAGGCGCAACAGCCTGCTCGAATGGCGCCGACGCTTCATGGAGCATCTCAGTCAGCAAAAAATTGATGGTCAGTAGAAAATCGATGGTCAGCAGAAAATCGACGGCCAGTAGAAGTTCGACGTAAGCGGGAATTAAAAGACTGCGCACATAAAAAGCCCCGGACCAGGGGATGGACCGGGGAAGTTGGAGGTACAGGGAACCTGGAAGTACCAACTAGCAAGAAGCGACTAAGAAGAACCAAAAAGTGGTCGTGCCGGCTCGAGCGTCATACGGCTCGAGTTTCAATTCCTGTCAGGGCGCCCGGCAATCGGGCGCCTGGCGTCACAGCGATTTCGATCAGTCGAGGCTGGCGAAAGTCACTTCGACGTTGCCGCGGCCGGTATCGCCGCCGCCGTTCACATTCTGCAGCGCCTGAGCGGCGGCCACGCTGTGGCCCTCACCAATCAGGTCGTTGCTTCCACCGATGAGATGGGTCCCGTGGCGGGTGGTCTCTTCGACGGTGGCCAGCGCACGACCCGCTTCAACGCTATAGCCGCTGTTGAAGGTGTTCACACGGTAGTCGGTCGGCAGCGCCCGATAGCTGGAAGTCGTCTGCGTATTCAGCGTTTCATGCTGCTGAGCAAAAGCGCGTTGTTCCATGACACTGTTGGCCTGAGCGGCGGCCGGTAGTGCAACGGCCAGTGCGATAGCGGCGAGAATGCGATTTTTCATGTTGAACCTCCAATCATCTTCGTTTCAGTGGTTGGCCCCTTGGCCTAACCGATGACGAGATTATGGCGGGCATCTTATTAGCTGGCTAATCAGTTGACCCGAATTCGAGTATCACCGGGATTGATGGACGCCAGCTCGGTCCCGCCGCGGTCGGCACTCCAAAACGGTCATCTCGCCACTGCCGGGCGTTGTCATGTCTGGCACCGCGATCGAGGCATCGCCGTTAGTTTTTGCCAATGGCTTGGCCTGCCCTTTCACCCATAAAAAACCCCGATCCAGAGGATGGATCGGGGAAGTTGGAGGTACGGGTATTAAAGATGCTGGAATCCCAAAGCACTGGAAATCACAGCCAATGGAGATTAAAAGCCACTGGAGGTCAGAAGCACGGCAAACCTGAAAGTACCTGAGCAGTTTCGGCCTGTTTCGAGCGCCCGCTGGCCGGGCGCAACTTGATCAAGCCTTATCGATCAATCGAGGCTGGCGAAAGACATTTCGACATTGCCCTGCCCGGTATCGCCGCCGCCATTGACGTTCTGCAGCGACTGCGCCGCTGCATCACTCTGGCCTTGGCCGACCAGCTCACTATTGCCACCAGCGATAGCGGTTGCCCGCTGCGTGATCGCTGCGACGTAGGCCAGGGAGTGATCGGCCGCGGTGCTGTGACCACCGCTGACGTTATCGATGCGATAGTCGGACGGCAGCAACTGATAGCTGGAAGTTGTCTGAGTATTCAGCGCTTCATGCTGCTGAGCGAAAGCGCGTTGCTCCATGACGCTGTTGGCCTGAGCGGCGGCAGGGAGTGCGACGGCCAGTGCGATAGCGGCGAGAATGCGAGTTTTCATGGTGAACCTCCAATCATCTTCGTTTGAGTGGTTGGCCCCTTGGCCTAACCGATGACGAGATTATGGAGATCACCTTATTAGCTGGCTAATCAGTCAGTCTGAAATCAAATATCACCGGGATTGATGGATAGGGTCACCGGATTGCCAGACGGCGGCGGTCTACCCCACGGCACTGATAACCGGCTACGATACTGGCTATCAGGACAATGCTAGCAGACGGCTATGGAAACAGGAGAAAGCAATGCTACCGACACGCAGCGCGGTGATTCTGGGAGGCCTGCTGGCAATCGGCATGATCTGGGGTGGCAGCTATATCGAAGATGCCGCCGAAACCTGGCGCGATGCCGGCCGCAGCGTCACCGTCAAGGGGCTCTCGGAACGCGAGGTGGCGGCGGACATGGCACTCTGGCCGCTGCACTACACCGACACCGCCAACGAGTTGGAAACGCTGCAGCGCGACCTGACCGCTCAGGAAACCCGTATTCGCGAATTCCTGACCCAGCGGGGTTTCGAGACCGGCAACATCACCGTGACCTCCCCCCAGGTCACCGACCGATTCGCCAATCTCTATGGCGCCGACCGGCCGGACGAGCGTTATCAGGCCGAAGCCACAGTGCTGCTGCGAACCCCGGCAGTCGATAACGTCAAGAAAGCAATGCCCCAGACCGGAGAACTGGTGCGTGCCGGCGTCGTGCTGTCACCCAACTACGATTACCGCACCGAATTCCTGCTCACCGGCCTCAATGACCTCAAGCCGGAAATGGTCGCCGAAGCCACCAAGGATGCCCGCGGCGTCGCTCAGCAATTCGCCAGAGATTCAGGCAGTCGCGTCGGCGCGATTCGCAGCGCCAGCCAAGGCTACTTCTCGATCGAGGATCTCGACAGCTATACCCCCGATATCAAGCGGGTGCGGGTGGTGACGACGATCGATTACGCGCTGGAGGAGTGAGGTTGATTCTAGAGGCCGCGTTCGGCCAAAACCTGATGTAACGCTTGGCGTAACCGGATCAATAAAAGCATCGTGACGGATGAACGAGGCTTTATTGATTCCAAGTTTACGCTTTTTAGGCATGAGCTCCTGCTCAGAGCCCCAGTTTTGTTTCAATGTACGACTGCAAAACACCTGTCGCAACGTCACCGCCTTTGGAACTTACACTTATGAGAAAACGTTTAAGACGCTGCTTCGCGTTTAACCGCCCTCCTTTTGGCGCACTAGTGTCCTCTAACTCGTGCACCGATGATGCCAACTCAGCGGCATCTTTTCCGCCATAGCTTTGGATTAGCTCTAGTAATTGCTTTGCTTCTAATCCAGTATTTTGGTTTCCCGTAATTTCTTGTGCTATAACGCCATTTACAGTTTCTACAATCTGGGGATTCAAGTTAATTGTTAGATTATGGGTGGGACCTATTCCTGTAACCATAGAAAGATTTTGATCGATAGCAATCGCACTTTGTGTACCACTTAATTGCGGAACCGTGATATTAATTAGCTGCCCAATAAAACTCCAATCTGTTGCTTCAGGCATGTTATCAACAAGCTCTGACTCAAGGCGGTGTCGTATACTTAAAACTTTGCTTTCTCGCTCATGCTTCAAATCGACACTTAAGCGCTTCGCTTCTTTGGAATAGCGAGACAAGATTGGTATAATATCTTTTTCTGCTATTGATTTACTCCTCAAAACCTTTGCAGCAGCGTCAAGATCAGCAACACACAAATCCATGAACTGAGTGAACCCCGAAAACTCGAAATCAACATCCGTATTCCGATCGGCGCTATCGCTATGTATTTCGTAAATAACACCTTTATCCGTTCGAATCTGGTCAAGCCTTACTGACAAGCCTGACACTTTTGCCAAGTAATCTCTAAATAGCTGTAGCAATTTGTCAGCTTCATTAAACCATAGGCGGCCACTTGGAGTATATATTCTGAAAAGTAAGTTATGCTCAGTATCCGCGAGAAACGTTTGAGCCATCACTGTGACCTCAGCGTTCCTTTTGTATGGCATTAATTTAATTTCGTAGTCCGCAATAAATTCAAAAAACTGCTCTCTTGCCTCGTGTGTTGGCTTGCGATGGTAGCCTTCCCAATCATCGTCTTGTTTATAATTTCCTGACAAGATATCTTCATACACAAATAGAATGTTTGGAACGCTGGCTATTTTTTCGAAAAGTCTTTCTCGAATACCATTGTATTCCGAGTTGCAAGCGAGCGTAATAGCAGAGGGTGATAACTTTACTAACACCCCTTCAACTGGGAACTCATCAAAGTAAGAGACAATCGACTCCCAGTTTGCGGCTTTAGATTCCAGCAGCTTATTTTTATATTGCCGGCCGGCTGCTCGCAATGAACTTAATACACCTTCATGGCCAACACCACCGATGAGCAAGACTAAAGGTTTGTCATTCTCCATTTCGTATATGTCTGTCTCCGGATCGTACATTTTTTTCCCTTATTACCTAATGGTTCGCGCGCTAGTTTGGAGTAGCATCGCGGCGAAAAATCTATCATTGCGCTGCCAATTGTTAAGCTTACATGTCATGCTTGTAGGCATGGTACCAATCGACCTCCTCCTGGATTACCACCCTGTAACTCTAGGTAACGCAGATCCCGCCGTACCACAACCCCGCCAAAAGGCTTGTCAGCGATCTCTTACAAGACGGGCGCACTTGTAATCTCTGCTTGGCACCCATTTTGTTATGATATAACCTTTCTGCCTGTTTTCTTCAGGTAGATCTGTTCATGTCACATCGTCACCGCCATCGCCCCGATGGGCCGTGCCACTTTTCCTTGATGTCGCTGGGCGCTGGGCGGCGTGTGTTGCTGGCGCTCATTCCTCTGGCGGTGCTGTGGCTCGTCGCCGGTTGGGCGGGCGGGGCGTTCGGTTGATGGCTCCGTTGCAGACACGATCCATGGCAAAGCCCGACACGCTATTGACGCTGGAGTCCCTGTCGCTGGCGCAGGGCAACCGGATGGTGCTGGAGAATATCGACGGTCATTTCGAGGCCGGCACGATTACCGCGCTGGTGGGCGCAAACGGTGCCGGCAAGAGCACGCTGGTCCAGGGCATCATGGGCGAACTTCGCCCGGTCAGCGGTCGCGTTCGCTGCGAGGTACCCAATGCCCGCCGTGCATGGTTGCCGCAGCAGCTGGCGCTGGATCTGACCTTCCCGATGAGCGTCGAGGAACTGGTGATGAGCGGCTGCTGGCCGACCCACGGCAGCTTCAAGCGTTACGGGCCACCGGAGTATCGCCGTGGCCAGGCGGTAATGCAGCGTCTGGGTCTGCAGGCGTTCGAACACCGCCCGCTGGGTGAGCTTTCCGGCGGCCAGCGCCAGCGCGCCCTGCTCGGCCGCACGCTGATGCAGGAAGCCCAGTTGCTGCTGCTCGATGAGCCGTTTGCCAATGTCGATGCCGCGACCGTCGAGGTATTGATCGACGTGCTGCGCACCATGGCGGCCGAGGGTGCGGCGATCATCATCGTGCTCCACGATCACGATCAAATGACGCGACTGGCCGATCGCACTCTGCGGCTGGAGCGCGGGCACGGAACTTGGTCGGCGCCCTCTCGGGCCGGCGACGCCTCTTCACCGGCGGAGACGCCGACATGATCGATTGGCTGTTCTCTCCGCTATTGGATTTCGGCTTCATGCGCCGCGCGCTGGTGGCCGGGCTGGCGTTGTCGCTGGTCGCCCCGCCGCTGGGGGTCTTTCTCACGCTGCGCGGCATGAGTCTGGTCGGCGATGCCATGGCCCACGCCGTGCTGCCCGGCGTCGCGGTCGGTTTTCTGCTGGCAGGGTTCTCGCTACCGGCGATGAGTTTCGGCGGCCTGCTCGCGGGGCTGCTGGTGGCGGGGCTGGCGGGCAGCGTGTCGCGCCTGACCGGCCACCGGGAAGACTCGGCCATCGCCAGCTTCTATCTGATTTCGCTCGCCGCCGGGGTGATGTTGATCTCGATGCGTGGCAGCAGCGTCGACCTGACCCACGTGCTGTTCGGCTCGATTCTGGCCGTCAATGGTACCGCGCTGTGGCTGATCGTCAGCGTGTCGAGCCTGACCCTGATCGTGCTGGCCGCGATCTTCCGCATCCTGGTCGTCGAATGCCTGGACCCGCTGTTCCTGCGCGGCCAAGGCATTCGCGGTAGCGCGGTGCACGGGCTGTTTCTGGGCCTGATGGTGCTCAACCTGACCGCCGGTTTTCAGACCCTGGGCACGCTGATGGCGGTCGGCCTGATGATGCTGCCGGCCACCGCCGCGCGCTTCTGGTCGAAGCGGCTCGAGGGGTTGATGGGGCTGGCGATCGCCATCGGCATGGTCTCGAGCGTCGGCGGGCTGCTGCTCTCCTACCACGCCGGCTTGCCCTCCGGGCCCTGCATCATTCTGTTCGCCGGCGTGGTCTACCTGCTTTCCGCGCTGTTCGGACGTTATCACAGCGTCTTTGCCCGCTGGCGCCGCCGGGTTCAACCGATGCTGCCGCCGGACGCTCACGGCTGAGCCGGCACTCATCACTCAGTACCCCGCTCCCCGCTGATTCACCACCGTTCCACTCTTTACGAGGATTCACGATGTCCCGCCAATCGATCGCTTCAACGCTGCTCAAGAGCGTGCTCGCCGGTAGCCTGAGTATCGCCGCCCTGTCACCGGTCTACGCTCACGCGGACCCGCTCAAGGTCGTCACCAGTTTCAGCATCCTCGACGATATGGTCGAAACCGTCGGCGGGGATCATGTCGCGGTCACCTCGCTGGTAGGTCCGGATGGCGACGTGCATGCGTTCTCACCCAAGCCGGATGATGCAAAGTCACTCGCCGACGCCGACCTGATCGTAGTCAACGGCCTGCAGCTCGAAGGCTGGATCGATCGGCTGATCGACGCCAGCGAATATGAGGGTGACATCGTCGTCGCCAGCGACGGCATCAAGACACGACCGTTCGAAGGTCATGAAGAAGAGGAAGGTCACGACTACGGCGATGACCATGACCATGACCATGACCATGACGATCATGATCACGCCGCTGCCGAGGAAGGCCACCATCATCACGGCGATGTCGACCCGCACGCATGGCAGGATCTCGAGAACGGCGAACAGTACGCCCGCAACATTCGCGATGCGCTGGTCAAGCTCGACCCCGAGAATGCCGACGACTACCAGGCCAACGCCAAGCAGTACATCGAAAAGATGGAAGCGCTGGACGCCGACGCCAAGCAGCGCATGGCGGACATCCCCGAGGCCAATCGGCTGATCATCACCAGCCACGACGCTTTCGGATACTTTGCCGATGCCTATGGCCTGCAGTTGCTCTCGCCGGTGGGCATCAACACGCTGGCCGAGCCCAGCGCCAGCGACATGGGCAACCTGATCAAACAGATCGAGTCCAGCCACGCCAAGGCGCTGTTCCTCGAGAACATGAGCAACCCGGCGCTGATCAATCAGCTGCATGAAGAGACCGGCGTCGCCATCGGCGGCACGCTCTACGCCGACGCGCTGACGCCGGACGGCGAAGGCAGCACTTACCTCGGCATGTTCCAGCACAACGTCGACACCCTACTCGACGCGCTGGAAGCCGAAGACTAGCGGCCGCCAGGCCAGCGCCGCGTCGGTGCTGGTCAGCCCGGCGCTGGTCAATTGCCTCCGCTTGAACGACACTTTCCCGGCAGCCTCCTTTGCCGTTTTCGCCGAGAAAGTGTCCCTCGCATGTCGTCAGTGATTCCTCCGTCTCAACGCCGTCTCACGCTCGCTCAGGCACGTCGTCTTGCGCTCAAAGCGCAGGGCTTCACGTCTCGGTCTCCCGATGCCGTCAATCGCGGTCACCTCAACCGTCTGCTGGATCGTCTCGGCGTGCTGCAGATCGACTCCGTCAACGCGCTGGCCCGCTCCCACTATCTGCCGGTCTTCTCGCGTCTCGGCCCTTACCCGACCGCACTGCTCGACGAGGCGGCCTGGAGCCGCAATCGCCACCGGTCACTGTTCGAATACTGGGGCCACGAGGCCTCGCTGCTGCCGATCTCGCTCTACCCAGCGATGCGCTGGCGCATGCGCCGCGCGCAGGACGGCATCGGCATTTACAAGCACCTCGCTCGATTCGGCCGAGAGCGGCGTGAGGTGATCGATCGCGTCTTGGCCAGCGTGCGCGATCACGGCCCGCTGGGCGCCGGCGCGCTGAATACACGTGAAGGCCCGGCCGGGCCCTGGTGGGACTGGAGCGACGAGAAACACGCGCTGGAGTGGCTGTTCGCCGCCGGTGAAGTCACCGTGGCCCGCCGTCGAGGGTTCGAACGGCTTTACGATCTGCCCGAGAGAGTGCTGCCCGCGACGGTACTCAACCAGCCCGAGCCCGATCTACTCGAGGCCCACCGTCAGTTGCTGCGCCAATCCGCCAGCGCGCTCGGCGTGGCGACCGAGAAGGATCTGCGCGACTACTACCGGCTGGCGCCGCAGGACACCCGTGCCGCGCTGCAGACGTTAACCGAGGACGGAACGCTGACGTCGGTTTCAGTCGAAAACTGGCGCCTGCCCGCCTATGTCGTCGGCGAGCCACGAATTCCCCGCCGGATCGACACCTCCGCCCTGCTTTCCCCGTTCGACTCGCTGATCTGGTTTCGCGAACGGACCGAGCGGCTGTTCGGCTTTCACTACCGCCTCGAGTTCTACGTACCGCCGACCAAGCGAGTCTACGGCTACTATGTCATGCCGTTTCTCCACGGCGACCGGCTCATCGGCCGAATCGATCTGCGCGCACGCCGGGCCGACGGTGAACTGACGGTGCTGGCAATACATCCCGAGCCGGGCATCACCTTCGACGATTCACATCTCACCGCCCTGTCACGGCAGTTCGAGCAGCTGGCAGCGTGGCTGGGATTGCCGCGTATCCATCTCGCCTGCCAACGCCCGCTCTCCCAGAGGCTCTCTGCCCATTGGCCGGTGGATCTCAAGCGGCGGCGGGAGCTGTAGGCAAACCACAGCAGCTAAACCGCCCCTTCGATGGTTAAGAATACTTTTGCGACAAATAACCACATTATCTGTGTGGTTATTCGGGCGTAGGCTATTCCCGATGCCACGGCGGTGACAGTCGCTGGCAGATCCACAAGGGATCGATAGGGGAACGCCATTCATGAACACAAGCCTTCTAAGCCAAATCAGCCTGGGCCATCTCTGCCTGCGCAACCCCAAACCACGCCACATCGGCGTCGCCGGGCTGGCGATCGCGATGTCACTCAATGCCGGTAACGTCTTCGCTTACGGTGGTGGCGATTGGTTCACCCACTTTGGCATCGCCAAGGTCTCACCCAAGAGCGATAACGGCAGTTTCGATGTCATCGGCGTCGACAAGGTCGATGTCGATGATGAAAACGGCTTCGCCTTCACTCTCGGCTATCGCTTTCTGGACAACTGGGGCGTCGAACTGCTCGCTGCCCAGCGCTTCAAACACGACGTCAGCCTGGACGGCACGGAAATGGCTTCTACCCGGCATCTACCACCGACGCTGACGCTGCAGTACTACCCGCTCGGCGGCACCCAGTCACGGGTTCAGCCTTACGTGGGCGCCGGCTTGAACTACACCCACTTCTCCGACGAGAAAGTCGACGGCGGCAGTCTCGATATGGACGACTCCTGGGGTGCCGCCGCACAGCTCGGCGTGGACCTGCTGATCGATGACCACTGGTCGCTGAATGCCGCCGCCTGGTATCTGGATATCGATTCCGATACCACCGCGACGATTGGCGGCGAGTCCTACGACACGACGGTCCATATCGATCCGGTCGTGATCATGGGTGGCATTGGCTACCGCTTCTGATCCCCCGCCAGGGGCGGTGATGCCGAAGAGTGCAGTCAGTCGTGTGACTCATTCATCGCCCCACAGCGCTTTCCTGCTGCCATGTCGGTAGGAAGGTCCTCGCTTACCACCCACCGATACGCGCCCTCACGCCCGACGGGTTCCCTCTGCACGCTTTCGACCGGGTCAAATTCTCCGAATCTTCTGGCTGCAACGGTAGACAAAAGTCGCCCATGATGTGATTATTCGCAGCCTAACTTTTACTGTGCTTGATTACATTTTGCCTGTGGATGCCTGCATTCACGGGTTTTGGTCATTTATGCCCCGAATCCCCGTCGATCACTGGTTACTAGCGTTGCGAACGGTGCTGGCCGTCTGGCTGGCGCTGTTCCTGTCGATGCGCCTCGATCTCTACCAGCCCGCCTGGGCGATTCTGGCAGTGATGATCGTGACCCTGCAGCCGGTCATGTTCACCGGTGGCACGCCGCCGATCGGCATTATCATCGGGCGCAGCGTGGCGCGACTGTTCGGCACGCTGTTCGGCGCCATCGTCGGCTTGGTGATGATCGCGCTGTTCGGCCAGCAACCCATGCTCTATCTGCTGTTTGCCGGCGCCTGGCTGGCGTTCTGCATGTACTGGGTCATGCTCGAGCAGGATGAACACCTCGGCTACGTGATGATGCTCAGCGGCTATACCGCGACGCTGGTTTCGCTGACGGCGATCGGTACCGGCATCGACAATATCTGGTCGGTGGCGCAAGGGCGTTTCAGCGAGACGGCGCTGGGCATCGGCTGCGGCCTGCTCGCGCACGTGGTGATCGCGCCGCGCTTCGGCAGCCGCGCACTACCGAGCGCGCTTTCCCGCTTTCTTTCCCAGGCCGCCACCGAAACGCTGACGACGCTCGTCGAGCCACGCTCTCAGCCACGTTCCCAGGCGAGTCGTGATGCCCCGCTGAAAGCGCTGTTCCAGCATTACCAGCAGTTCGAGAAGCTGCGGGGGCTGGCCCGGCTCGAGACTCGCCGTCTCAGCCATTTCATCCCCGCGCTGGACCGCTTCGCCAGTGACGGCCTGGCGCTGATCACTGCCGTGCGCGAACTGGAAACGGCACTCGACTATCTACGCCACTGCGACGACGGCGAGCGCTGGCTGGCCGAATTGAGACAGCAGGCGCTACCGCTGCTCCGGGCCATCGAGTCCGAACCGGATGGCAAGCCGACCGAACGCCTGTTGCTGGCCGATTTCGACTGGCATGACGACGCCGCCATCGCACCGCGCACCCGCGCCCGGGCAGAGCTGGTGCGCCAGCGCCTGGGCGAAGTGCTGGGGCTTCTGCAGCACGGCCGCCGGCTCCGCAACGCACTCGACGACCCGACCTCGTCGAAGGTCGAGACATTGCCCCGCGAGCGTCGCTCCCGCACTACCCACAACGAACACTTCGTGGCGCGCTTCAACGCCTTTCGCGTATTCATCGCCTTCGAGCTGCTGGGCCAGATCTGGATCCACGGCGGCTGGCATTCCGGTTATCTGGCGATGATGCTGCTCGGCGTCTTCACCATGCTGTTTGCCAAGGCGCCGAACCCGGCCGCCGTGGTCTATCAATTCCTGTGGGGCTCGATCGCTGCGGTCATTCTGGGGGGCATTCTGCTGTTTCTGGTGCTGCCGACCATCAACGGCTTTCCGCTACTGGCCATCGCCATCGGCATTCCGGTCGCCATCGGCACCTTGATGACACCCCATCCGCGCTGGTCGCTGATCGGGTTGGCCGGCGCCATCACCATGATGACCCTGCTCAACCTGCATTCGACCTACACCTTTTCGCCCTCGAGCTACATCAATGGCGGGTTGGCATCGATCATCGGCACCATCGCCTCCATGATCACCTATTCGCTGTTTCGACAGCGCTCTCCCGGCGAACGGATCGAGACGCTGATGGCGGCTTACTGGCGCGGCCTGAGCCGGCTGCTGCAGGAAAAGTCGCTGCCCAATCGCGCCCGTCTGGAGAGCCGGCTCTACGACCGCCTGGGCCGGCTGGTCGCGCTGGGCGGCAGTGACAGCGTCGTGCGCGAAGCCATCGATCTGCACGCGCTGGCACTCTGCGTCTGGCGAATCCGACGTCTGCGCGATGCGCTCGGCCCCCACCGAGCCGAGATCGAAGTCTGGCTCGGCGACATCGGCAGGCGTGTAGCCGCCCGTCGCCGCCACGATCCCGCCGCCTGGCATGCGCTCGCCGACGAGGCCATCGGCTGGGTCGAGCGGCTCTATCATGAAACCCGGTTGCCGATCGCCAGTATCGGCGAAATCGCCATGCTGGGACACCTGATGCGCGAGGCCCCCGGGGTCGCGCTCGAAGCCCGCGCCGATGGGGCGTCCGATGAAAATCCCGATACGTCCACCGCAACGACCGGGGAGCCCCGACATGCTGACTGAATGGTCGTTCCTGGGGTTTCTGTTACCGCCACTGGCCGTACCCGTCTTTCTGGCGCTGGGGCTCTATCTGATTCTCCGGCGGGTGTTCGTCCGCCTCGGGCTCTATCACTGGTTCTGGCAGCCGGTGCTGCTGGATATCGCCATTTACGCTTTGCTGCTGTGGTCGGTGCTCGCCCTGACGGGTTCATTACCGATCGCTGAATAAGGAATCGAGTGAAGGAATCGAGTGCATGACCGCGTCTCCCGGACTTCGTAAAACCGTTCGCCTGGCGCTGACCGCGATCGTGGTCATTGCCGCGATCGTCGCCGTCGCCCAGATCTGGAATCACTACATGCACGACCCCTGGACCCGTGATGGCCGCGTTCGCGCCGATGTGGTCAATCTGGGTACCGATGTCGCCGGGCTCGTCGACAGTCTGGAGGTGCATGACAACCAGCTGGTGAATAAAGGCGACGTGCTGTTCACCATCGACCAGCAGCGCTATCAGCTGGCGCTGGACGAGGCCCAGGCCAATCTGCACCAGCTGGCGCAGCAGCGTGATGAAGCCCAGGCGGCCAACAGCCGCCGCCAGCGGCTGAAGAATTACGTGTCGCAAGAGGACAAGGACAACGCCCGCTTCGCGCTGACCACGGCCCAGGCCGCCGTCGAGCAGGCCAGCGTCGAGGTCAACCGAGCCAGGCTGGATCTGGAACGCGCCACGGTCCGCGCGCCAGTCGACGGTTACGTCACCAACCTGCTGCTGCGCCCCGGCCAGTACGTGACAGTGGGTACCGAGGCCATGACGCTGGTCGATGCCGAAAGTTTCTATGTGCTGGGCTATTTCGAAGAGACCAAGCTCGCCAACATCGAGGTCGGCGCGCCCGTTCGCGTGCAGTTGCTCTCCAGCGACGAGGCCATCTGGGGACATGTCGACAGCTTTGCCCGCGGTATCAGCGACGGCAGTCTCAGCAGCCAGGCCAATGGCCTGGCTGCGGTCAACGCCTCGTTCGACTGGGTCCGTCTCTCTCAACGGATTCCCGTGCGCATCGCGCTGGACGACATCCCCGAGGGCACCAAGCTCTCCGCCGGGCTGACCGCCACTGTCTATCTCGACAGCAACCGCCGACACCGCGAGCAATCTCCCGGCTGGTGGAAGTCGATCCGCCAGTGGTGGGAAGGGTTGATCAGTATCTGATCCCTGGCGGCTTCAGGCCGGCCCCCAACCGATCGCGACGGCGATCGCCAATATCACCCAGCTCAGCAGAAATGCCTGCAGCAGCATCGGAAAGAAGAAGCGCACCCAGACGTCATAGGGCACGCGTGCCATCGCCAGCATGGCAAGGGTGCCACCCGAGGTGGGCACGATCAGGTTGGTCAGGCCATCGCCGACCTGGAATGCCAGGATCGCGGTCTGCCGGGTCATCCCGATCAGATCCGACAGTGGAATCATGATCGGCATCGTTGCCATCGCCTGACCGCTGCCGGAGGGAATGAAGAAGTTGATGACCGAGTGAACCAGCGTCATCGCCAGCGTCGACACGAGTACCGGCATGTGGCCCAGCGGTTCGGCCAGCGTGTGAACGATGGTGTCGCCGATCTGGCCCTGTTCGAGCAACACCTGCAGCCCCCTCGCCAGACCCACCAGCAGTGCGCCGGTCGTCACCGAGGCCGCGCCCTCGAAGAAGTAGGCATTGATCTTTGACGCCGGCAGCCGCGCCATCAGCCCCGCCACGATGGCGATCGCCAGGAAGGTGGCGGAGATCTCGTCAATGTACCAGCCGTGGCTGAACACGCCGTAGAGCATGATCGCCAGACCGATCACAAACGTGCCCAACACCCGATAGTCACGGCCATTCAGGCGATAGTCGGCGAGCGGCTTGCGCAGCGAGCTGCCCTCTTCCTCGGCATCGCGCAGCAGCGTGGCATTGGCATCGCGTTTCAGCCGCTTCATGTAACGGCTGGTGTGATGCGCCAGCAGGCAGAGCGCCCCGATGCACAGCACGCTACGAAGGCCGGCCCCGGAAAACAGCGGCAGTTCGGCGATCTGGTCCGACACGCCGACGGTATAGACGTTGATCGGCGATGTCGCGAAACCGATGCCCACGCCGCCCAGCGCGATGCTGGTGCCGACCAGTCGATCACCGCCCATCGCCCGACCCAGCAGTACCGCGATAGGGATCAGCGCGATGTTGTTCTCGTAGCCGACCGCGACACCGAGTGCCCCGAAGACGAAGGTCATCAGCCAGATCAGCGGCACCGGATGCTCCGATCCCAGGCGTTTGACCAGGGTGCCGACCATGTTTTCCAGCGCGCCAGTCGCTTCGAGTACGCGGAATAGTCCGCCGCCGATCAACACCACAATGATGATGCTCGCCGCCTGAACCATGCCCAGCGGCACGACATGAAAGACTTCTAGAAAGGAAGGTGACGCGGCGTCGATCAGATGGAAGGTGCCGGGAATGACCGCACTACGGCCATCGATCTCGTGCCGATCGAAAGTCCCGGCGGGGACGATCAGCGTCAGCGCCCAGACCACGATCAACAGACAGAAAATCAGAATGGCTGGATGCGGAATGCGTTCGTACCAGCGCAGAGTGCCGGTCGCTTTTGCCATGAGAACCCCCAGACGATGTTGTTGTTGGTGACGTGGTGTTCAGATTCTTGATGACGCTCGGATTTTGACGGTGCTTAGATTTTAACGGTACTTAGATTTTGACGATGCTTAGATTCTGTTACTGCTCAGATGTTGACGGTGCTGGTTTTTAATGACGCTACGTCGACTTGCCGGCCCGAGCTGTTGGCCCGGGCCGGCATCACGTCACTCAATCGAAGTAGCTGAAGGTCTCGCCGGGCTTGATGTCGAGCAGGGTGTGGTAGATCAGCTCGATCACGTTCTCGACGTCCTGCTTGTGGACCATCTCGACGGTGGTATGCATGTAACGCAGCGGCAGCGAGATCAACGCCGAGGCGACACCGGAATTGCTGTAGGCGAAGGCGTCGGTATCGGTGCCGGTGGCGCGCGAGCGCGGCAGGCGCTGGAACGGAATCTTCTGCTCGGTCGCGACCTTGATCAGGCGCTCGCGAAGCTTGTTCTGAATCGCCGGGGCGTAGCAGATCACCGGGCCGTCGCCGATCTTGTTGGCGCCCTCGCGCTTGGGTTCGATCATCGGCGTCGAGGTGTCGTGGCTGACGTCGGTGACGATGGCGACGTTGGGGTTCAGACGCTCGGCGATCATCTCCGCGCCGCGCAGGCCGACCTCTTCCTGCACCGCGTTGACGATGTAGAGACCGAAATCGAGCTTCTGCTTGCGCGCCTTCAGCAGCCGCGCCACTTCCGCGATCATGAAGCCGCCGATGCGATTGTCGATGGCACGGCACACGAGCTTGTCGCCGTTGAGGATGAAGAATTCGTCGGGATAGGTGATCACGCAGCCGACGTGTACGCCGAGCGCTTCGACCTCATCCTTGGTGCTGCAGCCGACATCGATGAAGATATTGTCGAGCTCGGGCGGCTGTTCCTTCGGACCCTGACGGCGGGTATGGATCGCCGGCCAGCCGAACACGCCGTGAACGATGCCATTGTCGGTATGGATGTTGACCCGCTTGGACGGGGCGATCTGATGATCGCTGCCGCCATTGCGGACGACGTAGATCAGGCCGTTGTCGGTGATGTAGTTGACGTACCAGGAGATCTCGTCGGCATGGCCTTCGATCACCACCTTGTAGTCGACGTCGGGATTGATCACGCCGACCGCGGTGCCGTAGGTGTCGGTGATGAACTCATCCACGTACGGGCGCAGGTATTCCATCCACAGCTTCTGCCCTTCCCACTCGTAGCCGGTGGGCGAGGCGTTGTTGAGATAGCGCTCCAGAAACGTCATCGCTTCTGCATTGAGCGGCGTGGCGCCACGCTTCGTCGTCTTGGTGGTTTTAGCGGTCTTGGGGCTCTTGTCGGTGCTTTTACTCATCCATCTTCCCTAACGAGTCATGAAGGTGACTCTAGCTTAGCAGCCTATGAAGCGTGATTGCCTCATCGGTCTCGTTCGCGTCTACGCTAGTGGTCCCACTCGATCTGGAGAGACAAGGATGACTCGCCGCCCGCTACGCCACCATCAACGCTTCGATTACCGCGCCATCACCGACAGGGACACGTGGCGCTGGCCCGGCGATACCGACCTCGCCGTCTATATCGGTTTTAACCTGGAGCATTACGCTTTCGGCGAGGGGCGTGGCGTGGGGATCGCGCCACCAGCCCCGGAGGGCGAACCGGATGTGCTCAATTATGCCTGGCGCGATTACGGCAATCGCGTCGGCGCGTGGCGCTGCCTGGAACTCTTCGAGTCGCTGAACCTGCCGATTGGCGTGATCGCCAACACCTCGATTCTCGATCACTGCCCGACGCTACTGGACGCGTTCCAGGCGCGTGGTGACGAGCTTATCGCTCATGGTCATACCAATGCCGAGCGCCAAGGCCAGATGAGTGAAGCGCAGGAACGCGAGCTGATCCACGACTGCCGGGACCGGCTCGCCGAACGCTATGGCGCCACGCCAAGTGGCTGGTTGTCACCCTGGATTTCGGAGAGCGAGACGACGCCCGACCTGCTCCGCGAAGCGGGATTCGGCTACTCCCTCAACTGGGCCCACGACGACCGCCCGATCACCATGCAGACGGCTCACGGCGACCTGTGGTCGATCCCCTACCCGCAGGAGCTCAACGACATTCCGACCATCTCGACCCATCGCGTCTCGATGGACGAGTTCACGACGATGATCCGCGATCAGTTTCGGGAACTGCTGGAGCAGTCACGCCGACAGCCTCTCGTCATGGGCATCGCGTTGCATCCCTGGCTCGTCGGGCAGCCATTCCGGTTGCGCCAACTACGCGAGATAATGACCGAGCTGGCCGATTACCGGGAGTCCCGCGGCGTCTGGTGGACGACCCCAGGACGTATCGCCGATCACGTCAAATCCAAGGTATCCCAACCGTGACACCGATTCGCAAGACGAGACGAATAGCGCCCAAACCCATCCCCATCCAGGCCTTTGCCCTGCTGTTTGTCGTGTCGGGGGCGACCGATGCACTGATCTATCGCCACAGCCGCGATCTGCTGGCGGTCTATATGACCGGCAACACCTCTCACGTGGGGCAGCATCTGGCGATGGGCGACTGGGCAGGCGTCATGCCGCTTCTTGCGGTGATAGGCGCGTTCTTTGGGGCCACGACCCTGGCCGCCTGGCTCGGAGACCGAACCGACCAATGGCGTGCGACGCTCGTCATGCTGCTCACCGCACTACTAATCGCCCTTGCGTTCTCCCACGCGGTGGCCGCTGGCTACACCCTGGTGACCGTGGTCGCGATCGCCGCCGCCATGGGCACGCTCAATCAGGTCAGCGCCAAGGAGTCCGGCGTCACCTTTCTGACCGGGGCGCTGGTGAGAACCGGCCGAGCGTTGGCTGCGGGACAGTGGCGAGCGTGTCTGGACGGCCTGTTGCGCTGGGTGGCGCTGATCACCGGCGCCGCGATTGCCACGGTGCTCGACGACCGTTACGGCAGCCATAGTTTACTGTTCGTGGTCGCCGCACTGGTGTGCGGCGCCCTGCTGACGACCTGGAACGCCGTGGCCCACCGCCAGGCAACGCGCGAAACGCCGCTGGCCGAGTGAGCCAAGTGCGCGATGCCAGACGAGATCGATCCACCACTGACGCCGAAAGACCGCTCAGAGCATCATCGCCGCGATCCAGCCGAACACGAGTAGCGGCACGTTGTAGTGCAGAAAGGTCGGCACCACGCTGTCCCAGATGTGGTCATGCTGGCCGTCGGCATTGAGTCCGGCGGTGGGGCCGAGCGTGGAATCCGAGGCCGGCGAGCCGGCATCCCCCAGCGCCGCGGCCGTACCGACGAGCGCGACGGTCGCCAGCGGCGAGAAGCCGAAGCTCAGCGCCAGCGGCACGTAGAGCGAGGCGATGATGGGAATGGTCGAGAACGACGAGCCGATGCCCATGGTAATGAACAGACCCACGATCAGCATGATCAGCGCCGCCAGCCCCTTGTGGTCGCCGATCATCGCCGCGGAACTCGTCACCAGGCTGTCGACGGAACCGGTCGCCTGCATCACCCCGGCGAAACCGGCGGCAGCGATCATGATGAAACCGACCTGGGCCATCATCCGCATGCCTTCGGTGAAGACATCGTCCTGTTCGCGCCAGCGAAACACGCCGCTGACCGACAGCAGCGCGAAGCCGAACAGCCCGCCCAGCACCATCGACTCGGTAAGCAGTTGAACGACAACGGTGCCGACGAGGGCAAGCGCCAGCACCAGTTTCTGCCAAGGCTTGAGACGTTGGCCGGCCCCTTCGAATCGAGTCTGGGCCTGAACTTGGACGGGCTCGGGGTTCTGACCGACGAGCGAACGGTCTTCGTAATCCCGTGGACGACGATAGCTGAAGAACACCGCGACCAGCAGCCCCAGTGCCATGCCGCCGATCGGTATTGCCATCGCCAGCGGCACCTGCGCGGCCTCGATATGAAGGCCGAGATCCGCGCCGCTGGCGTTGAGGTTGCCGAGCAGGATGTCGTTGAGAAAGATCGCCCCGAAGCCCACCGGCAACAGCATGTAGGGCGCGGTGATGCCGAAGGTGATGACGCAGGCCACGGCCCGCCGGTCGAGCCTGAGACGATTCATCAGCACCAGCAGCGGCGGCACCAGAATCGGAATGAAAGCGATATGCACCGGGATCAGGTTCTGCGAGCTGATCGCGGCCAGCAGCAGACAGCCCAGCAAACCCAGCGTCACCTTGCGGCGGCCTGCTCCGACGCCCTCGAGATGAAATCGCTCGACGGCGCGGCGAGCGAGCCCCTGGGTAATCCCCGAACGCGACAGCGCTACCGCAAACGCTCCCAGCACTGCATAGGAGATGGCGACCGTCGCCCCGTTACCCAGCCCGCCGTTGAACGCCTCGAGAATCCCGTCCAGCGGCATTCCCGCATAGATTCCGCCCACGAGTGCCGCAACGATCAACGCAAACACCACCGAGACCCGCGCCAGACTCAACGTGACCATGATCAGAATGGCCAGCACCACAGCATTCATGAATCGCCTCTTTTCAAACCGTGAACCCTGCCTGCCGAGCCCTGCCGCCAGACGAAGCCGCCGATGATATCGGCCCCGCCAGTGAACGCCAGGAAAAATCAGAAAAAAGCGGATTGCCGCAAACGAAACGGGGCGGCCAACTGGCCGCCCCGTTCGTGATGTCCTTCTATCGTCGTTGCTAGTGCCTTGGCGTTATCAGCTGGCAGCCGGATGCGCGGGATAGTTTCTCTCTTCCGGCGGGGTCGGGAAGTACTGATAGAGCCAGGTTTCGCTCACCGCCCTGTCATCGGCGGTCAGGTTCAGGCGCATGTTGATCGGGTCGGTGGAATCGCTGGTCGGGTACCAGTCGAACTGGATGCGGAAGCCGTCGATTTCCTCGACCCACAGAATCTCGAGCTGCTTGACGTCGCCTTCGGGCACGTCGAGCTGGGTATGGATGCCGATATCGTTGTCGTAGAAGTGCTTGAGCTGACCGCCGATGAAATCCACCGCGATGCGCTTGGCCCAGACTTTGGGGTAGTGCTCTCCCGGCGCCCAGCCCTCGGGGAAACCGCCGATACCGGTGAAGGTCTTGCGTACCCGAGCCAGATCCGGCTTCACCGGCGGCTGCGCGCTCCAGTGGAGCTTGTAGCCGTAGCTCAGCGTCTGCCCCGGCTCGATCGGCTGCTCCGGCTTCCAGAACGCCACCACGTTGTCCATGGTCTCGCCGGTGGTGGGAATTTCGAGCATCTGGATTGCGCCCTTGCCCCACTGGCCCTTGGGCTCGACCCACAGGCTCGGACGCTTGTGATAGTTGCCGACGATGTCTTCGTAATGGCTGAAGTCGTGATCCGTCTGCAGCAGCCCGAAGCCCTTGGGGTTGTCGTCGGCAAAGGTATTGAACTGGACCCGCGGCGGATTGTTGAGCGGCCGACAGACCCACTCGCCGTTGCCACGCCACATCGACAGTCGATCGGAGTCGTGAATCTGCGGGTGGAAGGTCAGGCACATGTCGCGCTGCTGGGTACCGCAGCTGAACATGCTGGTCATCGGCGTGACACCGAGCTGGGCGATCGTTTCGCGCGGATAGAGGTGCTTGTCGATATCCATCACCACGCGATCGTCCTCGCAGTGAATGACGAAGCGATAGGCGCCGGCCAGGCTCGGCGAATCCAGCAGCGCATAGGCGGTAAACGTGGTCGCGCCTTTCTCGGGCGTCTCGAACCAGAACCGGGTGAAGGCCGGAAACTCCTCCTTGTTGCCGTCGCTGTAGGTATTCACGGTCACGCCACGCGCCGAGAGGCCGTACTGATAGGTGTCGTCGACCGCGCGGAAATAGCTGGCACCCAGAAACGAGACGATATCGCGCTCGGTCAGCGAGGGCTCCTTGAACACGCGGAATCCCGCGAAGCCGAGATCGCCCTGGCCTTCGAGCTGCGATACGTCGACATCGGCCTTCGAGTAGTCGAACAGATCCGGGCGGAAATGGATCTCCTTGGCCTTCTGGGTATCGGGATCGATCGAGTACATCCGCACCGGCTGGTTGAACGCCATGCCGACATGGAAGAACTGGATATCGAGCGGGCCATTCATGCGCTTCCACAACGAATGGTCGGGATCGTAGCCGATGGCGTTGTACTGCTGCGGCGTCAGATTGGCGAGCGTCGGCGGTAGCTGCTCGACGTTGCTCTGATAGGCCTTGGCTGCCAGGCCCTTGGCGAACTGCTGTAGCCAATCGAAGCTGAACGCCTCGGACTGCCCATCGGCGATACCGCTGGAAGCCCGCGCCGCCGCAAACAGCGGGGCCGAGGGCAGACCATACCAGGCGGCCAACGCGATGGAGCTCTTCAGCAGGGTTCTACGATCCATGAACACGCATCCTTTAGTGAATTGCCGTCGATGTCGCAGCATACCCGATCGTCGCGAATCAGGCTGCCTCGGGAAGAATCTCCTATCAGACGCCATCGCGCTGGCGGGGTTCCGTCCCTCGCCGTTGGTGGAATCGCCGGAAAACGAGTGGCGTGCTAACGTCGACCGCATCGTCATCCGCCGACCGCGAGAGGCCCCGTGAAACGACGCTACTCCTCCCATTACCGCTGGCGCCGCGCCCAGAACATCGATGAGCTTGCATGGATGGCGCGTCGCCGACTCCCCGCCTTCGCCTGGGAATATGTCCACGGCGGTTCGGAAGACGAGATCACCCTCGGCGACAACCGTCGCGCCTTTGGCGCCTGGGGCTGGCAGCCACGCACTCTGGTCGATGTCGAAGCCCGCGACAGCCGAACCCGGCTGCTGGATGGCCCCGCCGAGCTGCCACTGGCGATCGCGCCCACCGGCTACAACGGCATGCTGTGGCGGGACGGCGATATCGCCCTGGCAAGGGCCGCAGCCAGTCGCGGCATCCCGTTCACCCTGAGCACGGTCTCCTGCGCCAGCCTCGAGCAGATCGCCGCTGCGGTGCCGGCGGTGAGGCTCTGGTTTCAGCTCTACGTGCTGGACGACGAAGCGGTTCGCAACGACATGCTCGAGCGGGCGAAACACGCCGGCGCCGAAGTACTGATGGTCACCACGGACACCGTGGTGCTGGGGCGTCGCGAATGGGATTCGAGAAGCTATCTCAACCCGCGGCGTCTGGCGTGGCCTTACCTGCTGGACGCCGGTCTGCATCCGCAGTGGGCCTATCGCGCGCTCTGGCCCCAGGGATTGCCGACGCTGGGCAACTTGATGAAATATCTGCCCAGGGAGCAGCAGAGCGCGGGCAGCGCCGCTGGCTACATCAATCAACGCATGACCCGCCGGCTGACCTGGGAAGTGCTGGCCGATATCCGCAAGCGTTGGCCCGGCAAACTGCTGATCAAGGGAATCCTCAACGCCGAGGATGCGCGCGAGGCCAAGCGCATCGGCGCCGACGGCGTGGTCGTCACCAACCACGGCGGCCGCCAGCTCGACGGCGCACCGGCGACGCTGGACGCCCTGCCCGAAGTGGTCGACGCGGTAGGCGATACGATGCACGTGCTGCTGGATAGCGGCATTCGACGCGGCAGCGACATCGCCAAGACGGTAGCGCTGGGCGCCGAGGGCGTGCTGTGCGGACGCGCCACGCTGTACGGCCTGGCGCTCGGCGGCGAAGCGGGCGCGGCCCACGCCATCGATCTGCTCAAGGATCAGCTGCACAACGTGATGGCCCAGCTCGGTCGCCCCACGCTCAAGCAGCTCGACGACAGCTGTCTGCGCCGTTCACCCTATGCATCCAGCCGGAGCGATCCACCCCAGCGAGATTCATCCCAGCACCCAAGCAACGCCCTGCCGAGTGGAGAGACGCCGGGCGATATGCCCTAGGCTCCCAGACCTTTCGACAGCGAGGGCTGGACGACTTCGATCCAGTAACCGTCGGGATCCTTGACGAAGATCACGTTCTTCATCTTTCCCTGGTCCGAGCGCTTCTTGAATTCGACGGCGTTGGCATCGAACCACTGCTCTGCCGCTGCCAGATCCGGCACCGAGAAGCAGATATGCCCGAAGCCCTGCGGCTCGGCGTTGCCGTCGTGGTAGCTGAGGTCGGGGTCGTTCTCGCTGCCCCAGTTGTGAGTCAGCTCCAGCACGCCTTTCTGCGAGAAGGTGTAGGCGGTACGCTCGCCGTCGTCCTCGGGGATGGCGCTGTCGTCGTCGACCCGCGCCAGAAAGTAGAGCGTGAACTGCATCTCGGGGAAATCGAGCTTGCGCAGCAGGCGCATGCCGAACACGCGGGTATAAAACGCGAGCGAGACCTTGGGATCCTTGGCCCGCAGCATGGTGTGGTTGAGCACGAAACCCTGGCTGTCGGCGGTGGCGGGCTGCACGCCGGGAACCTGATCTTCGGCGATCGTCATGGAACACTCCTTGGGCTGACGATGAAAAGACGGACTGAAGACGGATGATGACGACGTCGTGGGCGAAGGCATCGCTGAAAGAGATGAGGGCACCGCCCGGCCGTCACAAGCGTCGGCGTCGATGCCGGTCATGTCGGTGACGGACCCGGCCGACGACTTTGCGCTACCCGGACTCTGCTCTACACTCGGTTGAAACCGGCAAACAGGGCCCACGGGCATGGCGACAGGCACGATTCCCCACCCCATGGCGCAACGCGCTGTCACACCTCGAACCCGCGCTTGCCGACCGCCGGCTGTTTCTCGCCTAAGCCTGTTATTCACCGGGCTGCTTTTGCTTCTGCTGGCCGGCTGCAGCACGCAGAAGGCGATCGTCACTCGCGACGACGGACCCGCCATCGATGGCAACAATCTTTCCATCGACCGCATTCTGGTGATGTCGGCGGCCAAGGATGCGCTCGGCACGCCTTATCAATGGGGCGGCAGCACGCCCCGGGGCTACGACTGCTCGGGACTAGTTCAGATGGCCTACGGCAAGATCGGCATCTCGTTGCCACGAACGTCCAACGATCAGTTTCACGCCCTGAAAGAGATCGATGTCGCCCGTCCCGGTGATCTGCTGTTCTTCGGCTCCGGCAGCCACGCCACCCATGTCGGCATCTACATGGGGGATCGCCAGATGATCCATGCCCCCGGCAGCGGACGAACCGTCAGCGTTTCGTCGCTGGATATCCGCTATTGGCGCAAGCACTACCTGGGCGCGGCCGCCCCCACGAACTGAGCGGATCATCGTAGCCCGCGCACGGGTCCGAGTGTGTCAATCGGGACCCGCATGTGAGGGAAAAACCGCCGCGCCCTTGAGATATCGGATCTTGGCTACCACGTTAAAGACACGTCACTCATCCATGTTACAGATACATCGCACGAGCGCGGGCATGTCGTTATGGCTATCGATTGTTTCACAGCGCCGCTCTCGCTCGTCATGATGAGCATTCGACTCTAGGCTTCGAACCGAGGCCGCCAACGGCAACAGGAGAAAGTCATGGCTTTGCAACTTGGCGATACCGCTCCCGATTTCACCCAGGAAAGCACCGACGGGCCGATCAGCTTTCACCAATGGGCCGGCGACAACTGGGTCATCCTGTTCTCCCATCCGGCGGACTTCACCCCGGTCTGCACCACCGAACTGGGCGAAGTCTCGCGTCTCAAGCCGGAATTCGAACGTCGCAACACCAAGGCAATCGGCCTCTCCGTCGATCCGCTGGACGATCACACCCGCTGGGTCGGCGATATCGAGGAGACCCAGGGCTGCGGGCTCAACTTCCCGCTGCTGGCCGACGGCGACCGCTCGGTGAGCGAGGCCTATGGCATGATTCACCCCAACGCCAGCGGTACCAATACCGTGCGTTCGGTGTTCATCATCGACCCGGCCAAGAAGGTGCGCCTGACGATCACCTATCCGCCCAGCACCGGCCGCAACTTCGCCGAGATCCTGCGCGTGCTGGACAGCCTGCAGCTGACCGACGGCTACAAGGTCGCTACACCGGTCAACTGGCAGGACGGTGACGACGTCATCATAGTGCCCTCGATCGACAACGAGAAGGCCAAGGAACTCTTCCCCAACGGCTGGGACGAGAAGAAGCCCTATCTCCGCGTCACCAAGCAGCCGAACAAGTGATCGTGATGGCATGGCGTCGGTAACGCCATTCAATAACGATACTTGGCAGAAACGGCAACGCCCGCACTCTTTCGAGTGCGGGCGTTTTTGTGAGCGGCGGTGCGGGTTACCGAAAATCTTTCAGTAATCCGTGCGCAAGATAGCTCGGGAAAACGACGGTGAGCCGACGCTCAGCCGTTGTCATCTGCCGCCAGCCAGCCGTCGACCAGCTTCCGATTCTCTTCGATCCACTGGGCCGCGCCATCATCGGGATCACCGGCTTTTTCGATCGTCAGCATCAACTGGGAAAGCTGCTCCGGCGTCATGTGCCAGGCGTCGAGCATCTTCGCGACGTCGGGATGCGACGCGGCGAAGCCCTGATGCGACACCCATTTGATCTGCTCGCCGGCGCTGTAGGTCTTCTTGGGGTCCTTCAGCACTTTGAGATCGTACTCGGCAAACGCCCAGTGGGGCTGCCATAGCGTCACGGCGATCGGCTCGTGGCGCTGATAGGCATCCTTGAGCTGCGCCAGCATCGCCGACTCGCTGCTGCTCAACTGGCGAAACGGTAGCGAATACTGCTCGATGGTGGCATCGGTTTCGCTGGCGATCGACGAGCCGGGTTCGATGCCGAAAATCGTCGATTCCCCCTGATACTCGAAATCGTCGGCATGCGCCTTGAGCTGCTCGATGGTATCGATATCTTCGACATAGGCCGGCACGACCAGCGCATCCAGCGCATCGTCGTACCAGGTGTCGTGCAGGCTGATCCGCTCTCCATAAGGCTTCAGATATTCGGAATCGCTTGGCAGCCAGACTTCGAGAGACACATCGATATCGCCCTCCGCCAGCCCGCCGAACAGTACCGGCTTGGAGACTTCACTCAGCGATACGTCGTGCCCTTTTTCGTCGAGCAACTGCTGCCACATGTGCGAGATGGCGATGTTTTCGGCCCAGTTATTGGTGCCGATGGTAACGCTATCCGCCGCGTTAGCCTGGGCGGCCACACTGCAGAGGACGGCGCCGATCAGGGCGGTCTTAATTGATTGCATGAAAATCCTGTCCTTGGCCTCGGGGCGTCGTCACCGTGAGCAGCAAACGGTGCCACGGCAGGATTTCATCATAGCCGACGATGGCGTTGGCGTGGGTTCGTAGCTCGCAAAAAACGCACCTGATCCGAGGGACCGGGTGCGTCGATATCACTGTGCTACGGGTAAGCGCTCGTCAGCAACGCGTGCAGTGCTTGAGCGTTTCGGCCTCGTCACATTCGAGGCGTGGCGCTGATCGCGGCAGTGCCGACGACCGGCGCGGCGGAGGCAGCAGCGCATGCGGGCCAATCAGCGTCATCAGCATGGCGCGCACCACGTGCGCGAGCACGTAGACAACGACGGCCATAATGATCAACGCCTTGATGCGCCCTGAAATCTTCACGCTGCTTCTCCTTGAATAAAGGTGGCCGGATCCTAGATGAAGGAGTCCGGGTGGGATGGCACACAGGATATAACCACAAGATTGTGACGAAAAATTGAAGGCATCGATAAGCGGTATGCGAGTCATCGATGCCAGAGGTGTTTATCAGAGGCCTTTGCCAAAGATCTTAGCCAGAGGTCCTTGCCAAAGATCTATGTCAGAGGTCTTTGCCAAAGATCTATGCTGGAATCACACTATCGGCAGAGAGGAACGTCGCTTGAGATCATTCAAGACCGATTTCCCGCTGGATCAAAGCCGCTGCCATCTGGAAACCGGCCCCATCGTGCTGGTCGGCTCCCAGTGGCAGGGCGAACGCAATCTGATGGTGATGGGCTGGCACATGATGCTCGGCTTCGCGCCGGCACACTTCGGCTGCCTGATCACCGCCGGCAACCATAGCCACCGGCTGGTGCGCGAAAGTCGCGAATGCACGATCAACGTGCCGACGCTGGATCTGATCGATGCCGTGGTCGGCGTGGGCAACAGCGATGGCGACGACATCGACAAATTCGAGGCGTTCGGGCTGACCCCGGTCGCAGGAGACGAGGTCTCGGCCCCGCTGGTCGCCGAATGCTACGCCAGCTTCGAATGCCGGCTGGCCGATGATAGCCAGATCGACCGCCACGAGCTGTTCATCTGGGAGATCGTCAAGGCCCACGTCGACACCTCGATCGAGCTCCCGCGGACGCTCCACTACCGTGGCCACGGCCGCTTCATGGTCGCCGGCGACGAGATCGACCGATCGAAGGATTTTCGGATCCAGAATCTCTAGGCGGCTATTCTGCGAAGCCGATCTGTCACCGGCCCGATAACCCTTCGAAGAAGCTCACCGCATTCGCCTCGAGCCCTTCCAGGTAGTAGCCGCCCTCCTGCACCACCAGCGTCGGCAGGTCGAGATCGGCGATGGCGCGGCCCAACTTGCCGAATCCCGGCGTGGAGACCGACACCTTGGCCTGCGGGTCTTTCTCGTGGATATCGAATCCCAGCGCCAGCACCAGCGCATCCGGTTCGAACAGCCGAATGGTCTGACAGGCTTCCTCGAGACGCTCGAAGAACACCGACTCCGGTGAGCCATGGGGCATCGGCAGGTTGAGGTTGTAGCCGAGGCCATCGCCCCGCCCGCGCTCGTCTTCGAAGCCGGTGACCGCCGGGTAGAAGTTGGTGGTGTCGCCATGGATCGAGATGTACATCACGTCATCGCGCTCATAGAAGATCTCCTGCACGCCCTGGCCGTGGTGCATGTCGGTATCGAGTACGACGATGCGCGGATAACGCGAAGTCAGATGCTGCGCGGCAATAGCGGCGTTGTTGAGAAAGCAGAAGCCGCCGGCGGAATCGATACCCGAATGATGCCCCGGCGGGCGCGATAGCGTGTAGGCGAAGCGGTCACCGCCGAGCAGGGCTTCGGCACCGGCCACCGCGCTCTGGGCCGCCCAGTAGGCGGCCTGCCACGTGTGCTGGCCCACCGGCGCACTGCCATCGGCCAGGTAGCGCGCGGTCTCGGCGAGAATCCCGCGCAGCGCATTGGGCGAGCGCACGAAGATGCTGGAGATCACCTCTTCGCCCCAGTCCTCGTCGAGCTCGTGCCAGCGCCGATAGGCGCTCTCGAGGAAGCGCAGATAGGGCAGCGAGTGCACCGCCCGCAAGGGGGCGACCCCATGATCCGCCGGTTCCTGAATCTCGAAGCCGAGCCGTCTGGCCGCCGCCAGCAGATGTTTGGCGCGATCGCGAACTTCCTGGGGTTCACGCATCCTGCCGCGGGAAAAATAGGTCTGCGGCTGGTGCAGAAGTTGGTCGTCGTGAAAAAAGGTCTTCATCGATGTTGTCCTTGTCATACGCAGCCCACCTGATCCTCAATAGCCCGCGTGGCGATCCACGATGCTTGCCGGCAGCTGGCCGTCATCCAGCCGCGCCATCGCTTCGGCGACCTCGTGGGCCACCTGAGTCGGCGTCGAATCGCAGGCATCGTGCGGGGTCACGACGATCCTGTCGTGGCGCCAGAAAACATGATCTGTCGGCAGAGGTTCCACTGCAAACACATCCAGCGATGCCGCCGAGAGCTGCCCGCTATCGAGCGCGGCGAGCAGGTCGGCCTCGATGAGCTGCTCGCCGCGGCCGACATGGATCAATACGGCGCCGGTCGGCAGGCGAGTGAACAGCTCGGCGTTCAGGATGCCGCGAGTTTCCGGCGTCAGCGGTAGCAGGTTGATCAGGATCTCGCTGCGCGCGGCGAGCTGAGCGAGACCCTCGTCACCACTGAAGCCCGTGATACCTACCGGCAGATTGCGCCCGCTACGCGAATGGATCGCCACATCGTAATCCAGCGCCTTGAGTGCCCGCGCGACGGCCCCGCCCATCTTGCCGGCGCCCAGGAGACCGACGCGCACGTCACTGGCATCGCGCTTGGGCAGGCGCTCCCAGTACGCCTGTCGCTGATGGGTCAGGTATTCGCCAAAGCGCCGGTGGTGCCAGAGCACGTGCCAGGTCACGAAACCCGCCATCATCTGGGACTGGGATTCACCGGCAATCCGCATCAGCGGGACGTCGCCGGGCAGACTCGCGCTGGCCAGAATCCCGTTGACGCCGGCGGCGATAGACGAGACCAGGCGCAAGTTAGGGTAAGGCCGAAAATCGTCGGCGCCCGGGTCCCAGGCCAACGCGAAGGTGACTGCCTCGGGATCGGCGACATCCTGCGGCAAGGCAAGATGAAACTGCGGCGTCGCCTGCTCGAACGCCGCGATGTATTCGGTCATGATCTCCGGAGAACCCAGCAGGACGCCGCAAATTTTTCGCGCCATGCTCAGCCCTCGAAATCCGGCTGAATGCGCTTCAGCAGGCGCAGGTAGGCGTCCCACTCCGGATCGTGGTCGGTGACGCCGTGATCCGAATCCCACGCTTCATATTGCCGGGCGGTGTGCTCGGCAAGCGCAGGGTCGACACGGCGAATCTCCATGCCGCTACCCATCAGCGCGAGCTGCGCCTGACAGCTGCGCTCGAGGTTGTGCATCCGTTTGAACGCCTCGCCCACGGTGCGCCCGCACACCAGCATGCCGTGATTGCGCAACACCATGACCGGCTTGTCGCCGAGATCGGCCACCAGACGCTCGCGCTCGGCCAGATCCAGCGCGATGCCCTCGTAGTCGTGATAGGCGGTACGCCCGTGAAACTCCATCGACCACTGATTCAACGGCAGCAGCCCCTCTTCCAGACAGGAGACCGCCACCCCGGCGACCGAGTGCGTATGCAGCACGCAGTGCACGTCCGGTCGCGCTTCATGGATCGCACTGTGAATGGTGAAGCCGGCCTTGTTGACGCCTGCGCTTTCCGGGTCATCGATCACGTTGCCCTCGAGATCGATAGTGACCAGATTGGCCGCGGTCACTTCCTCGAAACGATAGCCGTAAGGATTGATCAGGAAGTGTTCCTTGCCCGCCTCGGCCCGCGCCGAGATATGCGTATAGATGCTGTCATCGAGCCCGAAGTGGGCGATCAGTCGATAGGCGGCCGCCAGATCGCGGCGCGCGTCGGACTTTGTGGTAGCTCGGGAGGTATCGGTCAGCGTATCCATCTCGCTCTCCTGGTGGGCTCGATCCGGGTTGCGCATCGGGCAATCGTGACTGGGCTGTGCTGCAGGTAAGCTATCAGGCCATTCTCAAACTGTCGACACTCGACAGTCGACCCAAGTGCGGTTTTCAGCGATAGTGCCACGGTCGGTAACCGCCAGCCCAACGAGATGACATGACGACGACCACGCGGGGATTTGCCACCATCCAGCAGCGCGATCTGGTCAATCAGATCGCCGACATGCTGACCGAAGCTCTACTGAAGGGAGAGTTTGCGCCGGGCATGCATCTGGCCGAGGCGCAGCTGGCGCGGGACTTCGGCGTCAGCCGGGCCCCCGTCCGCGAGGCGGCACGCCTGCTCGAAAGCCGCGGCATGCTGGTGTCGCAGCCGCGGCGCGGCTTCTTCGTGCGCACCTTCAATGCCGCAGAACTCGACGACGTCTACGATCTGCGCCTGTGTCTCGAGCGTCATGCCGTTCGCCTGCTCGCCGACAAACTGACGGCCGAGATGGAAGCGTCGCTCGACGCCCAGCTCGAGACCATGCGCCGCGTCGCCCGAGACGGCACCGCCGTCCAGCAGATAGAGGAGGACGTCGCCTTTCACCGCATGCTGTGCGAGTTCAGCGGCAATCAGCGGCTGGTGCGGGTATTCGACGAGCTGTGCCACGAGATGCGTTTCTGCATTCTGCTGATCGGCCAGCTCTACGACGACCCCGCACAGGTCGCGGAAAGCCACCAACCTGTCATGGACGCGCTGCGGACACGAGATCCGGATGCCTGCGAGGCGGCGATCGACTACCACATCGGCATCGCCCAGCAGCGGGTGGTGGAGATGTTTAGGGAGCGGGAGGGCGGAGGCGAAAGGTAGCTCTGCGCGCTATTTCGAAGACGCACTAAAGCTTTCGCGACTCGCCAACAACTTCAAAATGAGCAATGCAAATTGCCTGCCTGTTCATTCTCTAGCAGCGGCATGCTGAGCTTCTCGTGATCGTTCATGGCGTCGAGCACGGCATCGGTAATGCGCTTGGGAAACAACCCGTGCATCACCTGATCCTGACTGTGAGTTTTTACCTGGGCCATCACCGCCTCGTCACGCTCGATACGATCAGCGATGCCGTTGGCAAAATGCAGCTTGTCATCATCACTGACCTCGGCACCGTAGAGATCATTGAGCCGGTCGATGATCTCGGCCAGGCGCTGCTTTTCAGGATCGTGGGGTTTGCCGGAGCCCACCGCGCTGACCGGGGTTAGCCCGTAGTCGCCCTCGGCCTCTTCCAGCCGCAGACGTTTCTCTTCGCGCTTGGTAAAGCGGTAATGCGTCAACTCCAGCTCGCTGACGTCGACGCCTTCTTCTTCCAGCAAACGGTCAGTTCTCAGTAGCGGATAAAGTCCACGCGCGAAGACACAGAGCTGCTCGAGCTCGGCGTCGTCGAAATGAACGATCTGGCTGAGGAATTCGTAGCTGCGCACGAAGCTGTTCAGGTTCTTGCGGAACAATTCGAGTTCGTCGCGGGTGGTACCGGCGTCCTTGAGCTCCTGCTCGGCACGTTTCAGGCCCTTATCGTCGCCATTGCGCTCGGCGGTCTGGTGAGCCTCGTTCCAAGCCTGAAACTGATCCAGAGCCAGCCGATAACGCTGTTTGAAGCGTTCCTGCGCCGGCCGGCAGTGGTAGCTGAGACTGGAGGCAGACGCCTTGGGATCGAAAAACGCCCTGGCGAAGGCTTCCACCTCCGGCCACTGATAGATACCACTGGCATCCAGAGTGCGCTGGAGGTCGTAGACCACCTGCGGATCGGAGACATCGGCCAGCTCGGCTTTGCGATAGTAGGTCGCGAAGGCGTCGAGAATATCCTGTTCGTCGTTATAGAAATCGAGAACGAAAGTTTCTTTGCCGGGGAAAAGGCGGTTGAGCCGCGAGAGGGTCTGCACGCAGTCCACGCCCTGGAGCTTCTTGTCCACGTACATGGCGCATAGCTTGGGCTGATCGAAGCCGGTCTGGAACTTGTTGGCCGCGATCATCACGTTATAGTCTTCGGTATCGAATGCCTCGCGCATGTCACGTCCATTGAGCCCCGGATTGAGCCGTTGACTGGTCTCCGTCACCTCTTCGGGGATCGCCTCGTCCGGCGGCACGCTGCCGGAGAACGCCACCATCGGATGAACGTCGTCGTAACGCTTCTCCTGGATGTACTCACGCATCGCCAGTTGATAGCGCACCGCCTCCTGCCGACTCGACGTGACCACCATCGCCTTGGCCTGCTTATCGAGTAAGTGATGCACGTTCTTACGATAATGCTCGACGATCACTTCGACTCGCTGCGCAATGTTGTAGGGGTGCAGGCGAACCCACTTCGCGAGCGTCCGTGACGCCTTTTTGGAATCCACCTCCTGCTCCTGACCATCGGGATGGGCGAGCTTCCACGCCGTGCTGTATGTCACGTAGTTCCGGAGGACATCGAGAATGAAGCCCTCCTCGATAGCTTGGCGCATGGAGTAGAGATGGAACGGCTGAGGCTTGTTCTCGATGCTGGCTGGCAAGTCCGGCTCCGGTCTGTGCCCGAACAGCTCGAGTGTCTTGCCCTTGGGCGTCGCAGTAAAGGCGTAGTAGCTGATGCACTCATTGGGCCGGCGCGAAGCGACGGCAGCATCGAGCATGGCCTCGGCGGTTATTTCCAGCTCGCCGTTGCCCTCGCGCTCTTCCAGCTCGCCGTTATCGTCCCCATCCATCGATTCGCCGGCGGCGGCCAGCAATGCCTTGAGCTTGCTGGCCGAGCTGCCGGTCTGCGAGGAATGAGCCTCGTCGGCGATCACCGCATAACGGCCCTCGGCCAGCCTGGGGCGTTTTTCCAGAGCATCGAAGAGCGCCGGGAAGGTCTGGATCGTGACGATGATGATTCGCGTGTTGCTGGCAAGCGCTTCGGCAAGTTGTTCCGACTTGCTCTGGTTGCCGACCTCACGGGTGATCGGGCAGACCACGCCATGGGCATGCTCGAATTGATAAATGGTTTCCTGAAGCTGGCTGTCGAGCACCGTACGGTCAGTGATCACGATCACCGAGTTGAACAGTTTCCGGCCATCGTCTGCATAAAGGCTGGCCAGCTGGTGAGCCGTCCAGGCAATGGAATTCGACTTGCCGGACCCGGCGCTGTGCTGCACCAGATAGCGCTGCCCGGCGCCCTCCGCCAACGTGGAATGAATCAACCGATTGACCACGTCCCATTGATGGTAACGCGGGAAGATCAGTGTCTCTTTCGTACTGCGACGACCATGGAAGTCTTCAGTCGTCTTCTGCTCGAGATGCAGAAAACGACCGAGAATCTTCAACCAGGCGTCCGGCGCGAAGACCTGCTCCCATAGGTAAGCGGTGGCGTAAGTCTGATCATCATCTGGCTGTGGATTGCCGGCGCCGCCCGCTTCCGTGCCGCGATTGAACGGCAGAAAGAAGGTGTCCTTGCCGGCCAGCTTGGTGGTCATCGCCACCTCGGCCTGACTGACGGCGAAATGGACCAGGGCACCACGTTTGAATGCCAGCAGTGGCTCCGCCTTACGGGTGACCGGATCCTTGAGCGGGCGATCCTGACGGTACTGGCGCTTGGCATTCTCGACCGTCTGCTTGAACTGGCTCTTCAATTCCAGCGTCGCCGTGGGAATGCCATTGACGAACAGCACCAGATCCAGGCGCGGGTCATAGCCTTGTCCAGCGTCTTTGTCTCGAGCGTTAGGGGAATAGGAAACTTCCGGCACCACGCGCAAACGGTTGGCGCGGTATCGGGCCAGCGAATCCGGATTCATGCCGTGATCGGGCTGAAAGCTGCATAGGTCGAATTTGACGCCTGGCACCTTGAAGCCATGACGCAGAACGTCGAGCGTGCCGGCCTGCTCCAGTTCCCGCACGACCTTCCGCACGAATACGGTCTCGGATGCCTGCGGATTGTTCTGGCAGAACTTCTCCCAGCGCTCTGGCCAGGCTTCCTGCACGTAGCCAAGCAGATCCTCGGTATAGAGCGCCGTATGGCGGTCATAGCTCCCGGCGCCGCCGGTTTTCCAACCACCAGCCACCATGGCGTCGATGATGTCCCGCTGAAAATGGGCTTCTCTGCTGTCCGCCATGTCATCCCCTGCGCTCGGCGTGATCGTTAGCTGCGTTCGTTTCGTAACAGACTAGCGTTTCAAAAGGTTAAGAAGGAAGCCAGGATATAGAGCTCATGGATGAGACTGTCACTGAAGACCGCTCAATGCCTGCTCCAGTGACTCAAGAGAGCGCCGGTGCTTTTCCTCGCTCATCCGCTGGATATTGGCAAGCTTCCAGCGCACCGCCGGTAGCTGATCGACACCGTAGATCGATAGAAGCGACCAGTCTGGCTTTCCCTGCTTGAACGACAGCAGAAAGCGAACGTCGTCATCGGTGATCAGCTCCCCCAACCGGGCCAGTAATGCCCTACGAGCCGCCTCCAGTTCCGCCAGTGGAACCTCGGTTCGCGCCATACCGGCAAACTCTTGGTGGTAGATGGCATCCAGCGGCTGCAGCCGCGGATTCAGCACCTCGTTCAAGGGGCGCGGATGACCGAGCAGATAAACCAGAAAACCCTCGAAGATGCTCCGATCCAGACCGTTCTGGTCGAGCAGTTGCTTCACATCGAAGAGATCCCGGGGATGCTGACGATCCAGCGCCGCACAGAGCTTACCGCCGTACAAGTCAGGTAGCGAAACCACCCGCACGGTGGCAAAGCCGTACTCGTCTTCCACGGCCTCGACAACATCGCGCTCTTCGGGCGGGTGTACGGTTCCGCGCAGTACGGGAGATACTTCGATCTTGACCTGGCTCTGACCCCGGCGCACTAAGACTCGAAGCTCGTCCCGACGGTTGTCCTGAAGATCGGCCCTCGCGCCCGGAACTCGATCACTGATCGCCCGAGCCAGACGCTGAAGCGCGTGGCGGCAGCGGGGCAGCGCTTCCTCGCGAGGCTCCAGCGGCAGATAGGCGAGATCGATATCGACGGAGAGTCTTGGCAACGGCTGAACGAACAGATTGATAGCCGTACCGCCCTTGAGCGCGAAGCACGGCTCGTCATTCAGAAACGGCAGCAACGAGACCAATAACCGCACCTGTTCGTGGTACCTCGGCTCAATGGGCATCAACGAACGCCTCCGGCACGGTCACCTGGAACTCCCTATCCAGTTTGCCGCCCAGGCAGAGCTGACGCTTGCCATGGCCGAGATCCAGCCGATCCAAATCCAGCCGCCGATACCAGGCATGGCCTGCGTGACGCGCCAACACCAGAAACGCGCGCTTGGTTCGCACCGAGCGACATCCTTCCAGCAGGGTCTGCAAGCGTCGTGGACGCAGCGTGTTGAGTCCATCGAACGTATCCACCAGCTCGCTGCTGAACAATAGCGCGTTCGGCGTCACAGCAACCCACTCCAGGATAGCCCGCTCGGGCGTCGAGATCGTCAGAGCGAACGCTTTGCCCGACGGCTCGACCCGCTCGAAGCTGCCGACAAGCGACGGAGGCAGGCTGCCATCGGTGTGAAACGCGATTCGCCCCGTCCAGTCGGCGTTTTTCAGCCAGCCGGGGAGCCGAGTCGCGGTTGCGCCAAACAGATGCATCGCCCCGTTCCCTAGCGGTAGATAGTGCGAAAACCCCTTCAGTGCCAGCGCCGTCTGGCCGCCCGGCCAGAAGCAAGGGAATTCCGACTCGCCGCTCGACTGCAGCGCGAAGACCGCGCTCTCCCAGGAGAGAGGATCACCGGCACGGCAGTAGGCACCGTGCCCCACGCGCTGTAACCAACCGCTACTGGCAAGCTTGCGCGCCTGATCCGAGCTGACGCCATGCGCGGCAAGCCACGCCGTCGTCACGATGGCGCCATGCGGGATCTGCTGCCAGAGATGGTTTATTTTCATACCTAAAAGCGGCCTTAACCGGCGATTCATTACCTCAAGGTAAACCAGTATGGTTTGTCTTAAAACATGAAAGCGGCATCTAGGGCCGTTTATTAACCTATGGGTAAACTGAAAGCCGTAATCGGCTGCCGTAGGTGACACTGAAAATCAGTCCAGAGTCGATTTGGATCCCGTTTCTGTCGCCGCAGCACTTACCTGCTGATCCTGCCAATCGGCGTAGGACTGCCCGGTAGCCTCAACTTTCCAGTCTACGCGGCCGTTGGCTCCGCGACCTGCAACGACGGCAGCAGCGGCATTCGGGCTCGTGAACCCATAGTCACGGCTGAACTTCTTGAAACCGTTCCCATCGTCCGTCATGACACCTTCATCGCAAAGCTGGCTGTAGAGATGGCGATAGTTGTTGCGGGGATCTATCCATTCACTCCTGGCCAGAGAACCTTCGAGAACGACGAATTCACCATCAAGCTCTTGAGCGAATGCAACGATGCCATGTCTTCTCACTTCCATTTTCAATCGTGGGGTTTCTGCTCCTGGTGATTCGAATTCTGGCTGCGTGGACAGCCACTCCTTTTGCTTCTGGCTAGAGGACTTTGCAGTATTTCGGAGAATGTCGAACCCCAACACCGGCAGCACGGTACGGATCTGCTCAGCGAAGAATGCCATATCGGCGCGATCGGACTCGGGCAGGTTGATGTACTCATGGGCAGTGCCGTTGATCAACTTGCAACGGCCGACGTTGCCCGCGTTCTTGATCAGCAGGCTCTCCAGATATTTGACGTGGGCCTTGGTCAGGTTCTGGTCCTTACTGGTGATCAGACAGACCCGTTCCCAGAAATCCTTGCCGCCACCCGGCCCGGCCACTTCCGGGCGGTTGTGTTGTTTGAGCCGCGTGCTGACATCGTCGCTTTCGCCGATGTAAACCAGCGGTCGCAGGCTGTTGTCCGGATCCGGCCCGACCAGAAAATAGATACCGGTACGCCCGCACTCCGGGCGCTGAACCAGCTCACTCAATTTGGTGCGTGGCCCGGTCAGAACGTGGCCGGTCCAGTTCATGATCTCGGCAGTCAGCAAACCATTGGGCGTACCATCCACCAGAAAGAGTCGAATACTGCGGCCCTGCGTCATCATCATTCCTTGTTATTGGGATTCGGCTATCCGAGTTCAGCTATAGGTGGCGTGCGCTTCGGCGACCATTGGTAGCTCCGGTTGTTCGATCGATTGCTCGGGCTGCCAGTGGCGGACATCGATCTTGCCGGTAACGGCGGCGGAAATTAAAGCACAGCGACGTTCAAACAAAATCCCTATGGTATTTTCGGCTTCATCAATTAATTCGCTAAATTGGCTTTTAAGGACTGAAACCTTAATATCAATCATTTCTTGCTCATTAGAAGGTGGTACAGCTATCGGAATATCGTAGACCTGTTCAACCCGAAGATGAGAAACGGTGCTGCCATGCGACACGCTGTCTATATAGCGAGAAAAGCAGTCAGAAGTTAAAAAATCGAAAATAAAACGAGTGATCTTGTTGTCACTTGGAATGATGTTCATCATTCTTTGGCCCAAGCATAGAGGTACGTCCTCGGGTACCAAGCAGACCTCTCCTGCGGGAGCTTCACGGGTGAACAAGATTGATCCTTCAGGCGGAATACCTCTCTGCGTCCAGACCCTAAAATCTTCTTCATTTGTGTAAAACGCACCAACAACGCTAAGACGCTGCTTTTTCACATTCGATGTTCTTACAACCAAGAATGTCCCATCATCGTAATAAGTTGGTGTTCGATTCTTGCAGTCGACGATGCGAGAAATAAATTTTAGGCGTGTTACCTCCCAATGCACCGGCACTTCACCCAACCACTCCACGCCAGAGTCGGCGGTCTCAAGTTCCAAGTGCAACGCTATTGAAGGGTGCTCGGTCCGCCGACGGATTTCTTGAGCACCTCGGCGTAGACTTCCAGTGGGGTTCGCCAGTCCAACGTCTGGCGAGGCCTTGTGTTC